>DATCVR010000019.1:0-10711 GCA_036566745.1 Jiangellaceae bacterium | reverse complement strand
CTCGGCGGCCAACTCGAGCAGGGCGAGCAGGATCTGATCGGCGCCGGTACGGTCGGCGGCCGCGGTGCCGGCCTCGACCTCGGCCAACGTGGCGAACCCGGCCAGGGCCGGCTTGCTGGCTGCCCAGGTGGTGACCGTCGCGGCGGTGGCCGGGCTGGTCCGTAGCTGCGCCCATTCCAGATTCAACTGCCCGACCAGGGTGGCATCGAGGCGCTTACGGGCACCCGAATGCGTCGTCTCAACGGTCCCGTCAGCGGCGGCGGTGTTCGTGGTGGTGTTGGTGGTGTTGTTCACGGCGGTGGCTCCCATCGTGTCGATGGCAACCACGCTGCTCAGCCACCCTTGCCCACCCCCTTGCCCGAACGAGGCAACCCCGACGAGGCCTCTTGCCCGAGCACCCCCACAACCACCCGGGCAAGAGCTGTGTCAGCCCCACCTCAGGTCGGGAGGCAGGGGCGACCCACGGACATCGCGGTGTCGCAACGGCTTCGGGTCGATCGCGGGGCTGAAGCTCAGGAGTGGAGCGGTGTGACACCGAAAGGTGACAGCCCGACCGGGATGCCGTAATGCTGTGGCCGTGGGCTCGTTGCGACCGGAAGATCCACCCGAGATCGGCACGCGTGCGTCGACCGGCCCGCCGGCCGGCCTGTGGATCGGTCTGCTCGGTCCGCTCGAGGTCGTGCTCGACGGCCGTGCAGTCCACATCACCAGCGATCGTCTGCGCGCCATCCTGGCGGTGCTGGCCTCGTCGGCCGGGAGTGTGGTCTCCGTCGACACCATCGGTGAGTACGTGTGGGGCGACGAACCGCCGGTGAACCTCCGCCGCACCGTGCAGACCTGGGTCGCCCGGCTCCGGAGCGTCCTCGACCTCGACATCATCGTGAGCCGGCCCGGTGGGTACGTCCTGGTCGCCGAACCCCGCCAGGTCGATGTCGTGCACTTCGCCAGCCTGCTCGACGCTGCGGCGACGACGGCCGACCCGGACGCCGAGCGAGCCACGATCATGCAGGCGCTGGGCCTGTGGCGTGGCACCCCGTATGACGGCGTGGCGGCCCATGGGCTGGAGAGCCGCGACGCTCCGCAGCTCACTCAGCGCTACCTCGCCGTCCTGGAGCGGGCCACCGATCTGGCGTTGGACGCCGGAGTCGCCGGCGAGCACGACGCTCTGCTGCGCACGGAGGTCGAGAGGCACCCGCTGCGGGAGTCACTGTGGGTCCGCCACCTGCGCGTACTGGCGACCTCGGGCCGATCCGCCGAGGCGCTTGCCGCGTACGAGACGATCAGGCGACGCCTCGCCGACGAGCTCGGCGTCGATCCGGGTGCCGAGCTCCAGGGGATCCATGTCGAGCTGTTGAGTCCGAGCGCTCCGCCGCCGCGTGAACGGTTTGTCGCGCGCCCTCGGCAGCTTCCCGCCGATCTCGAGTTCGTCGGCCGCTCCGACGCGCTCACCGCGTTGGACCATGCCATGGGCATCGGCGATCCGCCCGCTCCCGGGATGGTCGTCGCCGCCGTCACCGGCCATGGCGGTGCCGGGAAGACGTCGCTGGCGGTGCGCTGGGCTCACCAACGGCAGGAGGAGTTCCCCGACGGACAGATCTTCATCGACCTGCGCGGATTCGCCCCGGGGCTGCCGGTCGAGCCCGCCGAGGCGCTCGGTGCCGTGTTGAGCAGCCTGGGCGTGGCGGCCGACCAGATCCCCTCCGGCGTCGACGCCCGAGGTGCCCTGTACCGAACGCTGCTCGCGGACCGCAGGACGCTCGTCGTGCTCGACAACGCGCGCGACTCCGAGCAGGTGCGGCCGCTGCTGCCCGGGACGTCCGGCCGGGTGATCGTCACCAGCCGCGGCGCACTGCGCGGCCTGTCCGCCCGGGAAGGCGCCCGTCGGGTGGCCGTGGACGAACTGTCCTCGGCCGACGCCGAGATGGTCCTGACCACGAGGTTTCGGCACCACGGCGTGACCGTCAGCGGATCGACCGTGGCCGAGTTGTCCGGTCTGTGCGCCCGGCTGCCCCTGGCTCTCGTGATCGCGGCCGAGTACGTGGCCCGGCACCAGCATCACGGCATCGACGACCTCATGCGTGGGCTGCGCGACGAACGCGACCGGCTCGACGCCCTCGACGACGGCGACGACGCGGCGACGAGTGTCCGGTCGGTGTTCTCGTGGTCGTACGCCGCGCTGGAACCCGAGGCCGCGCGGATGTTCCGATTGCTCGCGTCCCTCCTGCCGCACGACTTCGGTCCCGAGCTGGCCGCGGCGGTGGCGGGGGTCACGGTCCCGAGGGCTCGCCGGATCCTCGATCACCTGGCCGACGTGTGTCTGGTGACGCAGTCGGGCGGCCGGTACCAGTTCCACGACCTGCTCCGGATGTACGGGGCCGAACGCGCCGAGCTCGAGGACGACGAGCCCGAACTGCTCGCGCGGGGGATCCGCTGCCTCGACTGGTACCTGCACACCCTCCACAACGCGATGGACGTCATCAAGCCGATCCGCCACCGTGCGGGCGCCGTCTACTTCAGCGACCCCGCCGCCCCGCCGCTGACCTTCGACGATCCGGTCGCGGCACGTGCGTGGTGTGACACCGAGCATCGTGCCCTGACGTTCGCCACCCGGCGGGCGTTCGACTTCGGCAGGCATGAGCACGTCTGGCGGCTGGCGTGGCAGCTGGGCCGGTTCCTGCTGATGTCGGCCCACAGCGACGAACTCGTCGAGATCTCGCAGCTGGGCGTGGCTGCTGCCCGGCACGTCGGCGACGTCGAGCTGTACATCTCGAACAACAACCTCGGGAACGCCTACGAGCGGGGCGACAAGCTCGCCGACTCCGTCGCGTGCTTCCGCGAGGCGCTGGACGGATGCCGGGCCGCGGGCGACCTCGGCACCGAGTCGGTCGTGCTGATGAATCTCGCGGTCACGATCCACAACAGCGGCGACCTCGACAGGGCGCGGCTGCACTACGAGGCCGCACTGGACGCGGCGCGACGCTGGCAGCAGGAACCACCCGATGCCTCGATGTTCTCGCCGAACTTCGCCGCCTGCCTCCTGAACTTCGGCAACACCTTGAACGCCCTGGGCCGCTATCCCGAGGGCATCGCCCACACCGAGGAAGCGCTGGCCCTCGCCCGGCAGAGCGGGAACCGCATCATCGAAGGGATGTGCCTGGGCAACCTGGCCGAGGCCTTGGAGGCCATGGGCGACTACGCCGGAGCCGAGGCCCACGTCGTGCCTGCCCAGACCTTGTTGCGGAGCATCGGCGCCGACAACGGCCTGGTCAACGCATTGGTGGTCATGGTGCGGATCATGGTCGCGACCGATCGTCCGGACGAGGCCCGGGCTGCCTTCGACGAAGGCATGGCGATCCTGCGGGAGACCGACGACCCACGCGTGGCCGAGTTGCACGCCGCGCTCGCGGGATGATCGCCGGCCGACCGGCCCGCCAGCCGATCGGACCGTCAGTTGGTCGCCAGGATGACGCTCGTGAGGTCGACCACCGTCTGCGGGCCAGGCGAGAGACACCGGAGCGCCTGGTAGAACGACGGGAGCGGAGACGACGGCAGTGAGACCGGGGATTGCTGGAACTGTGTGAACCACCACTCGGTGAACGGCTCGAAGAGGTCGTCCTCGGTGCGGACGTTGCGCTCGGCCCAGGCCTTGAGGTCGACGAGGCGGCGGCGAGCCTCGGGGTGCGTGGCTCCGGGCAGGCCCCGCACGGCCTCTGCCTTGCGCGCGAGCTCGGATCGCCTCAGGTCGAGGACGGTGAGCGCGCGGCCGACGGCGACGGCCCCGTCGGCAAACAGCTGCTTGTTCGTCAGGCTGCGGGCGGCCACCGTCCCTGTCGCGGCGGTGGCTGCTTCGAGCGGCGCCCGGAGAGCGCCGAGCGCCTCGGCCCAGGACTCCAGGTGCTCGTCGGGGCCGCTGACGTCGTCGCGTGCCCGTTCGGCCGTCTCGATCGCGGCGTCGACTGCATCCGGGCCGATCAGGCGTCCACCGAGCCGACCTGCGTGCTGATAGGTCGTGGTGTACAGCGCCACCCTGGCGATGCAGTGCTCCTGCAGGGTGTGGCCAAGTTCGATGGCCTGGTCCGTGTCGGTCCGCATCGTGGTCAACGTCGCGATGAGATCGGGCACGTGGGGCATCTGGTCTCCGCCGACTCGACTGACACGGGAGCATCGCGGGGCGCGCCTCTGACACCGGGATCGTCGGTCCGGCCTGCCGTCCGCCGCGGTGATCGACCCTGCCACCCACCCGGCCAGGCCCCAAACCGAGCGGCAGTGCCTGCGTGAACTCGCAACGGAGGCCGCTGCAGGCGGTCCGCGATTACGCCTGGTCGGCCTGGCGGTTCTCTTCCTCCACTTCGCGCCGCCCGATCTCAGCTCCGTCGAGGAACGCTCTTCGGACAGCCCGCTCAGCGATGTCCGTCAGGCGTGCGAGCTGCTCGTCGCCAAGCGAGGCAAGCGCCGCCCGCTCTTCGGCCGTCTCCGGGTGCAGTGTGCGTGCGGGCCTCGGTCTAGGTGGCACGCGTGCGGTGAACAATTCACGACTCCTCTGCGCTGTTGGAGCACTAACCGCCTGGTCGGGTGGCATCGATGTCGTCCGACGGCTGGTGATGCGAATCAGCCTGGCTTCCGGGCGGCGAGGAGTCACCGTTGCGTCGTCGCCGCATCCGAGTTGCGGCAACGTTGCGGCGATGAGCCACATAGGACACGCTGATCGCATGACCACCGGTCCGGACCTGCGTCGCGCCCGTCAACAACTCGGGGTCAGCCTGGAAGCTATCGCCGCTGAGTCAGGCCGTAGCAAAGGCCACCTCTCCCGCGTGGAACTCGGGGAGCGTCCATTGACGCCAAGCCTCTTACATGCGTACGAGACCGTTCTCAACCTGGGGGCACAGCCACCGGTGAGCGCGACATTCGCAGAAAGTGGCTCGCTGCCGCCTGATGACACGGTGACCATCTACCCACATCGGAGCGCGGTGCCTTGGGACTTGTGGGACAGGCAGCTCGCACGAGCCAACAACCGCATCGAGGTGCTGTGCATTGCGGCGCTGTTCCTGGTCGAACGACCAGACTTCGCCCGGCACATGCGGGCCAGGGCCGGCGCCGGTGTCGAGGTTCGGATGTTGTTCGGCGATTCGGCAGCTGAGGCTACGGCCGTCCGCTCGCGTGATGAGGGGCTTGGCCCGGAGACGGTTGCTGCTCGCATTGGCAACGCGTTGCGGTTCGTACGACCGATCGCGGGCGTAGATCGGGTGGACATCCGCCAACACGGCACGACGCTGTACAACTCCGTGTTCCGGTCCGACGACTCGATGATCGTCAATCTGCACGCCTACGGCATACCCGGTGCGCATGCGCCGGTGCTTCATTTCACCCGGGCAGCGGCACCCGACCTGTTCGACACCTACACGGGGACGTTCGAGAACGTGTGGGCACAGAGCTCACCGTTGGAGCCGTGACCGTGGCGCGCCGTGACTATTTCCACGCCCCCGACGCGCCCCCGGCGAACAGCCTGATCGTCGCAGTCAGCGCCGTCGTTCGCGATGACCGTGGCAGGCTGCTGATAATCCGGCGCACCGACAACGATGAGTACGCCATCCCCGGGGGAGGTCAAGAGATCGGCGAGACTCTCACCGAAGCGGTCGTGCGGGAGGTCTCCGAAGAAGCAGGCATCGACGTCGAGGTCACCGGTCTGGTGGGCGTGTTCAGCGACCCTGGCCACGTCATCGCGTTCGACGACGGTGAGGTGCGACAGGAGTTCTCGATCTGCTTCACGGCCCGGCCGACCGGTGGCCGTCTGCGTGGCAGTGACGAGTCGCGCGAGGTGCAGTGGGTCGAGCCAGCTGCGATCGATCAGCTCGGCCTTCACCCGGCGAACCGTCTGCGAATCGAACGAGGACTGGCCGACGACTCCATGCCGTACTTCACCTGACCGGACCGGAGGACGGTGACCGATGGGCGACCACGAGGTGCTGGCGGAGCGGTTCGAGGCGAACCGCTCTCGTCTGCGCGCGGTGGCCTACCGGATGCTCGGCTCCGTCAGTGACGCGGACGACGCTGTCCAGGAGGCATGGCTGCGAGTCAGCCGGTCGGACACCGGCGCCGTCGAGAACCTCAGCGCGTGGCTGACCACCATCGTCGGGCGGGTGTGCCTCGACATGCTGCGGTCCCGGAGGTCGCGGCGCGAGGAGCCGCTGGACACGCACGTGTCCGACCTGGCGACGAGCCGCACGGACGGCGTCGACCCCGAGCAGGAAGCGCTGGTGGCCGACTCGGTGGGGGTGGCGCTCCTGGTCGTGCTCGACACGCTGACCCCGGCCGAGCGGCTGGCGTTCGTGCTGCACGACCTGTTCGGGGTGCCGTTCGAGGACATCGCCCCGATCGTCGACCGCACGCCGGCGGCGGCTCGCCAACTCGCCAGCCGGGCGCGGCGCCGGGTACAGGGCCGGCCCGCCGCCGATCCCGACCGCACCCGTCAGCGCGAGGTCGTCGACGCCTTCCTCGCCGCTTCACGCGGTGGTGACTTCGAGTCGCTCCTGGCGATGCTCGACCCCGACGTGGTGCTTCGCGCGGACGACGCAGCCGTCCTGGTGGGCGCGGCGAAGGAGGTGCGCGGCGCCGCGGCTGTCGCCGGCACCTTCTCGGGACGGGCCAAGGCCGCACGGCTGGCGCTGGTGGACGGCGTCGCCGGAGCCGTGTGGTCGACTCACGGCGAGCCGCGCGTGGTGTTCGGGTTCACGATCGAGGACGGCAAGATCGTCGAGATCGAGCTGCTGGCCGACCCCGAGCGGCTCGGCCGGCTCGACCTGGCGATGCTCGAGGACTGAGCTGTGACCCAGTTGCACGACTTCCGGGTCGAGATCCCCGAGGCGGCCCTGGACGACCTCCGCGAGCGGCTGCGACGAGTGCGATGGCCGTCGGAGATCCCGCGGTTCGGCTGGGATCGCGGGGTGCCGCTCGGGTACCTGCGCGGGGTGGTCGACCGCTGGCTCCACGGCTACGACTGGCGAGCCCAGGAGGCGAAGCTCAACACGTTTCCGCAGTTCACCACGCGCATCGACGGCCAGACCATCCACGTCCTGCATGCCCGCTCGCCCGAACCGGACGCCCTTCCGCTGATCATGACCCACGGCTGGCCGGGCTCCGTCGTCGAGTTCCTCGACATCATCGGGCCGCTCACCGATCCACGCTCCTGGGGCGGCGATCCGCGCGATGCGTTCCACCTGGTCGCGCCGTCGGTGCCGGGGTTCGGCTTCTCGACACCGCTCGAACAGCCGGGCTGGAACCACGACCGGATCGCGCGCGCCTGGGCCGAGCTCATGGCGCGGCTGCGTTACGACCGGTACGGCGCCCAGGGCGGCGACACCGGCTCCGTCGTCTCGCCAGCGCTGGGCCGGGTGGACCCCGAGCACGTCGTCGGCGTCCACATCAACGGCGGCCTGAGCTACCCCGCCGTGGAGCCGGAGGACTTCGAGAACCTCACGGCGGCCGAGCAGGCCCGCCTCGCGGCCGCCGGGCGGATGCGCGAGACCGGCACCGGGTACGCCGATCTGCAGTCGACCCGCCCACAGACGATCGGGTACGCGCTCAGCGACTCACCGGTCGGGCAGCTCGCATGGATCATCGACAAGTTCCACGAGTGGACCGACCCGGCCCACGAACTGCCGGACCAGGCGGTGAACCTGGACCACATCCTCACCGACGTGACCCTGTACTGGCTGACCGGCACCGGTGGGTCGTCAGCGCAGCTGTACTACGAGAACCGGGTGGCGGGCCCCGCCGCTGCCGGTCCGTCGGGCGTGCCCACCGGCGTTGCCGTGTTTCCCACCGATCCCGCGATCCGCCGCATCCTCGAGCGGAGCCACACGATCGTGCACTGGTCCGAGTTCGATCGCGGCGGTCACTTCGCCGCCCTGGAAGCCCCTGATCTCCTGGTCGGCGACATCCGCACGTTCTTCCGCCGCTTCCGCTGACCTCGGAGGCGATCGCCTAGGCTCCCCTGATGACGTCGTGGGAGCCGATCCAGACCGAGCGCCTGACCATCCGGGACTACGTGCAGTCCGACTACGACGACCTCTACCGGTTGCAGTCGAATCCGGACGTCACCCGGTTCCTCCTGTACGACCCGAAGACCGCCGACGAGGTCACCGCGTCGCTGGCGTTGCGGATGTCGCCGACCGCACTCGATGCCGGCGGCCAGGCGCTGACCCGTGCGGTGACCCTGCGCGAGACGGGTCAGCACGTGGGCGAGGTGACGTTCTTCATGGTCGACACCAAGCACCGCCTCGGCGAGATCGGGTTCATCTTCCACCCCGATTTCCACGGCCGCGGCTATGCGTACGAAGCATCGGTCGAGCTGCTCCGGTTCGGCTTCGAGACGCTGGGCCTCCACCGCATCATCGGCCGCCTCGACGCGCGCAACTCGGCGTCGGCCGGTCTGCTGACGAGGCTCGGCCTGCGACAGGAAGCCCACTTCGTCCGCAACGAGTTCATCAAGGGCGAATGGTCCGACGAGCTGGTGTTCGCGATCCTCGACGAGGAGTGGCGCGAGCGCGACTGACCGTCGCCGCGGTGGTCTGTTGCTCGGAGTGCCTTGCGGCAAGATAGATGTCGTATAATCTAATGACACGACATCTACTTAGGAGTTGGCCATGGCCGAGCACGATCCCATCGCGCGGGTGTCGGTGATCAGCACCGGCTCCGTGAGCATCCGGCCCGAACACGTCGGGCCCACCCGCAAGAACACCTACCTCTGGCTGTTCACCTCGCGCCGGTGGACCGCACCTCGGCCGATCAACGTGTACGTCATCGAGCACCGCGAGGGCCTGGTGCTGTTCGACACGGGGCAGGACCGCGCGTCGGTGACCGATCCGGGCTACTTCCCTGGCGGACTCAACGGGCTCGTGTACTCGCGGCTGGCGACGTTCGAGATCGAGCCGGAGCAGACGCTCGAGGCCGGTCTGGCGGCGCTCGGGCATCGCGCCCACGACGTCCGGACGGCGGTGATCTCGCATCTGCACCAGGACCACATCGGCGGTCTGCCGATCCTGGGCGGTGCCGCGGACATCGTGATCAGCGCCGAGGAGTGGGCGTCGCTGCAGCGGCCGTTGCCCGAGGCGCGGGGACTCATGCCCGCGCACATCGACCTGCCGGGGCTGCGCTGGAACCGCGTCATTCCGGAGCCGCTGGGCGACTCGGGCCTCGCGCCGTTCACCCACGGTCACGACCTGTTCGGCGACGGCAGCCTGGTCCTGCTGCCCACGCCCGGGCACACGCCGGGGTCGCTGTCCCTGCTCGTGCGGCGACCAGGTCGGGCGCCGTTGCTGCTGGTCGGCGACCTCACCTACGACGCCGATCTGCTCGCGGCCGGCAAGCTGCCGGGGGTGGGTGACAAGCGGGAGATGCGCGACGCCGTCGCCAAGGTCAACGCCCTGCGGGCCTCGATGCCCGGCCTCGCAGTCCTCGCGGCGCACGATCCCGGCGCGAGCGCGCGGCTGGACGCGGCTCTGGCGCGCCCGGAGGTGGCTCGTGAGGCCCGCTGAAGAGCTGAGGTATCTCGTGCTGGCGATCCAGCGGGAGGGGAACCGGCTGTTCGCCGCCGACCTCCGGCCCATCGGGGTGACGCCGTCGCAGGCCGAGGTCATCCGGGTGCTCCACGACCATCAGCCGCTCACCCTGCTCGGCCTCGGCGAGCTGCTCGTGTGCGAGACCGGCAGTAGTCCGAGCCGGCTCGTCGACCGTCTCGTGACGATGGGCATGGTCCAGCGTGACACCGATGCCACGGACCGCCGGCAGGTCACCCTGTCGCTCACGGCCGCCGGTCAGGAGGCGGCTGCCCGGATCGCCGTCGCCGAGGAGCGGCTGTACCGCACGATCGACGAGTTCACCGACGGGACGCCGGTCAGCGAGGCGTTGCTCCTGCTCCGCGCGCTGGCTGGTGCGTTCCCCGCGGGTGAGGCGCTGGCCCGCCGCGCCCGGCGAGCCGAGCGAGCCGAGGGGGCGACGTCATGACCGGCGACGAGCGCGTCCAGCGCGCCCAGGCCCGCCTCGACGCACCACTCGAGGCGGTTCGCGCGGTGCTGCTCGATCCGCTGGCGTTGCCCGAATGGAACGAGGCGTTCCGTTCCATCGCCGGCCCGGCCGTCGCCTCCGCGGGCGCGCCGTATCGCATCAGCGTGCGCGGCGGGCTCAGTGGCCGGTTCACCTACCCGACGATCGAGCCGGACCGCCTGGTCGCCGACTGGCAGGTGCCGGGCTTCCACGAGGTCGGGACCTGGCGGTTCGAGCGCGACGGCGGGCAGACGGTGGTGGGGCACGAGTTCACTCATGCGGGTCCGCTCGCG
Organism: Jiangellaceae bacterium; assembly: GCA_036566745.1. Lineage (GTDB taxonomy): Bacteria > Actinomycetota > Actinomycetes > Jiangellales > Jiangellaceae > DATCVR01. The sequence continues at coordinate 377 of DATCVR010000019.1, read as the reverse complement.
GCGCTGTTGCGGTCCGCCTACGCCGGAATCGCCGCAGTACGACTGGAGCGTCTCCGCGAGCGAGTCGCTCTCCGAATTGCCCGGAGATGACCTTGATCGGCATGATGTGCGACTAACCTGCATTTGGGGGGACTGGCATGGCATCGAGGCCTGCGACGCGGATCGTCACCCGGCCGCCGGGCGGCGACGGTACGGGCGACGTCGCGAGCCGGCTCTGGCAGGCGATGCCCGTGCTCTACCAGGGCGTGGCCGTGGCGGCAGCGCTGATCGGCGTGGTCCTGCTGATCGCCGGACAGCCGGCGCTCGGGTCCGCGACGTTGGCGCTCGCGCTGTTCGTGTCGGCGGTGCTGGCGCTGAGCCGGGTGTGGAATCGGCTC
>DATCVR010000018.1:0-3842 GCA_036566745.1 Jiangellaceae bacterium | reverse complement strand
TGGCCGACACCCTCGAGGGTCGCGGCCGGCTCTACGACGTCGTGACCACGTTGCTCGAGCGGGTCGCCGCCGAGCGTCCGCTGGTGGTCGTGGTCGAGGATCTCCAGTGGGCCGACGCCCCCACCCGCGACCTCCTGCGTTTCATGGTGCGAGCGGTCGGCGAGGTCGGGCTGTTCGCCGTGGCCACGTACCGCACCGACGAGCTCCACCGCGGCCACCCCCTGCGGCCGTTCCTCGCCGAGATGGACCGCGTGCGCCGGGTGCGCCGCGTCGAGGTGCCGCGCCTCGACAGCGACGACGTCCGAGCCATGGTCTGTTCGGTCCTGGGCCGCGAGGTGCCGGCCGACAGCGTGGCGCGCATCCACCGCCGCAGCGAGGGCATCCCGTTCTTCGTCGAGGAGCTGGCCTACGTCGACGGCGAGTGCGGCTGCGACGACCTCCCCGGATCGCTGCGCGATCTGCTGCTGGTGCGGGTCGAGCCGCTCAGCGCGCCCACGCAGGGGCTGTTGCGGCTGCTCGCCGCGGGTGGCAACCACGTCGACCACGCGGTGGTCGCCGAGGTGGCCGAGCTCGAGGTCGCCGTGCTCGAGACCGCGCTGCGCGAGGCGGTGTCCTCCGGGGTGGTCAGCATCGACGGCGAGGGCTACGCCTTCCGCCACGCGCTGCTACGTGAGGCGCTCCACGACGACATGCTCCCCGGCGAACACGCGCGGATGCACGCGCGCTACGCCCAGGTCCTCGAACGCCGCCCCGAGCTGCTGCCCACGGGCGTCGCGCCGGTCGAGATCGCCCACCACTGGCAGTCCGCCCACGACGTCGAGCGCGCCTTCTCGTGGTCGTTGCGGGCCGCCGACGAGCTCGTCCGCACCTACGCCCACGCCACGGCCCAGCAGATGCTCGAACGCGCTCTCGACCTGTGGGACCAGGTCGACGATCCCGAAGCCAGCTCCCACGGCGATCGCCTCGACCTCGTACTCCGGGCGTCCGACGCCGCTCGCGACGCCGGCGACGTCGATCGCGCGCTGGCGCTGATCAAGGGCGCGCTCAAGGCTGTGGACGACGACGGCACGGCCGGGCGCATGGGCGAGCTGCTGGCCCGCAAGGGCGCCCTGCTCGACAAGTCCGGCCGCCCCGGCGGCATCGAGACGCTCGAACAGGCCCTGGCCCTGATCCCGGCCGAGCCGCCCAGCCCGCTGCGCGCCGAGGTCCTCGTGTCACTGAGCATCTCGCTGATGCTGAGCTGGCGGCTCGACGAGTCGATCGCCATCGCCGGCGAGGCCATCGAGGTGGCGGCCCAGTGTGGCGCCCTGCACATCGCCTCCTCGGCCATCAACACCCGCGGCACCGCCTGGGTCCAGCTCGGCGACGTCGAGCGAGGCCTGGCCGAGCTGCGGCGCGCCCGCGACGCCGCCGACGGCCGTGCGGGTGCCCTGCTGCGCTACCACATCAACCTCTCCGACTCCCTCAACCTCATCGGGCGCTACGCCGAGGCGGTCGAGGTCGCCACCGAGGGCAAGAACCACGCCAGCGCGCTGGGTCGCAAGCGCACTCACGGCTCGATGCTGGCCGGCAACGCCGCCGAGCCGATGCTCATGGCGGGCGACTGGAACCACGCCGAGCGGCTGATTCGGCGCGGCCTCGAGCTCGAGCCACCGCCCACCCACGCCCGCCACCTCCTCGCCCTGCGTACCTCGCTGCTCACCTGGCGCGGCGAGCTCGAGGCCGCCGACGCCGCCATGACCGAGCTCCGCGAGGCGCTGGGCGGGCGGATCTGGCTGCCCCAGGACGATCGCCTGATCGAGCGGGTCGCGGCCGAGCTCGCGCTGGCCAGGGGCGACGCCGACGGCGCGTGGGCGGCCGCGGTCGAGGGCATGAGCGAATCCCACTACGTCGACTCGCCCGGCCACGACCTGCCGATCGTCTTCGCCGCCGCCCGGGCGCTCGGCGAGCGACGTCGTGCCGGCCTCCGTCCCGATCGTCTCGACGCCGACGCCGCCTGGCTGCGTGAGCTGCTCGAACGCCAGACCTCCCGGTGGGTGCCGTCGGTGTGGCCGGCCCTGGTCGAGGCCGAGCTCGCCAGCTCGGGTCTCGACGCCGATGCCTGGCGGAGCGCGCTCGACGAGCTGCGCGTGGTCGAGGGGCCGGCCCATCTGGTCGCGTACTCGGGGTACCGGCTCGGGCTCGCGCTGACCGAGAGCGGCGACCGCGCCGGCGCGCGCCAGGCGTTGCGGGAGGCGGCGAGCACGGCCGACCAGCTGGGTGCTGGGCTGATCCGCGGCTGGATCGCCGAGCTGTCGCGGCGGGCTCGCATCCCCCTGGTCGAGGGTCTCCCGTCCAGCCAGCCGACCGGCACCGCGCTCACCGCCCGCGAGCACGAGGTCCTCCGCCTCGTGGCCGAGGGGCGCAGCAATCGCGAGATCGGCCAAGAGCTGTTCATCAGCGCCAAGACGGCGAGCGTCCACGTGTCCAACATCCTGGCCAAGCTCGGGGTGTCCGGCCGGGGCGAGGCCGCGGCGCTCGCTCACCGTGACGGCCTACTCGACGGAGCCGCATCCTGACCAAGCCCTGTTGATCGTGGAGTTCTGGTCCGGTTTCCGCCCCCTCCTGCGTCGAGACCGGGCCAGGACTCCACGATCAACAGTGCTCGGGGCACGTACCCGATCTCGCCCGCCAACCGTGACAAGTGCGGGCGAAGCATTACTCTGCGATCTGCAATATGGCTGACACATCTCGCAGGGTCCGGGGAGCAGTCTCGCGTCGCACCGCGTTGACGTAGTTCTCCGGCGCGGTGGCGGTGCCCGCGGTCGTGGGCACCAGCGCGGTGACCGGATCGGCGGCGCCGGCCGGGCAACCAGCGTTCCCGGCACCGCTGCGTGATCTCGACAAGCCCGGTCTGGCCATCGCCGCAGAAGGCCGTCGTCAGCGGCCCGGCCCACCGGTGACGTTCTTCGAGGCGGTCGCGACGCGGTGGTGATCAGGCGGTGTGCTCGGCGTGGCCGATGCGCGGGAACGGTGTGAGGGAGAAGACGACCTCGACGGCCACCTCGAAGTACGCGGCGATGCGAAGAGCCAGCTCGAGGCTGGGGCTGTACTCGCCGCGCTCGAGGTAGCCGACGGTCTGGTAGTGGACGCCGAGGGCATCGGCGAGCTGGCGGCGCGACACGCCCCGCTCCACGCGGAGCACCGCGATGCGGTTGTGGATCGTGTCGCTCACCCTGCCTGCCTTCCTGCCCTCGCCGCGTGTACGGCTGCCATTGTCGCGGCCCTCAGCTGATCCGCTGCATCGCCTTCTCGCGGCGGGCCTCGAGCATCGATCCCGACTCGCGCCGAGCCATCCGCCGCAACACGATCGGCGCGATGAGGACGCCGGCGACCGCCCAGAGGCCCAGGACGCCCACGGTCTCGAGAGTCCGCCACGACTCGCCGATCTCCCAGGCGGCTGCGGAGTCGGGCAGGAACGCCGAGCGCATCCCGAGCCCCAGCCAGTAGATCGGGAACACCTGCGCCACGGTCTGGATCCAGTCGGGAAGCGCGGTGATCGGATAGAAGATCCCGGAGATCGACACCAGCCCGATGATCGGCAGCATCCCCCAGGTGCCGACCTTGCTGGGCCGCTTGACGAGGCCGCCGATGATCATCCCGATCGGGATCGAGGCGACCAGGCCGAGCGCCAGCACCCACGAGAAGGTCAGCCATCCGGTGGCGCCGCCCGACATCAGGTCGTCGAAGACGAACAGGCCCGGGACGAGCACCACCGCGAGCGCCGGGAACGTCTCGAGGCTGGTGCGGACGACGTGGCCCACGAGGTAGCCGCTCATGCCGTGGGGAATCGCCTTGGCCCG
>DATCVR010000017.1:0-38490 GCA_036566745.1 Jiangellaceae bacterium | reverse complement strand
AACGCCCGGCGCGTCGGATCGGCCAGCGCGCGGAACACGGCGTCGTCGTCAGCCACCACTCCCCTGTTATAGGTGACCATTTGGTCACGTGTCAAGGGTTGCAGCCTCACCCCGGTAGACCGGTCACGGGGGTCGCGCTCATCACAACATCTGCGAAGGGGGCTCCTGTGTCCGAATCGGCGCTATACGCCGTGGTGGCCTATGGCGAGGAGGCCAAGCGAGAGATCAACGAGACGGTCACGAGGATCGGCGAACTCCGGCGCGTGTTCGAGGGGTCCATCGCGGCAGCGCAGCGCATCGGGATCGACGGTGTGTTCGAGTCACTCAAGGGTGAGTACGCCCAGGTCACCCAGGCGTACCTGCGCTTCTGGAACATCGGGGCCGTCATTGGTCAGCTCGGCATCACCGCCGAACGTGTGAAGAGGGCGGCGTCCACGGGTGAGGCGACGGCCCAGCTGGTCTCCATCGGTGAGCGGTTGACCGGACTCGTCGAACAGTGCGCCACCGCGATCCACGAGCTCGCGGTGGCCCGCCGGAACCTCGTGTCGATCCTCGCCCGCATCGAGCACCGAGACAGCGGATCCGGCCTGGTCGACGAGACGAACAATGCCCTCCACGTCGCCACCGACGTGCATGACGACCTCATCGAGATCCTGGCGCAGCACGGCATCGTGGTCACCGCGATCGAGGAGATCGACGTATGACGGACCGCCGGGGTCGCGATCACGGTGCCGGGCGAGCCCTGGATGCGGCTCGGGCGTCACAACGCGCGCCAGGCCACCACCTACATCCTCGTCACGGCTGAGAGATCCAGTCGCCGGTCGCCGAGGGTCCCGCCGCACGTGCGTCAGGAGAGGGTGGTCATGTCCGCTGGAGGAGTGCTCGCCGTCGCCGAGCTGTGCCGAGAGCAGACGCCGCGCATCCAGGAGACGGCGTTCCAGCTCTCCGAGCTCCAACTCGACTTCTCCGCGGGAATCCGCGACCTGCGCAGGATCGGCACCGACGAAATGGCCGCCCGCCTCGAGGTCCAGCGGAAGGCGATCGGCGCCGCTCTCCTCGCATTGAGCTTGGTGAACTCGGGCTTCCAGGCGGTCGGACATGCCGCCGAGGGGATCACCCAGTCGGACACCGTGCAGAGTGCCTTGGCGACATTGGCCGAGAACGACGTCGACCTCGGCACGATTCTCCGTGAGGTCGACAAGGCCCACACCACGTTGACAGAGGCCCAGGGGCCCATTCAGGCGGTACTGCAGCACGCCGGCGGCCAAGGGGAGTTCAGCGGGCGCCGGCTCATCGAGGCCTTGAAAGTCGTGGCCCCGAAGGTCCCGAGACTTCACGACGACCTCCAGCGCATCCTGGTCGCGAACCGGCTGACCCTCCGCGCGGTCGAGGACGTCGGCGACGAGTCGCCATGACGGTGGTCGAGGCTCTGGTGCGCCGCTGCACCGACGTGTCACGCACACTCGCCGAGGCCGGCCAGCACCTCCTCGTGGTCGGCCGCGTCGTCGACAGCCGGAACGATGCGGCCGCTCAGGACACCCGTGGTCCCCTCGGCCGCGTGTTGAGCCCTACCTTCGTGGCGGTCCAGCCGCGCATCCACGGCGCCGGTCGCAAGATCGACATGGCGGTCGTCACACTCGACACGGTGCAGCGGGCGATCAAGGGCGCCTCCGAAGAGGCGCTTCTCGACACGATTCTCGACCGGCTGATCGGGTCGAAGGTCAGCCTGGACGAGCTCGCCGTCGACCTGAACAGCTGCCAGGGCGACCTCGACCACATCGCCGGTACCCTGTCATTCCGGTTGGAGGACAACCGGGTCGGACGCTCCGTCCTCGACAGGTGCGAGCGTGCCCGGCAGGCCCTCATCGCAGCGCGGGTCCAGTTCGCCGAGCTCCTGCAGGAACAGGACCAGCTCATTCGTGACACCGCCGACGAGGACGCCGCCGAGCCTGCGCTCGCACCACGCCCCAGCGGCGTCGCGGCACATCAGGCCATCAGCTCGGTGACCGAGCTGATGAACCTCGGCCAGAATCTCGCCACCACCCTGGGCCTGGCCCAGACGTGTGTCACCCGCGCGGTCGAGGCGACGAAGGATTCGCTGGCCAAGGCCCGAGAGGCAGGCTTCCCTAGCGTGGTCGAGCGATGGGAGGAGATCGACCGAGACGTCACCGGCGTCCAGCGCGAGGTCGCGGCGGCACTGGAGGGCGTCCGCACCGTCGTGACCACGCTCGAGGACATCCCCCGGCTCGACACGATCGACGATGTGCGAGCCGCCTTCCGCGCGAACGAGGTGGAGCTCACCACTGTGCTGGCGCAGCTCACGACGGCGTCCGAGTCGATGACCAGCGCCGGAGCGAGCGTGCCGCTGAGTCGTGGTGGGCGTCGGTACAGCAGGATCCGGGAGAAGCTGCACGACGCGAGCACCGCCACCCGCACGGCAGCCGCGGAACTCCAACGCTTCATCGACCTCAACTTCGAGCTGGTCATGCAGCTCTGATCTGTTCCATGGCAGGCTCATCCCTCGTGACCCGGTTGATGCTGCTCGACACCGCCTCGTTGTACTTCCGCGCCTTCTTCGGCGTACCCGAGACCATCACGGCTCCCGACGGCACGCCGATCAACGCCGTGCGCGGGTTGCTGGACTTCATCGCGCGGCTGGTCACCGACCGCTCGCCGTCGCGGCTGGTGGCTTGCCTCGATGCCGACTGGCGGCCGGCGTTCCGGGTCGAGCTGCTGCCGTCGTACAAGGCCCACCGGCTCGCGAACGCCGCCACCAACACCGAGGTCATCCCGCCCGCGCTCCAGGCGCAGGTGCCGATCATCGTCGAGGTGCTCGACGCGCTCGGCATCGCCCACATCGGCGTGCCCGGGTTCGAGGCCGACGACATCATCGGCACGCTGGCCACCGCCGACGCCGACGCCGGCCCGGTCGACGTCGTCACCGGTGACCGCGACCTGTTCCAGCTCGTCGACGACTCCCGCGAGGTGCGCATCCTCTACACCGCGCGTGGCGTGGGCAAGCACGAGGTGGTGGACGAGTCGACGGTGACGGCCAAGTACGGCATCCCGGGCCGGTCCTATGCCGGGTTCGCGACGTTGCGTGGCGACCCCAGCGACGGCCTGCCCGGCGTGGCCGGTGTGGGTGACAAGACCGCGGCCACCCTCGTCGAGCGTTTCGGTGACGTCGACGGGCTGCTGGCCGCGCTCGACGACCCCGACGCCGACCTCTCCCCCACGCTGCGCCGCAAGATCGCCGACGCCCGGCCGTATCTCGCCGTGGCGCCCACGGTGGTCGCCGTGCGCACCGACGTCCCGCTGCCGGCCTACGACGACACGCTGCCGGTGGCGCCTGCCGACCCGGAGGCGCTCGTGGAGCTCGGCTCGCAGTGGGGGCTCGACTCCTCGCTCAACCGGGTCTTGACCGCCCTGCAGCTCCCTCGCACCTGACCACGGTGATCGTTGACGGACATTCCGGCCCGCCGCTAGCGTCACCACGATGACCGAAGCGGACCTACCGGGCCTGATCGGGCCTCCCGTTGCCGGGGACGAGTCCGCCACCCTCCTGGGCTCGCTGGAGCGCCAGCGCGCCACGTTCGCGTGGAAGGTCGGCGGGCTGGACGCGAGCGGCCTGGGGGCCACGGTCGGTGCGTCGTCGATCACGTTGGGCGGGCTGGTCAAGCACCTGTCGTTCGTCGAGGAGTTCAAGTTCTCGACCATGGTGCACGGACGAGCTCCGTCCGCACCGTGGGACACCGTGGACTGGGACACCGACGCCGACTGGCCATGGCACTCGGCGGCCCACGACTCCCCCGACGACCTCTACCGGCTGTGGCACGACACGGTGATCCGGTCCCGTGCCGCGCTCGCGGAGGCGCTGTCCGACGGTGGCCTGGACCGGCGGATCGTCTACGTGCACGACAGCTCGGAGGAGCCCCTCAGCCTGAGACGACTCCTGGTGGACATGACCGAGGAGTACGCCAGGCACGTGGGGCACGCCGACCTCCTCCGCGAGACGGTCGACGGCCTCGTCGGAGAAGACCCGCCAGGCCAGCTGTACCCCTACCCGCAGCTCCGCTAGCCGGCCAGGAGCCGGGCCTCGACGTCGGGGTCGAGGCCGACCTTCGACCGGTCGGCCCGCTGGGGTGCGCCGCCGTCGAGGCCTCGCAGCCACGCCCACGTGTCGGCGACGGTCTCGTCCACCGGGCGACAGACCAGGCCGGCGTCGGACGCCTTCGAGACGTCGCCATTGTGCAGGAACGCGTACGGGTGCCCCGGCGGTATCCAGATCGGCAGGTCGTTCCAGGGCTCGACGCCGGCCGCGAGCACCACCTCGGGCGCGGTCCACCGCAGCTCGGCCGCGCCTCCGGTGACTTCGACGACCCGGTCGAGCAGCTCGCGCATCGTGGTGTGACCGCGTCTGCTGACCGTGTTGTACGCCCCCGAGCGGCCCTGTTCGGCCGCGCTCAGCATCCAGGCCGCGAGGTCGCGGGCGTCGATGTACTGCAGTGGCAGGACGGCCGGGCCCGGAGCCAGCATCGGTCCGCCGCGTGCCGCTCGCAGCAACCACCACGGCAGCCGCCCGATGTCTTCGTACGGGCCGAGGATGAGCCCGGCCCGGGCGAGCAGCGCGCGATCGCCGAAGGCCTGGACGGCGGCCAGCTCGCCCCCGACCTTCATCTGGTCGTAGGGGCCCTCCTCGGCGTCGGCTGACCCGTCCACGAGGGGCGCGCTCTCGGTCAGATCCGCCACCGGCGGAGCCTGATAGACCGACCGGGTGGAGACGTATCCGTAGTGGCCGGCAGCGTCGGCCAGGAGGTTCGCGCTGTCCCGGACGGCGCGCGGGGCACCGGACCAGGTGTCGACCACGGCATCCCACTCGCGTCCACGCAACACGTCGAGCCCGCCCGGGGCCAGCCGGTCGCCGCGTAGCGCCTCGACGCCGGGGCGATCCTCGTCGACGCGGCCGCGGTTGAAGGTGGTGACCTGCCAGCCGCGGGCGAGCGCGTCGTCGACGATCGCGCGGCCGACGAATCCGGTCCCTCCGAGCACGAGAAGCCTCATGGGCCCACCCTCACATCCGGCCGAGCGACGCAGCCAGGCGTTCCGCCGCCGGCGAACCCGCTGTGGGCGAACACCGGCCGGCGCGGGCTCGGGAGGCGCGGCGTCAGGCCATCGTCGCGTAGGCGACCACACCACGCCGGACCGCGCCCGAGGCGAGCCGCGCGGTCTCGCGCAGCGGCGTTCCGGCCGCCGCGTCGGCCACCTGGTCGAGGAGGTCGAGGAGCTGCCGGACGGCACGGACGAAGTCGCCCGCCGCGAGGTCGGCATCGGTGAGCACCGCCTCGAGGCGATGGCCGCTGGCCCAGCGCCACGCCGTGTGAGCGAAGCCGAGATCGGGCTCGCGCAGGAAGTCGAGTCGATGGTCGGACTCGAGCGCGTCGAGGTCGCCCCACAGCTTCACCATGTCGGCCAGGACGTCGCGGACCCGGCCGGGCGGCAGCCGGGGCGGCACGGCGTCGTCGGGCTGACGCGACTCGAAGGTCAGCGCCGACACACAGGCGGCTAGCTCGGCCGGGTCGAGGCCGGACCACATCCCGCTCTTGATGCACTCGGCGGCGACGAGGTCGAGCTCGCCGTAGAGCCGGGCCAGCCGGCGGCCGTCGTCGGTGGCCTGGTCGCCGTCGAGGTAGCCCAGCTCGTCGAGGACCGCACACACCCGGTCGAACTGGCGGGCGACGGTATTGGTGCGCGAGTCGACCCGGTGCGAGAGCTGATCGGCCTCGCGCCGCAGCCGCAGCCATCGCTGGGCCCAGCGGGCGTGCTCCTCACGATCGGCGCAGCCGTGGCACGGGTGCGCGCGCATCCGCCGGCGCAACTCGATCAGCTCGGGGTCGTCGGCCGCGGCGGCCCGTTGCTTGCGCGGCGCGCGGTCGGCGTGCGAGTCGGGCGCCTTGGCGCGTAGAGCCGCGGCCAGGTCGCGACGCGCGGCGGCGACCTTCGGATTGAACGAGCGCGGGATCCGCATCCGGGTCAGCGCCTCGACCGCCACCGGAAAGTCGACCAGCGACAGCCTGCGGACCTGGCGGCCCTCGGTGAGGACCGTGGGCCGCGGGCCGTCGCCGTGGACGGAGTTGCCCGGCATCCCGGGGTCGAGGACCAGCGCCAGCCCGGCGAACTTGCCGGACGGCACCCGGATGACGTCGCCGATGCGCAGCTTCTCGAGCGCCGCGGCGGAGGCGGCACGGCGTTGTGCGGTGCCCTCGCGGGCCAGGGCGGTCTCGCGGTCCTTGATGGCCTGGCGGATGCCGGCGTACTCCTCGAAGTCGCCCAGATGGCAGCTCATGGCCTCGCGGTAGCCCTCGAGGCCCTCCTCGGCGCGGTGGAGCTGGCGGGCCAGCCCGACCACGGCACGGTCGGCCTGGAACTGGGCGAACGAGGACTCGAGGATCTCGCGCGCGGACGCCCGCCCGACCCGGTCGACGAGGTTGACCGCCATGTTGTACGACGGCCGGAACGACGAGCGCAGCGGATAGGTGCGGGTGGAGGCGAGCCCGGCCACGGCGGTGGGGTCGAAGCCCGGCTGCCAGAGCACCACCGCGTGGCCCTCGATGTCGATGCCCCGGCGCCCGGCCCGGCCGGTGAGCTGGGTGTACTCCCCCGGCGTGACGTCGGCGTGGGTCTCGCCGTTCCACTTCACCAGGCGTTCGAGGACGACGGAGCGGGCCGGCATGTTGATCCCCAGCGCGAGGGTCTCGGTGGCGAACACGGCCCGCACCAGCCCTCGGACGAACAGCTCCTCGACGATCTCCTTGAAGGTCGGCAGCATGCCGGCGTGGTGGGCCGCGACGCCGCGTTCGAGGCCGTCGAGCCAGGCGTGGTACCCGAGCACGTGGAGGTCGTCGTCGGGGATCTCGGCACACCGCAGCTCGACCAGGGTGCGGATCTCGCCGCGCTCGGTGGGCGTGGTCAGACGCACCCCGGCCGCGAGGCACTGCGCGACCGCGGCCTCGCAGCCGGCCCGGCTGAAGACGAACACGATGGCCGGCAGGAGGTCGGCGGCCTCGAGCTTCTCGACCACCTCGACCCGGCTGGGGGTGTAGGCGCCGTTGTGGGGCCGGGGACGCCGCCCGCCACGGCTGGGCCGGCGGTCGCCGATGCGGGAGAACCGGTGGTCGTCGCGGGCCTGCCTGGCCAGCGACGGGTTGACCACCCGCACGCCCGCCTCGCCGGAGCCGGCCTGGGCGAACAGGTCGTGCAGTCGCGAACCGACCATGACGTGCTGCCACAGCGGCACCGGGCGACGCTCCTCGACCACGACGTCGGTGTCGCCCCGCACGGCGGTGAGCCAGTCGCCGAACTCCTCGGCGTTGGACACCGTGGCGGACAGTGACACCACGCTGACGGACTCGGGGAGGTTGATGATGACCTCTTCCCACACCCCGCCGCGGAACCGGTCGGCGAGGTAATGGACCTCGTCCATGACGACGTACCCGAGCCGGTCGAGGGTGGGCGAGCCGGCGTAGAGCATGTTGCGCAGCACCTCGGTGGTCATGACGACCACGGGTGCCTCGCCGTTGACAGTGTTGTCGCCGGTGAGCAGGCCGACCGCGCCGGCGCCGTGGCGCGCCACGAGGTCGTGGTACTTCTGGTTGGACAGCGCCTTGATCGGTGTGGTGTAGAAGCACTTGCGGCCCTGTTCGAGGGCGAGGTGGACCGCGAACTCGCCCACCACCGTCTTGCCGGAGCCCGTGGGAGCGGCCACCAGCACCCCTCGCCCGGCTTCGACGCTCTCGCACGCGCGGAGCTGGAAGTCGTCGAGCTGAAAGCCGTAACCGGTGCGGAAGCGGCTCAGCGCGTCCTCACCGGACCGACGACGCCGCGCCGCGGCGTAGCGTTCCGCGGGCGAACTCATGGCGCCACGCTACCGGCTGCCCCGGACACGGCCATCCGAACCCGCTCGGTCCGGGGCGAACACCTCGACCGCGGCGGGCACCACCTCGAAGCTGCGCGGCAACGGTCCGAGCCGCTCGCCGTCGACGTAGGCGGTCACGCCGGCCGCGTCCAGGCGCACCGTGCGGGCCCGGCGCACGCTCACGGCGGGGTGCGCCAGGTGCGTACCGCGACGCACCCGTGGGAAGACCCGCACCAGCGTCGCCTTGCTCACCGGCGCGACCACGACCACGTCGAACTCGCCGTCGTCCAGCGAGGCGTCGGGGGTGATCCGCAGGCCGCCGCCGTAGGACGGGATGTTGCCGACCGCGACGAGCATGGCCTCGAGCTCCGAGGTCTCGCCGTCGAGGTCCATGCGGTACGAGATCGGTCGGAACACCCCGAGCTCGGCGAGCGTGGCGAGGTCGTAGCGGCGAGGGCCGCGTGGCCAGCGCATCCGGTTCACCCGGTCGTTGACCCGCGCGTCGAACCCCGCGGCCACCACGCCGGCGAACCACTGCCCCTCGGATCGGCCCAGGTCGATCCTGCGACGGGCCCCGGCCACCACCACTCCGGCGGCACCCAGCGGATCGCGCAGCGGCAACCCCAGCGCCCGGGCGAGGTCGTTGCCGGTGCCCGCGGGGACGACCCCCAGCGGCGTGGACGTGCCCGCGACAGCCTGGACGCCGAGGTGGACCATGCCGTCGCCGCCGACCACCACCAGGGCACCGGCTCTGTCGGCCACGGCTTCACCCGCCAGGTCGGCGGCCTCGCGGACGTCGCGGCCCTGGAGGACCCGCACGGCGATCCCGGCAGCTGTCAGTCGCTCGGCCGCGACCCGGCCGGCCCGGGCACCGCGTCCTCGTCCGGCCGTGGGGTTGACCAGGAGCGCGACGTCGCGCACCGCTACTGCTCGTCGTCGATGCGGCCCAGCCGCTCGAGCTCGTCGTCCGGGGTGGCCTCGTCGTCGGCCAGCTCGCTGCCCAGTTCGCGCGCCCGCCGCCGGTCGTTCAGCCGGGCGACCAGGGTGGAGATCTCGAAGAGCACCCACATCGGGACGGCGAGGGTGAGCATCGTGATCGGATCGCCTGTGGGGGTCGCGACCGCGGCGAAGACGAAGACGCCGAGAACGATCCACCGGCGAGCGTTCGCCAAGGTCGCACCGGACAACACTCCCAGTGCGTTCAGCAGCAGCATGAACACCGGAAGCAGGAAAGCGATGCCGAAGACCAGGACCAGCCGGATGACGAAGTTCAGGTAGTCGGTGAACAGCACGATGTTCGACACGCCCTCGGGCGTGAAGCCGAGCAGGACACCGAGGCCGCGAGGCAGCAGCCAGTAGCAGAGCGCGACTCCGGACAGGAACAGCGGCGCGGCGATGAGGACCGTCGCGGCCGCCCAGCGCTTCTCGTTGCGGTAGAGCGCCGGGGTGACGAAGGCCCAGACCTGGTAGATCCAGATCGGCGAGGCGAGGATCACGCCGGTCAGGAAGCCGATCTTCAGCGGGATGGTGAAGGGGTCCGCGATGCCGCCGAAGTTAATCTCGGCCTCGAGGTCGAGGTCGTCGGCGACCGTCTTGAAGGGGTCGATGAACGCTTGCAGGATCGGCTCGTAGAAGACCACGCCGAGGATGCCGAGCAGGGCGACGGCGGCCAGCGCCTTCACCAGGCGGTTGCGCAGCTCGCGGAGATGCTCGCCGAGCGTCATCCGGCCTTCGGGGTCGCGATCTGGCTTGCTGCTGCCCTTGCCGCGACGGCCGATCACGGTAGCCACGTCAGTTCGTCGCTACGGTGCGCTCAGGCGTCGCGGCGTTCGGTCTCGGGCTGCTTGGGAGTCGCGTCGGCCACGACCGGCGGCGACTCCACGGCACGCTGCACCGGCTGGGCGGCAGCGGGCTGAGCGGGAGCGTCGTCGGTGGCAGCGGTGTCGTCGTCGCGGAGCCCCTTGGTCTCGGCCTTGAAGATCTTCAACGATCGCCCGACGCCGCGCGCCAGATCCGGCAGCTTCTTGGCACCGAAGAGCAGCACCAAGACGACGAGGATCAAGATGATCTCTGGAGCGCCAAAGTTCCTGAACATGCTCGACCTCTTCCTGACGGGTCCGTCACCACGATCGTACGCCGTGAGGTCATTCGTCCCCGTCGCGACGTTCGTCCGGCGATCCTACGGCCTTGTCGAGGTCGCGCTGCAGGCCCCCGAGCTCGTCGGCCAGGCTCTTGCCCTTGCGCACCGTCAGCATCCCGGACAGCACCACGAAGGCGAACATGAGGACGAGGAGCAGCCCGAGGACGACGTACAGCCACACCGCCAAGGTCGACATGGGCCGGACCCTACTCGTCGTGGTGGGTGGGACGCAGCTCGTCCCCTGGCGGTCCGTACCCCGCGAGCGCGTCGCGGGCGGCGTCGGCGACCTCGACGGCCAGCTCAGGAGGGTCGACGACCTTCCCCGTGGAGCCCAGCCGCAGCGCCAGGCGCCGCACCCAGTGCCGGTCGCGCACGCGCAGCCACAGCAGAAGCCCGCCGTCGGGCAGCTCCTCGGCCTTCTCGTGCGGATAGTAGTCGGCGACCCAGCGGGCCGGCGGGGTCAGTTCGAAGGCCACCAGCTCGTCGTCGGGCGAGGGCTGGAACACCCCGGCGCTGAGGTCGCGTGGCCGGGCCTGGCGCGGCACGTCGGCACGGACGTCGAGGACGTCGATGCCCAGGACCCGGTCGAGTCGGAACAGCCGCACCGCCTGGGCCCGGTGGCACCACCCCTCGAGATAGAGGCGACCGTCGACGACCACGAGGCGCATCGGGTCGACGTCGCGTTCGGTGGCCTCGTCGCGCGCCGGGACCCAATACGTGAGGTGGACGCGCAGACGGTCGTCGAGAGCCTGGCGCACGGTGGCCGCGATGCCGGCCACGGCGTCGCCGTCGACCCGGACCTGGACAGCGCTGGCACGCTGGGCGACCTCGCCGGCGGCCTGTTCGAGCTTCGCGACGGCGCGGTCGATGGCGTCGCGCTCGAACGAGCCCGGCACCGCGGCGAGCGTGCGCAACGCCACCAGCAACGCGACCGCCTCGTCGGTGCGCAGCCGCAGCGGCCGGGCGAGGTAGTCGGCGTTGGAGACGCTGATGACGCCGTCGCCCTCGACCGCCTCCATGTCGACCTCGATGTAGTCGCCCATCTGCAGGCCCGGCAGCCCGGAGAACCACAGCACCTGGAGGTCACGGACGACCTGGCGCTCGCTGACCCCGAACAGGTCGGCCACCTCGGCGACCCGGACGTTGGGGTGGGAGCGGATGTAGGGCAGCATCGAGAGCAACCGGGCCACCTGGGCCGGAGCACTGCCGGCTCGCCTGCCGCGGGGCGTCACGACGCCACTCCGGCGATCGTGCGCAGCCAGCTGACCACCAGCTCGCGGAGTTCGAGGGGTTCGAGCACCACGACATCGGCGCCGTGCGTGACGATCTCCTCGGCGAAGGCGCGCAGCCCGGCGAACCGCACGGTCACGACGTCCCAGCCCGGCGTGGAGTCCGCCACCACCCGGTCGGCCCTACGCCGCAGTGCGTATCCGGTACCGGCTCGCACCCGCACCGTCGCCGTGACCAGCGCGGCCGGCTCCGACGGTGCGAGCGAGGCCGCGGCCGCGCGGACCTCATCCGGCGGGGGCACGTCGTAGGAGCCGGACGGCCCGTCGGGCGTGACCTCGCCGACGATTCGCGAGAGCCGGAACAGCCGCGGCGCGTCGCGGTCGACGTCATGGCCCACGACGTACCACCGGCCGTGCCACGACAGCACGCTCCACGGCCGGAGATGCCGCAGCATGGGCTCGGCGCGCGAGGTCTTGCGGTGGGGGAAACGCACCGGACGCCGGTCGCGGACGGCCTCCCACAACGGCCAGAAGGCCGGCTCCTCTCCCCCGAGCCGGGGTTCGATCACGCCCATCGAGTCGGTGTCGGCCTCGATGCCGACGGCGCGGAGCTTGAGCACGGCGGTGCTGGTCGCCTCGGCGAGACTGGTGTGCTGCCACACCCGGGCGGCCAGGCCGACCACGGCGGCCTCGTCGGGTTCGAGCCGGATCTCGGGCAGTTCGAACTCGTGGCGGAGGATCCGATAGCCCGGTTCCTCGTCGCCGAACGGGTCGTTCGAGCCGGTCTCGATCGGGATGCCGACCTCGCGCAGCTCTTCCTTGTCGCGCTCGAACATCCGCTCGAAGGCCTCGTCGGACTGCTCGCCGTAGCCGCCCACCACGTGCCGGATGCGGCTCTTGGAGACGTAGCCGCGCGCCACGAGCAGGCAGATGACCAGATTCATCAGCCGCTCGCTCTTGGCCTGCTGCGACACGCTCGACCCCCAACTCCTCGCCTGCGCGACACTAGCGGGTCGCTACCCTCGCAGCGTGATTCGGTGGCGAAGTGGAGTAGTGATGTCGGTGACCCGGTCGTGGCCGGGCGCCGTCGAGGTGTCGGTGAACGTCGACGGCGAGGGCGAAGTTCGCGGACTCGCCTACGTCGGCCTGGTGGGGAATCCCGAAGCCGGTGATCGGGTGGTGCTCAACACGAGCGCGCTCTCCCTCGGCCTGGGCACGGGGGGGTACGCGCACGTCGTGGCCATCCCGGACCGCCTGCCCGCCGATCCCCCGCCCGGTCCGGGTCATCTCGTCAAGGCCCGGTACACGCCCTTGCAGGCCACCGTCCTCGGCGTCGACGAACAGGACTCCCGCTGGCACGACACGCTGCGCGACGCCGACGAGCTCGACGGCATGCCGGTGATCGTCGCCGACCTCCACTCCGCGCTGCCGGCCATCCTCGCCGGGCTGCGGATCTCGGCACCCCAGGCCCGGGTGGCCTACGTCATGACCGACGGTGGGGCGCTGCCGGTCTGGTTCAGCCGCACGGTCGCCACCCTGCGCGAGGCGGGCTGGATCGCCGGCGCGGTGACGGTGGGACAGGCCTTCGGCGGCGACCTCGAGGCGGTGACCCTGCACACCGGACTGCTCGCGGCCCGGCTGGTGCTCACCGCCGACGTCGCGATCGTGACGCAGGGGCCGGGCAACCTCGGCACCGGGACCCGGTGGGGGTTCTCCGGGGTGGCGTGCGGCGAGGCGGTCAACGCGGCGATGGTCCTGGGTGGGCGGCCGGTGGGCTCGTTGCGGATCAGCGACGCCGACCCGCGGCCGCGCCACCACGGCGTGTCGCACCACAGCCTCACCGCGTACGGCAAGGTGGCGCTGGCCTCGGCCGACATCGCGGTGCCGGAGCTGCCGGGCGAGTTCGGCGACAAGGTCCGCACCCAGGCGGCGCGGCTGGGCGGGCGGCACCGGTTGGCCAGCGTCTCGCTCGATGGGCTCGATGCCGCCCTGCGGACCACCCCGGCCACGCTGTCGACCATGGGCCGCTCGCTGGACGAGGACCACGCGTACTTCCTCGCCGCGGGGGCCGCCGGAAAGCACGCCGCCGGGTTGCTGCGTCACGACGGCTGAGCGTCCGACCGGTGATCGCTGTCGGTGGCGGCCTGACGGGCGCGGTGGGCGCGCTGCTGGCAGGCCCGTGAGCAGTACACCCGGGGCCGGCCGGTGCCGGGCTGGTCGACCGAGCTGCCGCACACGGGACAGGTGGTCGTCTCATGAGCGTCGCGGGCGTCGCTCCTCTCCCCGGCCGCCAGAGTTTCGTCACGCGGTGTTGATTCGTCACGACGCTGCCGGGCACGACGTGCGAGGAGCGCCTCGACCCCGTCGAAGATGATGTCGAGGCTGAACTGGAAGTCGGGGCCGAAGCCGGTGTCGGTCTCAGGCGGGGGGCCGTTGAACGTCTCGGCCTGGGCCAGCAAGGCGATGCCGGGGAAGTTCCCGGTGGCGGCCAGCTGGGCCAGGGTGCGTCCGTACTCGGCCTCGACGTCCTCCCATCGCTCGCCGGTGCTCTCCTCGGCCTGCTCCATCCCGGTGGCGATCAGCGCGTCGCCACGGACATAGCTCGTGACCAGCAGGAGGACACCGAGAACCTCGTCGGGCGTGAGCCCGCTGTCGCGCATGATGTCGAGCACGCGGTCCATGACGGTGACGTTCGTGGGCCCCATCGGCGGACCGGTGATGGGGATCTGCAACAGCCAGGGGCGATGCCGCAGTGATCGGCCGAGCTCGTAGGCGATCCGGGTCAGCGCCTCGCGCCAGTCGCCGGGCAGGTCACCCCGCTCGGGCAGGCTGGGGAACCCGCCGTCCATCATGAGTTCGAGCAGGTCGTCCTTGCTCGGGATGTAGCGGTACAGCGACATGGTGGTGACGCCGAGCTCGTCGGCGATCCGCCGCATCGACACGGCGGGCAGCCCTTCGGCATCGGCCAGCCCGATCGCGGTGTCGACGATCCGTTTCACGCTGAGGCTCGGCCGGGGCCCCCGGCTCGGTGCCTCCTGCGTGCCCCAGAGCAGCTCGAACGTGCGCGCCCGGTCACGCCTGGCGGGCGGCTCGGCACTCATGGACGGCCCTCCCTCTCGTGGTTGACGCCGGCTCAGTAACTGTGTATACCCTACACAAGGTCTACACCATATACAGTTTCTCGAGAGGGACGACATGCCCACCAACGAACCGGCGATCGTCGCGGAAGGCCTGCGCAAACGCTACGGCGACACCGAGGCTCTGCGTGGCCTCGACCTCACCGTGGCCCGGGGCACGGTCCACGGCCTGCTCGGCCCGAACGGAGCCGGCAAGACCACAGCCGTCCGCATCCTCGCCACCCTGCTGCGCTTCGATGAGGGCCGGGCCGAGGTGGCCGGCCACGACGTCGTCCGCGAGCCCGACGAGGTCCGGTCCAGGATCGGCCTGACCGGGCAGTACGCCGCCGTGGACGAGGTCCTCAGCGGCCGCCAGAACCTCGTCATGTTCGGCCGGCTCTACCACCTCGGCGCGGCCGCGGCCCGGCGCAGGGCCGACGAACTCCTGGAGCAGTTCCGGCTGACCGACGCGGCGAACAAGTCCGCGGGCCAGTACTCCGGTGGCATGCGGCGTCGCCTCGACCTCGCCGCCAGCCTGATCCTCGCCCCCGAGGTGCTGTTCCTGGACGAGCCGACCACCGGACTCGACCCGCGCAGCCGCAACGACGTGTGGGACGCGGTGCGCAGTCTGGTCGACGCCGGCACGACCGTCCTGCTCACCACCCAGTACCTCGAGGAGGCCGACCAGCTCGCGAGCCGGATCTCGGTCATCGACTCCGGGCGGGTGGTGGCCGACGGCACGCCTGACCAACTCAAGGCCACACTCGGCGGCGACCGCATCGAGCTCGTCGTCCGCGACCACGCCGACCTCGTGGTGGCTGCCGAGATCGTCGGCCGGATCGGTGACGCCGAGGCCGACATCGACGCCGACACGCGCACCGTCAGCGCACCGGTCGCCGACCGGATGAGCGCCCTCAGCGAGACCGTCCGTGCCCTGCACGGCAAGGGCCTGACCGTGGAGGACCTCGGGGTGCGCCGCCCCACGCTCGACGAGGTCTTCCTGCACCTGACCGGACACCGCACCGAGGAGGAGGACGCGGCATGACCAGCATCCTGGACCCGGCCCCGCCGATCCCCACACCCACGCTCCCCCGCACCAGCAGCGCGCGGCTGCGCTGGGCGGTGGCCGACGGATGGACGATGACCAAGCGGAACCTCTCCCACGTGGTCCGCGATCCCGCCGAGATGGGCCTCTACTTCGGCCTGCCGATCATGTTCGTGCTGGTGTTCGGCTACGTGTTCGGCAGCGGGATGGCGGTGCCCGGCGGCGGCAGCTATCGCGAGTTCCTGCTCCCCGGGGTGTTCGCGATGACCATGGTGTACGGGCTCGGCGCGACGGCGACCGCGGTGGCGTTCGATGTCGAACGGGGTGTCATCGACCGGTTCCGCTCGATGCCGGTGGCTCGAACCGCCCTGCTCACCGGGCGCAGCATCGCCGACGTCTTCCGGGCCCTGATCGAGATCGGCGTGCTGATCGGGTGCGGGCTGCTGGTCGGGTGGAGCTGGCATCGCGGCGTCGGCAACGCGCTCGCCGCGATCGGGCTGATCCTGTTGCTGCGCTTCGCCCTCACCTGGATGGGTATCTACCTCGGCCTGGTCGTGCCCAACGCCGACACCGTCGGGATCATCGTCTTCCCGCTTGCCTTCCCGCTGACGGCGCTGGCCAATGTCTTCATCGCGCCGCAGCTGCTGCCCGGGTGGCTCGGCACGATCGCGGAGTGGAACCCGTTGTCCTCCACCGTCGCCGCCAGCCGCGAGCTGTTCGGCAACCCGGGCCTGGGTGGCGACTCGTGGATCTCCGAGAACGCCCTCCTGATGGCTGTGGCGTGGCCGGTGGCACTGCTGGTGATCTTCGTGCCGCTCGCGGTCCGCCGGTACCAGAGGTTGAGCCGCTGACCGTGCTGAGAGCGGGCGATGTGCCGCGTTCCTGAGCCACGGCACAATGATCCGCGTGACGCCGGACGGGACAGAGATCGCGAATTTCTTCGGGCTCGGCACGCTTGTAGCCGAGCCCGAAGAGCTGCACGGAGGCGTGTCCACCGACGCGTGGGTGTTCACCACCTCACGCGGACGGTGGGTGGTCAAGACCGACCAGCTCCGGGGCGACTGGCATCGCGACGCCAAGCAGCGGGCTCACTGCCTGGAGCACGCGGCCTTCGCGGCAGACCTGCCGATGCCACGCCCGATCGACCCGCCGGCCCCGGCGATCGGGTATTGGCACGACACCGGCACCGTTCTCGTCCGGGTCGCCGAATGGGTCGAAGGTCGCGACCTGAGGACGTCCTCCGCTCCCCCGCCGACGCGATGGCTGGGCACGATGCTGGGGCGGGTTGTGGGCCTCGACCTGACCGCCGACCTCGACGACGACGGCTCGACGCCCGTCCATCCGATCCCCGAGTGGCGGGAGTGGGTGGCGGAGGCGGAGGCCCGCTCGCTCGTCGTGGCCGGCCCGGCTCGATCACTGCTGGCGACCGTCGAGGACGCCACCGCGATCGTGCTCGCCGCATCGGCCGAAGCGCCACAGGCCTACCTGGCCCACCGTGACGTCTCGGCGGCCAACGTGGTGCGTACGCCCCGCGGCCTGAGCCTCATCGACTGGGATCACGCCGGTCCCGAGGTGCCGTGGTGGGAGACCGTCGGGGTGGCCTTCGACTTCGCCCAAGCGCTCAGCGGGGACGACGGACAGGACCCGGGGGCGCAGCGAGTGGTGCGCGAGGTGGTCGAGGCCTATGCCGACGCAGGCGGGCCGATCGGCGCCGCCGACGTCTCCGCGTTCGCCGGTGTGTTGCGATCGACGCTGGGCTTCACCGCCTGGTGCCTCTGGCTGGCCCTCGGGCATCGTGACGCCGACGCCGAACGGCAGGCGTTCGGCGCCCGCGAGGTCGCCACGGCCTCGCGGACGCTGCCACGCGTCGTCAGCTCACTGGAGCGATGGTCGGCCTACCTGCGCTGAACTGCGCTCGCCGTCAGCCGAGACTCACGGCGAGCTTGCCGATCGACCCGGCGGCGAAGTCGGCGAACGCCGCGGATGCCGCGTCGAGGGAGTACGTACGAGTCACCGGCACCCGAAGTCTTCCCTCCGACACGTCGGCGGCCAGGCGGTCGAGTGTCGCGGACGTCGGATCCGCCATGACGGACGCGATGCTCAGGTCCCGATCGCCCCCGGCGTCCGGGCCGATCCCGAGGGTCGAGGCGACCGTTCCTCCGTCCGCGACGAGCTCGAGGACGGCCGAGGGGTCGCCGGCCAGGTGGATCGCCGCATCCACGCCAGCGGGCGCCAGGGCGTGGACCTGCGCCGCGAGGTCTGCCGAGTGGTCCACGACGTGCAGCCGCTCGTCTCCCAGGGACCGCACGAACGACTCCTCCGCCCCGGCCCGTGCGGTGGCGATGACGCGCGCACCCAGCGCCAGGGCGTACTGGACGGTCAGCGACCCGACACCGCCGCTCGCACCCACGACCAGCACCGTCTGGCGAGGCGTCAGCCCCATGGCCGTCAGCGAGTCGAGTGCGGCGGTCCCGGCCAGTCCGAGCGCACCGGCGTCGGCGACGGAGACTCCGGCCGGGATGCGGGCGATCCCGTGTCCCGCCGGAACCGTGACGTACTCGGCCAGCGACCCCTCGCCCACGAACGGCTTCATGACCACGCCGAACACCGGGTCGCCCACGCCGAACTCGGACACGCCCGCGCCGAGCGCCTCGACGGTTCCGGCGAAGTCCTTGCCGAGGACCAGCGGGAACCGGTGTTCCATCATCCCCTGCAGAATTCCGCCGGCGGTCGCCAGATCGAAGCCGTTGACGGACGACGACGCGACCTTGACCAGCACCTCGCCCTCACCGGGGCCGGGCGTGGGCAGGGTGGCGACGGTAAGGGGCGCGGACAGGGACGGGACAGTGAGTGCGCGCATGACAGACGATCCTCCGGACGCTAAGTGGACTGGTGTTTCCAGTTCCAGCATCCGATGTAGCACGCGAACTGGAAGAGGTATTCCAGTTCGCTAAGGTTTATCGCATGACGTCATCGCAGCCCCCGGAGCGGCGATCGCGCGGCAGCAGCGAGTCCGGTCTTCGATCCGACGCCGAGCGCAACCGCACCCGGATCGTCGCCGCGGCGCGCGAGGTCTTCGCCGACGAAGGGCTCGACGTGCCGATGACGGCGATCGCCCGCCGCGCGCAGGTGGGCATCGCCACGCTCTACCGTCGCTTCCCCACCCGCGAGGATCTCGTCGCCGCCGTCTTCACCGACCGGATGGAGGCGTACGCGGCCGCGATCACCACGGCGCTGGCCGACGCCGATCCCTGGCACGGATTCACGACCTACGTCGAGACCGTCTGCGCGATGCAGGCCGGCGACCGCGGATTCGCCGACGTCCTCACCCTGAGCTTCCCCACGGCCGGGGCCCTGGAAGCCACCCGCGACGAGGCGTACCGCGGCTTCACCGAGCTCATCGCCCGGGCGAAGGACATCGGACGGCTGCGGGCCGACTTCTCCGCCGAGGACCTGGTGATCGTGCTCATGGCCAACGCCGGCGTCGTCGCCGCCACCGGCAACGACGCTCCCGACGCGTGGCGTCGGCTCGTCGCGTACCTGTTACAGGCGTTCGGGACCACCGAGGCGCATCCCCTGCCGCCCGCGCCGCCACCGAAGGCGTTGTATCGCGCGATGGTCCGCCTCGGAACGTCGACGCGCCCGCGCCGCCGCGACGATTGATCGTCGCGGCGGCGCGGGCGCGGGTGTGGCTGTCGCCAGGAACTCAGCGGACGTCGAGCAGGTCGATCACGAAGATCAACGTCTTGCCCGACAGCCGGTGGCCGGCACCGGCCGGGCCGTACGCCTGCTCCGGCGGCACGGTGAGCTTGCGACGCCCACCGACCTTCATGCCGGGGATGCCGTCCTGCCACCCCTGGATCAGGCCACGCAGCGGGAACTCGATCGGCGCGCCGCGGTTCCACGACGCGTCGAACTCCTCGCCGGTCTCGAACTCGACACCGACGTAGTGGACGAGCACCGTGGCACCGGGAGTGGCCTCGGCGCCGTCACCTGCGACGATGTCATTGATCTCGAGCGTGGCCGGCGGCTGACCGCCGGGGAACTCGATCTCGGGGCGTTCCAAGCTCACTTCTGCTCCTCTTGAGGATCGAACTTGCCGACGACGTCGATGACGAGGGCCAGCGCCTCGCCTGCGGGCGCCGCCTCGGTGACATTGTCAGCAGCCGCGATCCGGACGAGCACGCGACTGCCCACCTTCTGACCCTCGAGTGCCTCGGCGAGGCCGGGCAGCTGATCGGCCGGCATCGCCAGCGCACCTTGCGCCGGCTGGCCGCCGATCTCCGAGCGCGAGGAGTACTGCACCTCGCCGGTGGCATAGGACGCCTGGAGCACCTGGACGACGATGTTGGTGGCGGCCGCGGCCGGGTCGGCCGGCACTTCGGTGCCGTCGGTGGCCTCGGGCGCGGGAGCTGTCAGGGTCCCGAGGTCGTCGCCGTCGCCCGCGAGGAGCAACGTGGCGCCGGACGTGGTGGGCGGCGTGGCCGTGGCGGGGAACGTGACCGTGGGGTCGGCGGCGCCCTCGCCTGCGACCACCGGGAGGTCGGCCGGCAGATCCGCGACCGGCGTGCCCGAGACCCCGGCATCGGCCGGCACGACGTCGACGATGTCGACGACGAACACCAGCGTGTCCTCGGCGAGCTCGCTGGTCGGGTCGGCGCCGTAGCCGAGGTCCGGTGGGATCGAGAGCAGGACGCGGGAGCCGACGGTCTGGCCCGTCAGGCCTTCCTTCCACCCCGGGACCACGCCGTTCAACGAGAATCCGGCGACCTGACCGCGATCGTAGGAGTTGTCGAAGACGTTCTCCTCGCCGTCCTTGGGCGCCCAGGTCTGGCCGAGGTAGTGGGCCACGACGAAGTCGTCCGCGCCGACCTCGGCGCCGTCGCCCTCGGACAGCACCTCGGTCTCGAGCTCGGCCGAAGGATCGTCCTCAGGGATGGTGAGGTCCGGCTTCTCCCCCGCGGCACCGGCGACGGTCACGCCCATGTCGGTCGAGACGCTCGCGGCGTTGTCGGCGTCGGACCCGCACGCCGCCAGCGCAAGCCCGGAAGTGATCACAAGTGCGGTAACCAGCGATGTTCTACGCACGTCGAGGTGTCCTCAAGAATCGGTGACAATCGTCAGGCACGAAGGGTCAACCCTAACCCCGCTGCCTGAGAGATGGCTGAGGCCGGGTCACATCCCCTCGATCAGCCGCGCCACGCGCTCGTCGACCGACCGGAACGGATCCTTGCACAGCACGGTGCGCTGGGCTTGGTCGTTGAGCTTGAGATGGACCCAGTCGACGGTGAAGTCACGCCGACGCTCCTGGGCTCGCTTGATGAACTCGCCGCGCAGCTTGGCCCGGGTGGTCTGCGGCGGCACCGACTTGGCCTCGAAGATCTCGATGTCGCGGGAGATGCGGGCCACCCCGCCACGGCGTTCGAGCAGGTAGTACAGGCCACGCTGGCGGTGGATGTCGTGGTAGGCGAGGTCGAGCTGAGCGACGCGCGGGTGGGTGAGGGTCATGTTGTGCTTGGCGCGGTAGCGCTCGATCAGGCGGTACTTGCTGACCCAGTCGATCTCGCGCTCGATGAGGGCGAGATCGCCGGAGTCGATGGACTTGATGGTGCGCTCCCACAGCTCGAGCACCCGCAGCACGATGGGGGTACCGATGTCGCGGCGCTCGACGAAGTCGCGGGCCTTGGTGAAGTACTCCTCCTGGATCTCGAGGGCGGACGCCTCGCGGCCCCCGGCCAGGCGGACCTTGCGGCGCCCGGTGATGTCGTGGCTGATCTCGCGGATGGCCCGGATCGGGTTCTCGAGGCTCATGTCGCGCAGCCCGACGCCGGCCTCGATCATCCGGAGGACCAGGTCGGTGGCGCCCACCTTGAGCAACGTGGTGCATTCGTTCATGTTGGAGTCGCCGACGATGACATGGAGGCGGCGGTAGCGCTCGGCGTCGGCGTGGGGTTCGTCGCGGGTGTTGATGATCGGCCGGCTTCGGGTGGTGGCGCTGGAGACGCCCTCCCAGATGTGCTCGGCGCGCTGGCTCACCGCGTAGACCGCGCCGCGCGGGGTCTGCAACACCTTGCCCGCACCGCAGATCATCTGCCGGGTGACCAGGAACGGGATCAGGACGTCGGCGAGCCGGGAGAACTCGCCGTGCCGCCCGACCAGGTAGTTCTCGTGGCAGCCGTAGGAGTTGCCCGCGGAGTCGGTGTTGTTCTTGAACAGGTAGACGTCGCCCGCGATGCCTTCTTCGGCCAGGCGCTTCTCAGCGTCGACGAGCAGCCCCTCGAGGACCCGCTCGCCGGCCTTGTCGTGCGTGACGAGATCGGTGATGGAGTCGCACTCGGGGGTGGCGTACTCGGGGTGGCTGCCGACGTCGAGGTACAGCCGGGCGCCGTTGGAGAGGAAGACGTTGCTGCTGCGACCCCAGGTGACCACGCGGCGGAACAGGTATCGGGCGACCTCGTCCGGCGAGAGCCGCCGCTGTCCGCGGAACGTGCACGTGACGCCGTACTCGTTCTCGAGGCCGAAGATGCGGCGGTCCATGACCTGACCTTAGTCGTCCGACGCCGGAGAGTCCGTACCTACGTCCCGCCTGTCGAGAAGATCGTCCAACGCGGAGGCCGGGATCCGGCGGAAGGTACGCCGCGGACGCTCGCGGTCGAGGATGGCGACCTCGAGCTGGGTGGTGGCCAGCTGGCGCGCCTCGCCGCCGTTGTCGAGGCCGAGCGCGTCGACCGCCAGGCGCAGCGAGCCCTCGAGCGACGCGCCGGCGGTGAAATTGTCGCTGACATGTCGCCCGACCTGCTCGGACGCCCCGCCCATGACGGCGTAGCCGGTCTCGGCGGCCACCGAGCCGTCGTAGGTGATGCGGTAGATCTGGTCGGCCGCGGCGGTGGCGCCGACCTCGGCCACCACCAGCTCGACCTCGTACGGCTTCGGCTCCTGGGTGAAGATGGTGCCGAGGGTCTGGGCATACACGTTGGCGAGTGCCCGACCGGAGACATCGACCCGATCGAAGGAGTAACCCCGCAGGTCAGCCAGGCGGACACCGGCCTGGCGGAGGTTCTCGAACTCGTTGTACTTGCCCACGGCCGCGAACGCGATGCGGTCGTAGATCTCGCTGATCTTGTGCAGCGACGGCGACGGGCTCTCGGCCACGAACAGGATGCCGCCCGAGTATTGCAGGACGACGACCGAGCGGCCGCGGGCGATGCCCTTGCGGGCGTAATCGGCCCGGTCCTTCATGATCTGCTCGGGCGAGACGTATCCGAACTGCATCGACACCTGTGGTCCTCTCGAGTGACGTCAGATCAGCGCAGCGGGGCCTGCGGGCCGTCGGGGCGGGAGTTGCGGGCCGCGACCACGGCGTCGACCACCTCGGCGACCGCGTCGTCGTCATAGCGC
The DNA here is from genome assembly GCA_036566745.1 of Jiangellaceae bacterium. Taxonomy (GTDB): domain Bacteria; phylum Actinomycetota; class Actinomycetes; order Jiangellales; family Jiangellaceae; genus DATCVR01. The sequence continues at coordinate 15,650 of DATCVR010000017.1, read as the reverse complement.
CGGAAGCCGTGCTGGTCGATGACCGCCACGATCGGGAAGATGCGCCGGGCGAGGTCGGGGCCACCGGTCGCGGAGTCGTCGTCGGCGGCGTCGTAGAGGGCCTGGATGGTGACCGTGACGGCGTCGTCGGCGTCGAGGTCGTCACGGAACAGCTTCTTCAACGCGCCCCGGGCGAACAGCGACCCGGAACCCACCGAGTAGAAGGCGTGCTCCTCGTAGCGCCCACCGGTGGGGTCGTAGGAGAAGATCCGCCCGCCCTCGCTGGCGTGGTCGAACCCGGCGAACAGCGGCACCACGACCATGCCCTGCATCGCCAGCCCGAGGTTGCCCCGGATCATGTGGGACAGGCGGTTCGCCTTGCCCTCGAGCGAGAGGACCGTGCCCTCGATCTTCTCGTAGTGCTCGAGCTCGAGCTGGAAGAGCCGGACGATCTCGGTGGCGATACCCGCTGTGCCGGCGATGCCGACCGCGGAGAACTCGTCGGCCTGGAAGACCTTCTCGATGTCGCGCTGGGCGATGACGTTGCCCATGGTGGCACGGCGGTCCCCGGCCATGACGACGCCACCCGGATAGGTGGCCGCCACGATGGTCGTGCCGTGCGGCGCGAGGTCGGACAGGTCGGCCCCGGCCGGCAGTGTCCTGCGCCCCGGGAGCATCTCGGGCGCGTACTGCCCCAGGAACTCGGTGAACGACGAGGTACCCGGAGTGAGGAACGCCGCCGGCAGACGGCCCATGCCGGACAGATCCACTTACTCTCCACCCTTCTGCACGAACGCCCTCACGAAGTCGGCTGCGTTCTTCTCCAGCACGTCGTCGATCTCGTCGAGGATGTCGTCGACGTCCTCGGTGATCTCGTCCTGCCGTTCCTTGACCTGCTCCGCCGCCGCGGCAGCGTTGGCCTCGTCGGTCTGGATGTCGTCGTCCTTGCGCGGCTGCTTGTGCTGCTGACCGCCACTGGTGTCACGCGCCATGGCCAACCTCCCGTACTCGTCGCCCTGTACCGACCCTATCGAGGACAGCGGACAATCGGTGACCACGGGAGGTTGCGCCGTGGTTACGCCGACAGCGAATGTGCGTTGGCGCAGGTCAGCGCCCTGTAAGGGCCGCAACGAGATCGGCCGCCGTGGCGCAGCGGTCGAGGAGGTTGCCGACATGGGCGCGGGTGCCGCGCAGGGGCTCGAGGGTGGGCACCCGCTGCAGGGCGTCGTGGCCGGGCAGGTCGAAGATGACCGAGTCCCAGGACGCGGCGGCGATGTTCTCGGCGTACTTCTCCAGGCACCGGCCTCGGAAGTAGGCGCGGGTGTCGCCCGGAGGGTGGGAGACCGCCGCCGTGACTTCCTCGTCGGTGATCAGCCGCTGCATCCGGCCCTTGGCCACCAGGTGCGCGTAGAGCCCGCGCTCGGGCCTGAGGTCGGAGTACTGCAAGTCGATCAGGTGGAGCTTGGGGTGGGACCAGTCGAGGCCGTCGCGATCGCGGTAGGACTCGAGCAGGGCCAGCTTGGCCACCCAGTCGAGCTGGTCGGCCAGCTGCATGGGGTCGGTGGCCAGCTGGGTCAACGTGGACTCCCAGCGCTCGAGGACGTCGGCGGTGACGGGATCGACGTCGGCGCCGTAGCGGTCCTCGACGAACTTGCGGGCCTGCTCGGCGTACTCGGTCTGGAGCTGGACTGCGGTGAGCTTGCGCCCGTCGCCGAGCTCGAGAAGGTGCCGCAGGCTGGGGTCGTGGGAGACGTCGTGGAGGGTGCTGACCGGGCGCTGGACGGTGAGGTCGGCGACCAGGAAGCCCTCCTCGATCATGGCCAGGACCAGCGCGGTGCTGCCGAGCTTGAGGTAGGTGGAGATCTCCGAGAGGTTCGCGTCGCCGATGATGACGTGGAGACGGCGGTAGCGCTCGGGGTCGGCGTGGGGCTCGTCGCGGGTGTTGATGATGGGACGCTTGAGGGTGGTCTCGAGGCCGACCTCGACCTCGAAGTAGTCGGCTCGCTGCGAGAGCTGGAAGCCGTCGCGGCTGCCGTCCTGGCCCAGCCCGACCCGCCCGGAGCCGCACACGACCTGGCGCGACACGAAGAACGGGATGAGGTGGCGGGCGATGTCGGAGAACGGGGTGGAGCGCTTCATCAAGTAGTTCTCGTGACACCCGTACGACGCGCCCTTGTTGTCGACGTTGTTCTTGTACAGGTTGATCGGCGACGCCGACGGGACCGCCGCGGCGAAACGCGCCGCCTCGGCCATCACCCGTTCGCCGGCCTTGTCCCACAGCACGGCGTCGCGCGGGGAGGTGACCTCGGGCGAGGAGTACTCGGGGTGGGCGTGGTCGACGTAGAGCCGCGCGCCGTTGGTGAGGATGACGTTGGCCAGCCCGATCTCCTCGTCGGTGAGCTGGCTGGGGTCGGCGCCGCTGCGGGAGAGCTCGAACCCCCGGGCGTCGCGCAGGGGGCTCTCCTCCTCGAAGTCCCAGCGCGCCCGGCGCGCCCGCGCCCGGTTGACCGCGTAGGCGTTGACCACCTGCGACGAGGTCAGCATGGAGTTGGCGGCCGGGTTGCTCGGCACCGAGATGCCGTACTCGGTCTCGATCCCCATCACGCGACGCACGCTCATGGGGCGAGCCTACGTCGCCGCGCCGAGATCAACGAGGCACCGGAGCGGGCTCGGGGTAGGTGACCGCGAGGGCGTCGAGGGCCTCCTGGAGGATCCGCATGACCTCGACGGTGTCGCTGAGTGGCATCTCGGGACATTCAGTGCGTCCTTCGCGTACCGCCTTGGCCACCGCGCGGAGCATCGGCACGTAACCGCGGCCCTCGGACGGGTGTTCGTGGACGGTGGCCTCCTCGACCCCGCGCTCGGGCGCGCTGACGTGGACCAGCCGCTCGGGGTGGTGGAAGCGCGGGGGGATCTCGATGCGCCCGCGGGTGCCCACGATCGTCGCTCCCCCGGCCGACGGCGAACGCAGGGTGGCCTCGAGGTGGGCCCGCGCGCCGTCGGCCCAGCCGAGCAGGAGGCCGGCCTCGGCGTCGACCCCTTGATCGGTGAGGGTGCCGACCGTGGTGACCGTGGCCGGCGCCCCGAGCAGCATCTGGGCGAAGGCCACGGGGTAGATGCCCACGTCGAGCAGCGCTCCCCCGCCCAGCGCGGGGTCCCAGAGCCGGTCGGAGGGATCGTCGGGACCGACGAACCCGAGCTCGGCGCTGATCGCCCGGACGTCACCGATGGCACCGCTCGCGACGAGCTCACGGGCCTTGACGATCAGCGGCGCGAACCGCGTCCACATCGCTTCCATGCAGAACACGCCGCGTTTGCGGGCGTAGGCGACGAGCTCCTCGGTGTCGGCGAGCGAGGTGGTGAACGCCTTCTCGCACAGCACCGCCTTGCCGGCGTCGAGGGCCAGTCGCACGACCGTGGGGTGCTGGGCGTGGGGTGTGGCGACATAGACGACGTCGACGCCGGGATCGGCCACCAGAGCCTCGACGGAGTCGTAGGCGCGGGCGAAGCCGAACTCGCGGGCGAAATCCTGGGCTCGGTCGAGCGAGCGTGAACTGACGGCGGCGAGCTCGCAGTTCTCGAGCAGCCGGAGATCGCCGGTGACGGCATGGGCGATCTTGCCGGTGGCGACCACTCCCCAGCGGATCGGACGGTCGGCCTCAGAAGTCATGATTCGTCCCTTGGATGAGCCTTCTCGTGACGCCGCGGGTCGTGTCCGCACGCGGCGTGGAGACGCTCGCGCGTGGACACGACCCACGGGTCAGGGCTGAGCCGATGGGTGGCCGGGATCAGAGGTACTGCCCTGTGTTGGCCACCGTGTCGATCGAGCGGCCCGCCGCGTCGCCGCCGGTCTTTCCGGAGACGAGGGTGCGGATGAAGACGATGCGCTCGCCCTTCTTGCCGGAGATGCGGGCCCAGTCGTCGGGGTTGGTGGTATTCGGGAGGTCCTCGTTCTCCTTGAACTCGTCGAGGCAGGCGGTCAGCAGGTGCTGGACCCGGATGCCCCGTGCGCCGGTGTCGAGGAGGTCCTTGATCGCCATCTTCTTCGCCCGGTCGACGATGTTCTGGATCATCGCACCGGAGTTGAAGTCGCGGAAGTAGAGGACTTCCTTGTCGCCGTTGGCGTAGGTGACCTCGAGGAAGCGGTTCTCCTCGGTCTCGGCGTACATCCGCTCGACCGAGCGCTGGATCATCGCGTCGACGGTGGCCGAACGGTCGTCGCCGTGCTCGCCGAGGTCGTCGGCGTGCAGGGGCACCGTGGTGGTGAGGTACTTGCTGAAGATGTCGCGGGCGGCCTCGGCGTCGGGGCGCTCGATCTTGATCTTCACGTCGAGCCGGCCGGGACGCAGGATGGCCGGGTCGATCATGTCCTCACGGTTGGACGCACCGATGACGATGACGTTCTCGAGGCTCTCGACACCGTCGATCTCGGACAGCAGCTGCGGCACGATCGTGTTCTCGACGTCGGACGAGACGCCGGAACCACGGGTGCGGAACAGGGAGTCCATCTCGTCGAAGAAGACGATGACCGGCGTGCCCTCGCTGGCCTTCTCGCGGGCCCGCTGGAAGACCAGGCGAATGTGCCGCTCGGTCTCGCCGACGTACTTGTTGAGCAGCTCGGGGCCCTTGATGTTGAGGAAGAACGACTTCTGCTCGGCCTTGCCCTGGCGCGCCGCGACCTTCTTGGCCAGCGAGCTCGCCACGGCCTTGGCGATGAGGGTCTTGCCGCATCCGGGCGGCCCGTAGAGCAGCACGCCCTTGGGCGGACGCAGCTCGTGCTCGCGGAACAGGTCGGCGTGGAGGAACGGCAGCTCGACGGCGTCGCGGATCTGGTCGATCTGGCGCGACAGGCCGCCGATGTCGGCGTAGTCGAGGTCGGGGACCTCTTCGAGGATGAGCTCCTCGACCTCGGTCTTGGGGACCCGCTCGTACACGAACCCGGCGCGCGGATCGAGCAGCAGGGAGTCGCCCACGCGCAGCCCGGAGTCGAGCAGCGGCGAGGCGATGCGCACGACGCGCTCCTCGTCGGTGTGGCCGATGACCAGCGCCCGCTCGCCGTCAGCGAGCAGCTCCTTGAGCATGACGACGTCGCCGATCTGCTCGTACTCGAGGGCGCGCACGACGTTGAGCGCTTCGTTGAGCATGACCTCCTGACCAGGACGCATGGCGTCGAGGTCGACGTCCGGGCTCACCGCGACGCGCATCTTGCCGCCGCGGGTGACCACGTCGGCCGTGCCGTCGTCATGGCGGGCCAGGAAGGTCCCGAACCCGGACGGCGGCTGCGCCAGCCGGTCGATCTCCTCCTTGAGCGCCACGATCTGGTCGCGGGCCTCGCGCAGCGTGGCCGCGAGCCGCTCGTTCTGGGCGTTCACCGAGGCTAGTCGTGCCTCGAGAAAGGCCACCTCACCGGCCAGGTCGGCGGGCTCGCGCCCGGAGCCGCGACGCGTGTGGTCGAAGCCGTCGTCATAAGAAGCCACCGTGCCACCTCCTCGAAAGGGGGTCGTCTATAGCCAGACCCTACATTCGCCAGCCGACATCGCCACGCCCTTGTTCACGACATGATCGACGTGGGATGTGACAACCCGGAAAACGGCCTGGTGAGCGCCACGCGGCCGTGATCGAACTCGTTCAGTCGACCTGCGCGCCGGGCGCGGGACGCCGCCGGCGCAGAGGCGTGGCGACCCCGGGAGCGAGCCGGCGGGCGGTCACGAGGAAGCCGGTGTGGCCGATCATCCGGTGATCCGGGCGTACGGCCAGGCCCTCGACGTGCCAGGTGCGGATCATCGTCTCCCACGGCGCCGGCTCGGTGAACCCCTTGTGCTCGCGGATCGTCTCGACCGTGCGGGAGAGCTGGGTGGTGGTCGCCACGTAGACGCACAGCACACCACCCGGGATCAGCGCCTCGGCCACGGCGTCGACGCACTCCCACGGCGCCAGCATGTCGAGCACCACGCGGTCGACCTCGGTGTCGTCGAGGCTCTCGACGAGATCGCCGACGGTCAGCCGCCACGCCGGGTGGGGGCCACGGAAGAACCGTTCGATGTTGCCCGTGGCGACCTCGGCGAACTCCGGCCTGCGCTCGTAGGAGTGCACCGATCCCTCGGGTCCCACCGCGCGCAGCATCGACATCGTCAGCGCGCCGGAGCCCACCCCTGCCTCGACCACCCTCGCCCCCGGGAAGATGTCGGCCATCGCGACGATCTGGGCGGCGTCCTTGGGGTAGATCACCGCTGCGCCGCGCGGCATGGACAGCACGTAGTCGGCCAGCAGCGGCCGCAGCGCCAGGTAGGCGGTGCCACCGGTGGAGGTCACGACGGTGCCTTCGGGCGAGCCGATCAGGGCGTCGTGGGCGAAGGATCCCTTGTGGGTGTGGAACTCCTTGCCGGCCTCGAGGGTGATCGTGTGGTGGCGACCCTTGGGGTCGGTGAGCTGAACCTGGTCGCCGACGACGAAGGGGCCGGATGGTGTGGACATGCTCTCTACCTACGGCACCGGCCCGGCGCCGCGCAAATCCCGCTCTTCTGGAGGGTTCTCCACCCTTCGATGTCCTCGGAAGGGTGGAGAACCCTCCAGGACATGCCGCAAGCCGACGCGCCAGGCGGTCAGCGCGACGGCGTCAGGGCGCGGTCGACGTCGGCTGTGACGAGGACGCCGTACACCGCGCCCTCGTCGTCGAGCACGAGGTACTCCGAGGCAGGCCTGGCTCGCATCGCCGCCAGCAGGTCCTCGCCGCCCAGCGACACGGGAAGCACCAGTCCGGCGTCGAGCGAGCGGGCCGTCTGGGACACCTGGACCCACGGTTGCCGGTCAGCCGGGATCGCCGCCACCGCGGCCTCGCTCACGATGCCGGTGGGGCGCCCGGCGCTGTCGACGACCACCAGCGAACGCACGCCGGCCTCCTGGGCCTGGCGGCGGGCCTCGGACACCGGGATGTCGGCCGCCACTGGAGCGGCGCGCCGGCTGAGCCGTCGCGCGTCGACCTGGGGCAGACGGGCCCTGACCCGCCCCACCGCCAGCGCCTGCGTGGCGCCGCTCCAGAGCAGCATGGCCACCAGGGCCGCCCACACGACGCTGATGATGCTGGGGCTGCCCCCGGACATCGCGAAGGGCACGGCGATCACGACGACTGCCAGCACCTGTCCGGCCCGCGCCGCGACGATGGTGCCGCGGTTCTCGTCGCCGGTGACCTTCCAGACCACCGCCCGCAGCATGTGGCCGCCGTCGAGCGGCAACGCCGGCAGCAGGTTGAACACGCCGACGACGACGTTGGCCGCCGCCAGCTCGAACAGCAGGAACTCGGCCACAGGGGTGTCGACCGGGACCGACACGACGTAGGCCAGCCCGCCGATGACCAGCGAGACAGCAGGCCCCGCGGCCGACACCAGGAGATCGCGCCCAGGTGTGGGCGAATCGCGTTCGATCTCGGTGTACCCGCCCAGGAAGTGCAGGGTGATGCCGCGCACCGGGAGCCCGAACGCCTTGGCGGTCAGGGCGTGGCTCACCTCGTGGAGGAACACCGAGAAGTACAGCAACACCGCGAACGCGGCCGTGACCGCGAACGCCCAGGGCCCGAGATCGGTGAGATAGCGCGACACCAGCGGCTCGAAGCCGACGGTGATCACCAGCGCCACCAGGAACCATGTGGGGCTGACGTGCACGGGCACGCCTGCCACCCGACCCAGGCTCAGCCGTCGTCCGCCACCGTTACCCACAGACGAAGGCTATCCGGGGCGCGTACTCCCCCGTTGTGTCGGACCCGTGTCCTACGCTCGGCCGCATGAGCGCAAGTCCCGCACCCCACCACGTCGACACCGGCTCCGACGCCGCCGCTGTCACACGGGGGCCTGCGCTCTCGCCGTCGCGAGCAGCCGATTTCATGACCTGTCCGCTGCTCTACCGGTTCCGCACCATCGACCGGCTGCCCGAGCCGCCCAGCCCCGAGGCCACCCGCGGCACAGTGGTCCACTCCGTCCTCGAGCAGCTCTTCGAGCTGCCCGTCCAGCACCGCACGTCCGAGCACGCCCGCACCATGGTCGGGCCGGCCTGGCAGCAGCTGCTCGAGGCCTCCCCCGAGCTCGCGGCGCTGTTCGCTGACGACTCCGACGGCTCGGCGCTCGAGGGGTGGCTGGCCAGCGCCGAGTCGCTCGTCGAGCGCTACTTCACCATGGAGGACCCCCAGCGCCTCGAGCCGGCCGAACGCGAGCTGTACGTCGAGACCACCCTCGACTCCGGCCTGAGGCTGCGCGGCTACGTCGACCGCCTCGATCGTGCCGCGGCCACGGGCGATCTCCGGGTCGTCGACTACAAGACCGGCAAGGCGCCGCGGGCCGGGTTCGAGCAGCGCGCGATGTTCCAGATGCGGTTCTACGCTCTGGTGCTGTGGCGGCTGCACGGACGCGTGCCCCGGCTACTGCAGCTCATCTACCTCGGCAGCGGCGAGATCCTGCGCTACGAGCCGGACGAAGCCGACCTCCGCGCCACCGAGCGCAAGCTCGCCGCGCTGTGGAAGGCCATCGAGCGGGCCACCGAGGCGGGCGACTGGCGGCCCAACCCCAGCCGCCTGTGCGACTGGTGCGCCCACCACGCACTCTGTCCCGCGTTCGGCGGCACGCCGCCGCCGCTGCCCGAGCCCGACGCCGTGGCCGCCGACGCTTCCGAGGCCGTCGACGAGGCGCCCTCGCCGCACACCTCCGGCGCCGACGTCTGAGCCTTTCGTCCTCCCCCGCCATCCTCCTGAGGGAGGATCGGCCTCGGCGCCCCGGACGAGCCGCGACCGTCCGGAGCCGCTCTACCGTTGAACACGTGGACGAACGAGGGACGAACCGGCCGCGCTTCAGCGCTCGGCTCGTCGACGCCCTGATCGTCGGCGTTCTCGTCATCGGCGGGGTCGTCAGCCTGTTCACCTATCCGGAGCTCGACGATCTCGAGTACCTCGAGGGTGATGCGCTGGGAGTCGTCCTCGCCATCGGATGCGCCGCACCGCTGTGGTTCCGGCGCCGTGCCCCGATGGCCACCGGGCTGGCCGTCGCCGCCTTCGTCGTGCCGTTCCTCGTGTGGAACTACTCGGTCCCCACCGCGAGCGTCGCCATGCTGATCGCGGTGTACAGCGCGGGTGCGTATGCCACGCTCGCCCGCTCGGCCGTCGTGCTGGCCGCGCTCATGTCGGTGTCCGTCGGCTACGTGCTGATCAGCTCGGATCGAGCGCCCGGCGACGGCGCCTACGCCATCTCGAACGTCGTCATCTCAGCGCTGGCCTTCTTGCTCGTGTGGGGTCTCGGGCGTGCGGTGCGCAGCAGGCGCGCCTACACCGCCGAGCTCGAGGACCGTGCCAAACGCCTCGAACGTACCTCCGCCGCCGAGGTGCGCGCCGCCCGGGCCGAAGAACGCTCACGCATCGCGCGCGAGCTGCACGACGTCGTCGCCCACCACGTCTCGGTCATGACCGTCCAGGCCGCCGGAGCCCAGCGCACCCTCGATCGCGACCCGCAGCGCAGCGCCGAGGCCCTGCGCTCGATCGAGGCCACCGGCCGCTCCGCCCTGTCGGAGATGCGGCGCATCGTCGGGGTGTTGCGCGGTCCGGACTCCGACGGCGCGGACGGCGCGGCCGCCGATCTCGCCCCGGCGCCCGGTCTGTCCGACCTCGACGCGCTCGCCGCCAAGCTGCGCGCCACCGGGCTGCCGGTCGACGTCCGGATCGAGGGCGAACGCAGCGCGCTGCCCGTCGGTGTCGACCTCACCGCGTTCCGCATCGTGCAGGAAGCGCTGACCAACACCATCAAGCACGCCGGGCCGTCACGCGCGAACGTCGTCATCCGGTACCGCCCGGGCGAGCTCGAGGTCGGGGTCAGCGACGACGGTCGTGGTCTCGCCGCGGCGCTCGAGGGCCGCCCCACCGGACACGGCTTGCTCGGCATGCGCGAACGCGTGGCGCTCTATGGTGGGACGCTGGCGGTCGGCCCACGTCCTGGCGGTGGTTTCGACGTACGAGCCCGCATTCCCTACGACCCACCGGCGGTATGACGATGACCACCTCCCAGCCGATCAGGGTCCTCCTGGTCGACGACCAGCCGCTGCTGCGCACCGGGTTCCGGATGATCCTCGAGGCCGAGACCGACGTCGCGGTCGTGGGCGAGGCCGGCGACGGTCAGGCCGCGGTCGAGGCCACCCGGGCTCTGCAGCCCGATGTCGTCCTCATGGACATCCGGATGCCGCGCATGGACGGCGTCCAGGCCACTCGGGCCATCACCGGCGCGGCCCGCGAGAGCGCACCTCGCGTCCTCGTCCTCACCACCTTCGACCTCGACGAATACGTCGTCGAGGCGCTCCGCGCGGGGGCGAGCGGGTTCCTCCTCAAGGACGTGCCGGCCGACGAGCTCGTCGCCGCCATCCGGACCGTCTCGCGCGGCGACGCCGTGGTCGCGCCCAGCATCACCCGCCGGCTGCTCGACCTGTTCGCCAGCCGGTTCCCGGCCACCAACGCCCCCACCCCGGCCAAGCTCGCCCACCTGACCGAGCGCGAGCTCGAGGTGCTCAAGCTGGTGGCTCGCGGGCTGTCCAACGCCGAGATCGCCCGCGAGCTGATCGTCTCCGAGACCACCATCAAGACCCACGTCGGCAATCTGCTGACCAAGCTGGGCGTCCGCGACCGCGTGCAGGCCGCCGTGTACGCCTACGAGAGCGGCCTCATCCAGCCTGGCGCCATCTGAGCTTCGCCGCAGCACGCACCAGCAGTGCCCCGCCGATCGCGGCGGCGTCGCCCCCGAGCCTCGTCGAACCCTCCGCCCAGAATGATCACGTTCAGCAGGCGTTCGGGTGCTTCACCAGGGCTGCAGGCCTCGTGGCGTAGGTGATCACCTGCTGAACGTGATCATTCTGGGCGGCGTCGATCGAGCATTGGAGGCTCGTCCCTGGGGACGACTCCGGCGGCACGCTCGTTCCGGCGGCGGAGGCCAGGGACCCACCGGGTAACCGAGTCGGAGGCCCGCCCGGAGCCCTAGCGTGGAACCGACCGTCGTCGCCACGCCAAGGAGCTCCGGTGTCCACTCCACTTTCCCCTGCCCAGCCGGCCGCGAGAGCCGTCGACCTCGCCAAGGTCTACGGCTACGGCGACACCCAGGTCGTCGCGCTCGGCGGGGTGAGCGTCGAGTTCGCCACCGAGCAGTTCACGGCCATCATGGGCCCGTCCGGGTCGGGCAAGTCCACGCTCATGCACTGCATGGCCGCCCTCGACTCCCCCACCGCGGGCCAGATGTTCATCGGCGAGACCGAGCTGGGCGGCCTCGGCGACAAGGAACTGACCCGGCTGCGGCGCGACAAGATCGGCTTCATCTTCCAGGCGTTCAACCTCGTCCCCACCCTCACGGCGCGCGAGAACATCACCCTTCCCCTCGACATCGCCGGGCGCTCGATCGACCAGGAGTGGTTCGACACCGTCATCGCCACGGTGGGCCTGGCCGACCGCCTCACCCACAAGCCCAACCAGCTCTCCGGCGGCCAGCAGCAGCGCGTCGCGTGCGCCCGCGCCCTGGTGAGCAAGCCGGACATCATCTTCGCCGACGAGCCCACCGGCAACCTCGACTCCCGCTCGGGCGCCGAGGTGCTGTCGTTCCTGCGCCGCTCGGTGCGTGAGTTCGGCCAGACCATCGTCATGGTCACCCACGATCCCGGCGCCGCCGCCTACGCCGACCGAGTCGTCTTCCTCGGCGACGGCCGCATCGTCGACGAGATGACCGAGCCCACGGCCGACCGCGTCCTCGAGCGGATGAAGGGCTTCGATCCCGTGGGGCAGGTGTCCTGACCATGCTCCGCGCCACCTTGAAGAGCCTCGCCGCGCGCAAGCTGCGGCTGGGCATGAGCGCCTTCGCCATCGTGCTGGGCGTGGCCTTCGTCGCCGGCTCATTCGTGTTCACCGACACCATCGGCAAGACGTTCAAGGACATCTTCGGCGGGCTCAGCTCCGACGTGGTCGTGCGTCCGACCACGCCCGAGGGCCAGGACGCCATCACCGCCGCGATGACCGGCGGCTCGACCACCACGATCCCGGCCGACCTGGTCGAGGAGATCGCGCAGGTCCCGGGCGTCGAGCGGGCCGACGGCAACGTCGAGAGCCAGAGCGTGTTCGTCCTCGACAGCAAGGGCAAGGCCGTCACCACCAGCGGCGCGCCGGGCATCGCGTTCAACTGGAACGAGGCGCCCTCGGCCGACGGCAGCCAGCCGGTGCAGTTCGTCGACGGGCGTGCACCCGAGCGCTCCGGCGAGCTGGCCATCGACGAGCGCACGGTCGAGCAGACCGGCCACGAGCTCGGCGACGAGGTCACGGTCATCACCTCGGGCGACCACCCCAGCGTGAGCGGCGAACTGGTCGGCGTAGCGCGCTTCGGCGACGGCGGCAGCCTGGCCGGCGCGTCTCTGACGATCTTCGACACCCTCACCGCGCAGGAGATCTTCCTCGACGGTGAGGACGCCTACACCACCGTGTCGGTCACCGCCGCCGACGGCGTGAGCGCCGACGACCTGCGAGCCGACGTCGCCGAGGCGCTGCCGTCGGGCCTCGAGGCGCGCACCGGTGCCGAGGTCGACGACGAGACCGCCTCAGCGGTCGAGGAGGCGCTGGGTTTCTTCAACACCTTCCTCCTGGTGTTCGCCGCCATCGCGCTGTTCGTGGGCGTGTTCCTCATCCTCAACACCTTCTCGATCCTGCTCGCCCAGCGCAGCCAGGAGATGGCCCTGTTCCGGGCGCTCGGCGCCGATCGCCGGCAGGTGACCCGCTCGGTCATGATCGAGGCGCTGATAGTCGGCCTGGTCGGCTCGACGGTGGGCCTGTTGCTCGGGCTCGGAGTGGCCCAGCTGCTCAAGGTGGTCTTCGGCGCGTTCGGCATGGAGCTCGGCGGCGGGCTCGTCCTGGCGCCGCGCACCGTGGTGGTGTCGTACCTGGTCGGCGTGCTGGTCACGATGGTGGCCGCCTACGTCCCCGCCCGCCGGGCTGCGAAGGTCCCGCCCGTGGCCGCGATGCGCGACGACGTCGTCCTGCCCGAGAGCTCTCGCCGCGTCCACAGCGGTGTAGGCGCGGGTTTGGTGCTGCTCGGTGCCGGTGCGATGGCCGCGGGGCTCGTCCTCGACGTGTCCAACGCCGCCCTGCTCGTGGGGGTCGGGATCCTGGGCGTCTTCGTGGGAGTCGCGCTGCTGGCCCCGGTGCTGTCCGGGCCGATCGTGCGGGTCATCGCGGGCTGGTACCCGAAGGCGTTCGGGACGGTCGGACGGCTGGCCCGCGAGAACGCGCTGCGCAATCCGCGCCGCACCGCTGCCACCGCCTCGGCGCTCATGATCGGCCTCGCCCTGGTCTCGGCAATCTCCGTCGTGGGTGCCTCGGCCAACGCCAGTGTCGACCGCGCTCTCGACGACGGCATGAAGGCGCAGTTCGTCATCGCCAACGCCGCGGGCCAGCCCTTCTCCCCCGCCATCGCCGACCAGGCTCGCGCAGTCGACGGCGTGGCGGAAGTGGCCCAGGTCCGCGCGGCTCCGGCGACCGTCGACGGCGAGCAGACCTTCGTCATGGCGATCGACCCGGCCGCGTTCTCCCAGGCCGCCACCCTGGAGATCGTCGACGGCACGGACGACCTCAGCGGCGGCGGTGTGCTGGTCGGGCAGCGCACCGCCGAGTCCGAGGGCCTCGACGTGGGCGACCAGCTGTCGGTCGGCCTCCCGGCGGGGACCAGCGACGCGCGGGTCGCGGGTATCTACGCCGAGGGCGCCCTGCTGTCCGGCGGTTTCGTCCTCGGGCTCGACGCGCTCGAACAGGGCGGCATCGCTCCGGTCGACGCCACGGTGTACGTGGTCGCCGATCCGAGCGCCTCGCCGGCCCGGGTCGAGAGCGGCCTCCAGGAGATCACCGCTGAGCTCCCCACTGTCACGGTCAAGGACCAGGAGGCGTACAAGGAGCAGTCGCGCAGCTCGATCAACCAGCTGCTCGCGCTGGTCTACGCGCTGCTCGGGCTGGCCGTGCTGATCGCCGTGCTGGGCATCGTCAACACGCTGGCCCTCTCGGTGATGGAACGCACCCGCGAGGTGGGGCTGTTGCGGGCCGTCGGGCTGAGCCGGCGTCAGCTGCGCACGACGATCCGGCTGGAGTCGATCGCGATCGCGGTTCTCGGAGCCGTCATGGGCGTGGTGCTCGGCGTCGTGTTCGGGGTGTCGCTGCAACGCCCGCTGGCCGACGACGGGCTTGAGGTGCTGTCGATCCCGTACGCCTCACTGGGCGCGTTCGTGCTGGTGGCGGCGCTGGTCGGGGTGCTCGCGGCAGTCTGGCCGGCGCGGCGGGCGGCTCGCCTCGACGTGCTACGAGCGATCACGACGGAGTGACCGACGCGTGACTCAGGGGTGATCGTCGGCGACATCCGGCCGCTCCGGCGACCAGATCTCGCCGACGATCACCCCTGACCGTGTCAGGCCGCGGGCGGGTCCGGTTCGACCACCGCAGAGGCCCTCGGCTGGATCGCGCCGCTCTCGATGTCCTCGGCCCAGTGGCACGCAACCGTGTGCGCGGGGCGCAGCTCCCGCAGCGCCGGGATCTCGTCGTGGCAGCGAGTCTCCTGCCGGAACGGGCATCGGGTGTGGAAGCGGCAGCCCGTGGGCGGGTTGGCCGGTGAGGGAAGGTCGCCCGTGAGCAGGATGCGCTCACGGGTGTCCTCGACCACCGGGTCCGGGATCGGCACCGCCGACATCAGCGCCTTCGTGTACGGATGCAGCGGCTTGGCGTACAGGTCGTCCGACGGCGCCTGCTCGACCAGGCCGCCGAGATACATCACGGCCACGACATCGGCGATGTGGCGCACCACGGCCAGGTCGTGCGCGATCACCACGTAGGTCAGGCCGAGGCGGTCCTGCAGCTCCTCGAGGAGGTTGACCACCTGGGCCTGGATCGACACGTCGAGGGCCGAGACCGGTTCGTCGGCGATGATCAGCTCCGGCTCCAGCGCGATGGCCCGGGCGATCCCGACGCGCTGCCGCTGGCCGCCGGAGAACTCGTGCGGGTAGCGGCTCGCGGCCGAGCCCGGCAGCCCCACGAGATCGAGCAGCTCACGGATACGGGCGTGGTGGTCACCCTTGATGCCATGGGCCCGCAGCGGCTCGGTCAGCACCGACTCGACGCTCTGGCGCGGATCGAGGCTGGACATCGGGTCCTGGAAGACCATCTGCATCCGGCGCCGCATGCGGCGCATCTCCTCGGGCTCCAGCGTGACCAGGTCGGTGCCGTCGAAGGTCACCGATCCGGCCGTGGGCTCGACAAGGCGCAGCACCGCCCGGCCCAGCGTGCTCTTCCCGCAGCCGGACTCCCCCACCAGCCCCACCGTCGAGCCGCGCGGGACGTCGAGGTCGACGCCGTCGACGGCCCGCACCGCCCCGATCTGGCGCTCGATGAAGATGCCGGATCGGATCGGGAAGTGCACCTTCAGCCCACGCACCGAGAGCAGCACGTCGGCCGGGTCGATCTCGCGACGGTGGCGGTCGTCGACCACCGGATCGGCGGCCCGTGTCGGAGTGCTCATGCCGTCACCTCCTCACGCGCCGGCAACGGGTTGAAGCACCGCAACGAGCGGCCTCCGATCGACTCGAGCACCGGCGTGCTGGTCGTGCACTGCTCGACGCGGTTCCGGCAGCGCGGCGCGAAGGCA
>DATCVR010000016.1:0-2390 GCA_036566745.1 Jiangellaceae bacterium | reverse complement strand
GAGAGGACCATGCCGGCCGGGGCGCCGGCGTTGGTGAACGAGGCCCACAGGCCGCGCCTGGAGGTGGCGTGCTCGGCGGTGATCAGCACCGCGCCGCCCCACTCGCCGCCGATCGCGACGCCCTGGATGACCCGGAGCACGACGAGCAGCACCGGCGCGGCCGCGCCGATCTGGCCGTACGTCGGCAGGCAGCCGATCAGGAAGCTGACCACACCCATGATGAGCATGGTCAGGACCAGCATCTTCTTCCGGCCGAGCCGGTCGCCGAAGTGGCCGAAGATCACGCCGCCGAGCGGGCGCGCCAGATAGCCGGCAGCGAAGGTGCCGAAGGACGCGATCGTGCCTGTCACTGGGTCGAGGTTGGAGAAGAAGACCTCGTTGAAGACCACGGCCGAGGCGGTGGAGTAGAGCAGGAAGTCGTAGTACTCGATCAAGCTGCCCGTGAAGCTGCTGGCGACGATCCGGCCCATCTTCGTACGTGGACCGGTCGTGCTACCGCCGGAGGTGAGAGTCATGGTGGGGGCTCCATTCAGGATTCCTGTTTATCAGGATTCCTGTCGATTCTGGGTGATGCACGTCACGCCTGTCAAGGAGCCCCCACGACCGGCCTAGAAGGTGAGCACAGGTTTCACCGTGGCGCCCGAGACCATGTCGCCGACGGCCGTCTGGATGTCCTCGAACGGGTAGCGACGGACCAGCCGGTCCAGCGGCATCCGTCCGTCGGCGACCAGGCGGGCGAGTGCCGGGATGAGGGTGCGGGTCTCGGCGTCGCCGAGGGTCAAACCCGTCACCCGCTTGCCGGGCAGCATCGCGTTCACGTCGATCCCGACCTCGGTGCCGAAGGGCGGCGCCCCGACGATGACCGTGGTGCCCCGGGCGCGCAGGGCGTCGACACCGTGGCGGAGTACGCCCGGGTTGCCGGTCGTCTCCACGACGCCGTCCGCGCCGCCGCCGGTCAGCTCCGTCAGCGCCGCGGCCAGGTCGTCGACCTGGCCGGCGTCGACGACGTCGGTCGCCCCCAGCTCACGCGCCAGCTCGAGCCGCTCGGCCACCCGGTCCACCGCGATGATCCGGGTGGCCGGGGTGAGGCGTGCGGCCATCACGGCCGACAGGCCCACGGCACCAGCGCCGAGGACCACCACCGAGGACCCGGGGCGCGGCGCGAGCACGTTCCAGACCGCACCGACCCCGGTCTGCACTCCACAGCCGAGCGGCGCGAGCAGGGACAGGTCGGCGTCCGGTCCGACGCGTACGGCGCTGCGCTCGTCGACGACCGCGAGGCGGGAGAAGGACGACTGTCCGAAGAAGTGGCCACCGATCGGCTCTTCCTTCCTCCGCACCGGCGAGGTCCCGTCCATGCGGGCGCCGCCGATGAGGTTGGCGGGAAGCCAGACGTCGCAGTAGGCCGGATGGCCGTCACGGCACTGGGCGCAGGTCCCGCAGGAGCTGAACGACAGCAGCACCTGGTCGCCGGGTACGAGGCTGCGTACTCCGGATCCGACCTCCTCGACCACACCCGCGCCCTCGTGCCCGAGCACGCCCGGGAGCGGGAACGGCAGTCCGCCGCTCGCCACGCCGAGGTCGGTGTGGCAGAGCCCGGCGGCGACCATCCGCACCAGGATCTCGTCGGGACGGATCACGTCGAGCTCGACGTCTCCGATGGTGAACGGGGCGCCGGCGGACTCGACCACCGCAGCCTGGGTCGCGGTGCTCATGACTCGTCCTGAGGGGTCGGCGGAAGGGAGATGACGACGGATCGGACCTTCGTGTACGCCTCGAGTGCCTCCGGGCCGTACTCGCGGCCGAAGCCGGACTGCTTGACGCCGCCGAACGGCACCGCGGGGTCGAGCATCGCCCAGTCGTTGACCCAGACGATGCCGGCCTCGAGCCTGCCCGCGACCCGGTGCGCACGCGTGAGGTCGCTGGTGTGCAGCCCGGCTGCCAGCCCGTACGCCGTGGAGTTGGCGAGCGCCACGGCCTCGTCCTCGTCCGCGAACGACTGGACCGTGAGGACGGGCCCGAAGACCTCCTCGTTGACGACACGCGAGTCCGCGGGCAGCCCGGTGATCACCGTCGGCGCGTAGTAGAACCCGTCGGCGAGGTCTTCTCCGAGCTCCGGACGCTCTCCGCCGGTGACGATCTGGCCGCCCTCCTGGCGGGCCAGGGCGACGTACTCCTCGACCTTCTTGCGGTGCTGGTCGCCGGCCATCGGGCCGATGATCGTCGCCGGGTCTCGCGGATCGCCGAGGGGTACGCCCGGGACCGCGTGCCGGAGGATGTCCACCACCGTGTCGTGGATCTCCGCGGCGACGAGCAGTCGCGGTCCGGCCATGCAGAACTGACCGGTGTTGAAGACGAAGGCCTTGATGATGGCGCCCACGGCGATCTCG
>DATCVR010000015.1:0-6260 GCA_036566745.1 Jiangellaceae bacterium | reverse complement strand
TTGGGGTTTTTGGGACGAACGAGGCGACCATTCGGTGGTGGAACAGACGCTGACCCTCCTCGTGCTCGACCTGGTCGGGTGCTTCGTCTTCGCGCTCTCCGGCGGCCTGATGGCGGTTCGCAAGGAGCTCGACATCTTCGGCGTGATCGTCCTCGCCTGCGTCACCGGCCTCGGTGGCGGCATCCTGCGTGACATGGCCATCGGCGCGACTCCGGTCGCCGCGCTCTCCGACTGGCGCTACCTCGTGGTGCCGATGACGGCCGGTCTGATGACCTTCTACTTCCATCCCGCGCTCGGCCGGCTCGGGCCGATGATCAACGTCTTCGACGCCCTGGGCCTGGGGCTGTTCGTCATCGCCGGTGCCGTCAAGGCGCTCGACTTCGGGCTCTCCCCGCTCGCGGCCGCGATCATGGGGCTGGCCACCGGCGTGGGCGGCGGGGTGATCCGCGACGTGCTCGCCGGCCAGGTGCCGATCATCCTGCGCCGCAGCGTCTTCTACGCGATCCCCGCCTTCGCCGGCGCGGCGATCGTCGCCTTCGGCCTGTTCATGGCACTGCCGCAGTCGCTGGTGATGGCCGCAGCCTTCGTCGTCTGCGCCGGCTGGCGGCTGCTGGCGATGTGGCGCCACTGGGAGGCGCCATTGCCGCGGGGCTCCGCGTCGGTCTGAACCTCAGTGGTCGGAGCAGCAGGGGATCTGGTGGCGCACCTCGAACGGCACCAGACCGCCGGCGGAGCGCTGGACCAGGAGTACGCAGCGCCCCTCGCGCCACACGGGCCGCGCGAACCCGGTGAGATCGAGGGTGTCGCCCGGCTCGAGCTCGATGCCGGCCAGGCCTTCGACGGCGTCGACGACGCTGTCCGCCTCGACCGCGGCCACCGTGGTCACGGTCTCGATCCTGGTGCGACCCGGATAGCGCGCCAGCCGCCCGGCGCTGCGCGCGGCGGCCTCGTCGATCGCGGGGGAGTCGGGGGTGACGTACGCCTGGGGGAACTGGTCGGCGAGGAGCGCCGTCAGCTCTTCGACCGCCGGGCCGCCGGGCCAGTCCAGGACGGCGACGAAGCGGGCGGTCGGCTCGCGCACGACATGGGTGCTGATGACGTACGCATCCTCGGGCTGCCCCGCGCCGAGCACCTCGTCCAGGCGGTGGACGAGGTGCTCGGCTGCGGCGAGGTCCCGGGCGTCGGCATCGACGGCCAGGCGTCGGGTGGTCATCGAGTCGGGACGACCCAGACCGGGTTGGTGTAGAACCACAGGTCGACCCACGGGTCGGCGTCGCCGACCACGTCGATTGCGGGACCGGCCGGGTCGACGCTCGCGCCGAGGTAGCCCGGCTGCGAGCGGTTGGCGTCGGTGCCGCGCAGGCGTACGTAGAAGGACTCCTCCAACTCGCCGAGGTCGTAGCGCAGCGTGTAGGTGCCGGTGCGGCCGGAGACGTCGGTCTGCTTGATGACCCGGGTGTCCGGAGCGGTCATCGTGTCGGCGTCACCGGAGGCGTGGCGAGCGTCGACCGCCCCGCGGATCACGTCCACGCGATTGAGCTGCGGGATGAACTGCGACCAGTTCGGGACGTCCTGGGCGGTGATGGTCACCACCAGCTGGACGCGGCTTCCGCGTGGCGCCTGCAGCGTGCCGCCGAGGGTTTCGGAGACCGTTCCGCGGCGGCTGGTGGCGACGACCCGTACGTCGAGACTCTTGACCAGGCTGCCGTGGTCGACCCAGACCCGGCCGTCGCGCATGCCGCGCATCACCGCGCCGTAGTCACGGCTGCTGGTGCCCACGTGGGTGCGGCTGTAGAAGCCCGGCCAGAAGTCGGCCAGGTCGAGCTGGATGCCGCCGCCGTAGACCGGGTCGTCGTAACGGCCGTTGGCGTTGAAGTCGCCGCCACCGCGGACGGCCGTGTCGCTCCAGTTGCGGTGCGAGTCGGAGTTCGCGGTGATCGACCACGGCTTTCCCTCGGCGAGCATGGAGTCCCACAGGCCGCCGACGGTCGAGGTGTAGAAGTCGAACCCGCCCCAGGAGCGGTAGCTCTCCGGCGGGTAGCCCGGGAACGAGTCGGCGCCGGCGGAGTTGCCGTAGCCACCGCGCGCGCTGCCCGGACCATAGCCGGACGGCAGCCCGCCCGCCTGGTGACCGGGTGCGCCTTCCCACCCGATCGCGATCCGGGGATCGGCGTCGCGCCAGGCCCGCACCTCATGGGGGCTGTCGATGCCGTTGCGGGCGGGGTGGTTGGCGAGGAACAGCGCGTCCTCGATCCGGCGCTTGGTCTTCTGGGTGCCGAGCCACTGGATCGCGGCGACGGCGAGCGCCTCGTTCTCCGGGGTGTTGGCGCGAGCGTTCTTGACGCTACCGTCGTAGTCGTTCTCGAACTGCTTGAGCACCGCCACCTCGTTGCGCCCTGGGGCGACGAAGACGGTCCCGTGCTCAGCGGCCGGGATGTTCCACTCCAGCCCCTGGAAGATCAGGGTCTCCGGAAGGATCTTGCGTGCGGCGACGATGTCGGGGTTGACCAGGTCGACGCCGAGCTTCGCATGCGTCGCGCCGCCGTGGTCGGTGATGACGAGCCAGTCCAGGCCGTACGCGGCGCCGTGCTGCGCCTGGTCGATGACCCGGTACATCCCGTCCGAGCTGTGCTGGGTGTGGATGTGGTGGTCACCGGCGAGCCAGTGCCGGATCGTGGCCCGGTTGCCGCTCTTCGCGGGGGCGGTCGTGGCGGTCTCGGCCATCGCTGGGGTCACGCCGGTCATGCCCGCCATCCCGGCGGTCACCGCACCGGCGATGCCGGCGGCGCGGAGCAGGTTGCGCCGGGTGACCTCGGCGGGACGCAGGTCGTTGTCGGACGCGTCCGAGGAGGCGGCGAGGGTGATCTCGTCGACCTCGTGGGAGTGAGTGTGGCCGTGCGCGTGGGCATGGTGGTGCCCGTCAGGCCCGTGCGAGTGGGGGTGGTGCTCGTGTGACACGTTGAACCTCCGCTTGGGATAAGGCGTCTCCCGCATGCCCGAGCAGCGGCGCTCAGAGCAAAGCGGCGCCGGATGGCCGGGGTACGTCCGCCGGTTGCCCTCCCGGTGAAATTTTGCCGAGGCGTCACCCCCGTCGGCCGGGGCGTCACCCCGGTCGGCCGGGGCGTCACCCCGGTCGGCCGAGAGGTTACTTACGCGGGCCGAGGCGTCACGCGCCTTGCAAGTAAGGCTAGCCTTACTCACGTGACGACCACCGACCGCCGCAACGACGACGCCGAGACCCTCGCCGACCTCCTCGGAGGCGCGCGGGGCGCGATCGACGCCACCGTCCCGCCCGTCGCGTTCGCGGCCGGCTGGCTGGTCAGCGGAGAGCTGTGGATCGCGACAGTGGTGGCGCTCGCGGTGGCCGCGAGCGTGGCCGTCTGGCAGTGGCGCAAGGGCCGCAAGCCGCGCGCGGTGCTGCTGGGCGTGGCCGGAGTCGCGGTCGCGGCGATGATCGCGCTGCGTACCGGCCGGGCGGAGGACTTCTTCGTGGTTCAGCTCGCCGCCAACGCGGCCAGCGCCCTGGTGTGGGTGGTCAGCATCGCTTTCCGCTGGCCGCTGCTCGGCGTGGTCGTCGGTCTGGTGCTGCGCCAGCGCGGCGCTTGGCGTCGCGACCCGGTCCTGCTGCGGGGCTATGCGCTGGCGAGCTGGGTCTGGGTCTGTCAGTACGTCATCCGGGTCGCCATCTTCGGCCCGCTGTGGTGGTCCGGCGACGTGGTCGCGCTGGCGATCGCCCGGGTCGCGCTCAGCTGGCCGCTGGTCGCGCTGTGCCTGCTGGTGAGCTGGGTCGTCCTGCGGCGCTCGCTGCCGGAGGATCATCCCGGGCTGCGCCATCCTCAGGTGAGCGCGGCCTGAAGCAGGCCGTAGAGCCGCCGGGTGGCGCGCTGCTGGTCGCCGTCGCGGACCACGAGCGCCAGCCCGGCGCGCACCTCCGCGTCGACGATCGGGGTCGCGACCAGATCGGTCCCGGCCGCCATCGACTCGGCCAGCACGCAGACGCCCAGTCCGCGGGTGGTCAGCCCGAGCAGCGTCTCCGGGTTCGACCCGGACAGGTCGACCTTCGGCTCCACACCTGCTCGCGCACACGACTGCTCCAGAGCCGTACGGATGCCCGTGCCCGGCGGGATGCAGAGCACCGTCTCCTCGTGGAGGTCGGCGAGCGTCGGCCGGGCGCCGGCAAGACGATGCCCGGCCGGCGTGATCACGGCGAGCCGCTCGTCGCTGACGGACTCGGCGGCCAGGCCGTCGATGACGGGCCCCGCGTGGGAGATCAGGCCGAGGTCGAGCTCGCCGGCCAGCGTACGTCGCTGGAGACGGTCGGACCTGTCCTCGACGAGCTCGACGCTGACCCCGGGATGCTCCCGGTGGAAGGTGGCCACGGCATCGAGGAAGCCGGGGATCGTGCAGCCGGCGATCATCCCGAGGCGTACCTGGCCGTGGATCAGGTCGCTCAGCTCGTCGGCGCTCTGCCGCACCCCCTCGATCGCCCGGATCGCGTCGCGGGCGCGGGGGAGGAGCGTCTCGCCGGCGTGGGTGAGACGTACGTTGCGGGGACCCCGGACGAGCAGGTCGTGGCCGAGCTCGCGCTCGAGCTTGGCCAGCTGGGCGCTGATGCCCGACTGGCTGACGTGGAGGCGCTGTGCCGCGGCAGTGAACGATCCGTGATCGACGACGGCGACGAAGTAGCGGAGCTGTCCGATTTCCATCACTGTTGATGCTAGCAAGCAGCAGAACCATCTGTTTGAGTGTTTGCGCGGCTCGGGTCAGGCTGGAAGGTGAAAGCCCCATCGACCTGAGGAGATCCGATGACCGCACCCGCTGCCGAACTCGCCGAGGCGTACTTCACCGCCTGGCAGGAGCGCGATTTCACCCGCCTGCGCACGCTGCTGGCCGACGACGTGAGCTTCGCCGGCCCGCTCGCCACGATCGAAGGCGCCGACGAGTGCGTCGCCGGCCTGGAGGGCATGGCCCAGGTGCTCGACAAGATCGAGGTGAAGGAGCGGCTCTCCGAAGGGGCGAGCGTGATCACCTGGTTCGACCTGCACACCACCGTCGCCGAGCCCGCCCCCACCGCCAACTGGATGCGCGTCGAGGACGGGCTGATCACCGAGATCCGGGTCGCCTTCGACCCGCGCGGGATCCTCGCCGCTCGAGGCTAGGCGACCTGCTCGTCGCGCGGCTGCGTCCGGGCGGTCTCGCGGATGACCTTGGCCACCAGGTCGGGGTCATCGTTCATCGGTACGTGGCCGCAGCCCGCCAGCCACCGGTGGGTCGCGTGCGGGAGCCGCCGCGCGGCCACCTTCGCCTGGTAGGGGAGGAGCGTGAGGTCGCGCGAGGCCCAGGCGATCGTGGTGGGGACGTCGGTCTGCGTCGCCCCGGGATAGCGGTAGACGCCGCTGAAGAACGTCTTGATCCCCTCGCGGGAGGTGACCATGTTGGCCGTGTCGCCTGCCGCGACGGCCGGGTCGATCTGCCCAGGGCGAGCGAAGAAGCAGCCCATCGTGACAGTACGTGCCACCCGTGACTGCAGCACCGACCCCGCCACCGGCGCCAGCGGCCGCGCCACCGCCTGGATCCCGGCGAACAGGCCCCTGACGTAGAGGTAGTCGACGCCGTTCATCCAGAACCCGGCGGGGGAGAGCGCCGTGACCGACCGCGCGTGCCCGGCATCGGCCATCTCCAGCGCGAGCAGCCCACCGAGGCTGTTGCCGGCGACGTGCGGCCGCTCGATCCCGAGCTCTTCTCGGAGCTCGTTCAGCTCGTGGGCCACCGCCTCCCGCACCGTACGTCCCGCCAGATCGAACGCCGGCGACTCACCGTGCCCCGGCAGATCGATCGTGATCACCTCGAACTCCTCGGCCAGCCGCTCCACCACCCCGCCCCACGCCTGCCTGCGGTGCGCGATGCCGTGGATCAGGAGCAGCGGCTCTCCGCTGCCGGTCCGTTCGTACGCGAGCATCCTCGCTCCTTCGGTTTCCTCGCGGTGTCATGCCGATGGCCGGGAGCCTACGTCGCGGCATGGCCCGAATGTGGGTCCAGCGAGCGGATGCGCTAATGTTTCACCCGCAACGCGTGATTGGCGCAGTGGTAGCGCACCTCGTTCACACCGAGGGGGTCACTGGTTCGAACCCAGCATCACGCACCACCTCGAAAACCGCCCAGGACCTGGCATAACAGGTCCTGGGCGGTTGTGGTTCTGCTGCCGACGCGTCCACCGATCGCCGGAACGGTCAGATCGGAACTGTCCCGAACTGTCCCAG
>DATCVR010000014.1:0-13559 GCA_036566745.1 Jiangellaceae bacterium | reverse complement strand
CGAAGGCGGCGACCCGGCGGACGCCGTCGTCGCGCATCCGCGCCAGCTCGTCGGCGAGGTAGGGGTGCCAGTTGCGATTGCCCCAGTAGACCGGGATCGACAGCCCGGCCTCGGCGAGCTCGTGCTCGAGGTTGGCGATGAACGCGCGGTTCTGGTCGTTGATGGGGCTGCGGCCACCGAAGGCGCGATAGTGCTCGCCGACCTCCTCCAGCCGCTCACGCGGGATGCCCTTGCCCCGGGTGACGTTCTCCAGGAACGGGATGACGTCGTCCTGCCCCTCGGGTCCGCCGAAGGAGACGACGAGCAGCGCGTCGTACGGATCGAGGCGAGGATCGCGATCGGAAGGGGGTGTGCTCACCAGACAGATCCTGCCAAGAGCAGTGAAAGAACCTACGATCAGGTCCTCCATTGTCCCTTGGTACAGCCGGAGGCCCTGGTGCTCCGACCGTATGTGGAGGCGCTGCGCCTGCCCGGAGCGCTCGCGTTCTCGGCTTCCGCGCTGGTCGCCCGGATGCCGATATCCATGCTCAGCCTTGGCATCGTGCTCGCGATCGAACCGGCCATGGGCGCATACGGCCCGGCCGGCCTCGTGGCCGGAGCTGCTCTGGTCGGCCAGGCCGCCGCCACCCCGTTCCAGGCGCGGGCGGCCGACCGGATCGGGCAGACCCGCATGCTCGTTCCGCTCCTGGCCGCTCATGTGATCAGCCTCGGCACGCTCGTCGCGCTGATCGGCCACACCACGGCGGCGGTCCTCGCGTCCGTCGGCCTGGTCGTGGGCACGACCCTGCCGCAGATCGGCTCCCTCGTCCGGGCCCGCTGGGCGTTCATCCAGGCAGACAGCGACCGGCTGCACACGGCGTACGCCCTGGAGTCCGCCGTCGACGAGTTCGTCTTCCTCGCCGGCTGGCCGCTCGTCACCGTGCTGGCCACGGCCGTGCAACCGGTGGCCGGGCTGATCGCCTGCCTGGCGCTCACGTCGCTGGGATGTGCCGCTCTGGCCACCCAGCGCGGCACCGACCCGGGCCCGCGGCCCGCCGCGACTCCTGGCAGCCGCGCCCAGCCACTCGCCTCCGCCACGCCCGGGTGGCTGGTCCTCGCGTTCCTGCTCTTGGGCGGGGTGTTCGGCAGCATTCATGTGACGACCGTCGCATTCGCCGACCAGGCAGGCGCGTCCGGCGCGACGGGTCCGATACTCGCGGTGTTCGCTCTCGGCAGCCTGCTCGCGGGCCTGGCGACCGGCGCGATTCGGTGGCGGATCGGTCTACGGCCACGGTTCGCCGCGGGCGTCGCCGCGCTCACCCTGGCTGTCCTGCCGCTGACGCTGGTGCGGTCCGTGCCGCTGCTGGGCATCCTGCTCTTCGTCGCCGCATTCGCGATCGCACCCACCCTCGCCGCCGGGTTCTCCCTGGTCAAGGAAGGTGTACCGGCCGCACGCACGACTGAGGGCCTGGCCTGGGCGTTCACGGCGTTGACGGCGGGCAAGGCCTTGGGCAGTGCTGCGGCAGGATCGGCCATCGACCGGTACGGCGCGTCGTCGGCCTACGTGCTCTCGTTCACGTGCGGCGCCCTCGCCACGGCTGTGTGCGCGGCCGGATGGCTGCAGGAGCGCCAGCCGGTCCGCCAGCGGGGGTGAGCCCCGGTGACGTCTCCGGTGGGCATCGCCGGTCGGGCGCGTGGAACGGCCGGAATGTGTCACGACCGAGATTGACAGATACTGCTGTCGTGCTGGGACCGTACGCCGTTGCGCTCCGCACGCCGGGCGCACGGGCGTTCTCGGCGGCGGGGCTGGTCGCGCGTCTGCCCATGTCGATGTTCGGCCTGGCGATCGTCTTCGCCGTCGAGGCGAGCACGGGCGCGTACGGCCAGGCCGGCCTGGCCTCCGGCGCGGCGCTGATGGGACAGGCGGCCGCCTCGCCGGTCCAGGCCCGGCTGGCCGACCGGTGGGGTCAGCGCCGGATGCTCGTGCCGGTCCTGGGCGCCCACGCCACGGCGATGGGGGTCCTGGCGGCCGCCCTCGGGCGGGTGCCGCTGTGGACGGTGGTCGCGCTGGCGGCGGTGGCCGGGGCCACGCTGCCGCAGTTCGGCGCGCTCGTTCGCGCCCGGTGGGCCCGGCTCGAGACCCACACCCCGATCCTGCACACCGCCTACGCGCTGGAGTCGGTGCTCGACGAGGTCGTCTTCGTCGTCGGCCCACCGGTGGTCACACTGCTGGCCACCGGCTTCCATCCGCTCTCGGGGCTGGCCCTGTGCGTGGTGCTCACCGTGCTGGGCGGCGTGTTGTTCGCCGCGCAACGCGCCACCGACCCCGGGCCGCGCAGCGCGGAGTCGGCCGGCACCCCGGCGGCGCCGTTCCCGGTGGTCCTGATCAGCTGGCTGGCCGTGGTGTTCATGTTCATGGGCGGCATCTTCGGCAGTGTCGAGGTGACGACCGTGGCCTTCGCGGAGGAGTTGGGCACCCCGGGCGCGGCGGGGCTGATCCTGGCGGTGTTCGCCTTCGGCAGCATGCTCGCGGGGGTGATCGCTGGTGCGATCCGGTGGTCGTCGACCGCCCGGCGGCGCTTCGTCGTGGGGCAGGCGGTGCTGGCGGTGGCCGTTCTCCCCCTGCCGTTCGTCGACACCGCCGCGCTGATGGTCGTCGCGGGCTTCGTCGCAGGCTTCACCATCTCGCCGACGCTCATCGCCGGCTTCTCCCTGATCGAGGCCGAGGTACCGGCGGCACGGCTCACCGAGGGGCTGGCCTGGGCCTCGACGGCGCTGTCGGCCGGCGTGGCACTCGGCGCTGCCGCGGCCGGCCCGATCATCGACGACGTGAACACCTCGGCCGCCTATGGCGTGGCGGTCGGCTGCGGGCTCCTGGCCACGGTCGGGTGCGCCGTCGGCATCACGGTCGAACGCGCTCGGCGTCGTGCGCCGCGACATGAGACCGTATGACGCCATGAGCGACGGGCTGCCATGAACGATGCGCTGACATCGGCACGCACCCCCCGCACGCCGTGGCGGAACTGGGCTCACACAGTCGAGGCACGGCCCACCCACGTCGTCACACCCGGATCGCCGGAGGACGTGGCGGAGGTGCTCGTGCGGGCCGCCGAACGCGGGCTGCGGGTCAAGGCCGTGGGCGCGGGCCACAGCTTCACGCCGGTCGCGGCCACCGACGGCGTCCAGGTGCGCCTCGACCGCCTGCGTGGCGTGGGCCCGGTCAAGCCCGACGACGCCGGAGGGGCGCTCGTCACGGTCGGCGCGGGCACGCCCCTGCACGTCGTCAACGACGAGCTGGCCGCGCGCGGGTACGGCCTGACCAACATGGGCGACATCGCGGCGCAGACCGTGGCGGGGGCCATCGGCACGGGCACCCACGGCACCGGGCGGGACAGCGCTGGTCTGGCCGCCCAGGTCGCGGCCGCGCAGGTCGTGCTGCCCGACGGCTCCATCGTCGACGCCTCGCCCGGGCACGACCCCGAGCTCTTCGCCGCGGCCCGCCTCAGCCTCGGGGCGGTAGGCATCATCACCGCCGTCACGCTCCGGGTCGAGCCCTCGTTCGTGCTGCACGCGGTCGAGGAACGCTCGACCCTCGACGACGTCCTCGACCGCTTCGACGACCTCGCCGGCGAGGAGCACTGCGAGTTCTACTGGGTGCCCTTCACCGACGCGGTCCAGCTCAAGCGCAACCGCCGCACCGACGCTCCTCCTCGTCCGCTGGGGCGGTTCCGGTCCTGGTGGGAGGGCGACGTCCTGGAGAACGGCGGCGTGGCGCTCGCCCAGCGGATCACCCGGGCGGCCCCAAGGTCCACACCGGCTGTCAACCACCTCGTGGCCCGCTTCATCGGCCGGCGGGAGTACTCCGACGCGGCTCCGGCGGTGTTCACCAGCGTCCGCCGGGTCCGTTTCCACGAGATGGAGTACGCCCTGCCCCGTTCGGTCGCGGTGGCGGCGCTGCGCGCGTTCCGGCAGCTCACCGCCCGCGGCCCGTGGCGCGTCGCGTTCCCGGTCGAGGTCCGGATGGCGCCCGCTGACGACGTCTGGCTCTCGACGGCACACGGCCGCGACACCGTCTACGTCGCCACCCACGCCTATCCCCGCACCGACTACCGCGGCTGGTTCGACGCGGTCGAGGAGCTGTGGACGGCCTACGGCGGGCGGCCCCACTGGGGCAAGCTGCACACCCGCGACGCGGCCTACCTCGAGGCCGCCTGTCCGCGCTTCGGCGACTTCGGGCGCGTCCGCGACCGCGCCGACCCCTCGCGGGTGCTGACCAACCGCTATCTTCAGCAGGTTCTCGGCGACTGACGGGACCCAGGCGGCGTGGCGGCTTGGTCAGCGGCGGCACGGAGGTCACGATGGAGTCGGGTCATGGTCGGGAGGTGCGAGGATGCGTCAGCTGCGTCTGATAGCCGTCAGTGAGGACGGCGCGCATCTCATCCTCGCCGGCGACGACCACGAACAGCTCGCGCTGCAGGTCGACGAACGCCTGCATGCCGCGATCCGAGGCGACCGAGCGAGGTTGGGACAGTTGGAGATCCAGCTCGAAAGCCAGCTGCGTCCGCGCGAGATCCAGGCACGTATCCGCGCCGGCGAGTCCGTCGAGGCGGTGGCAGCCGTGGCCGGCATGCCGCTCGAGAAGGTCCGGCGCTTCGCCGGCCCGGTGATCGCCGAGCGCGAGCACATCGCCGGCCGAGCGCGCCAGGCCACGGTCCGCCGCAGGAACGGCGAGGGCAAGGTCCGCACGCTCGACGCCATGGTCGGCGAGAGCGCCGCTGCCGTCGGCGTCGACCCCGACGACATCGGCTGGGACGCCTGGCGCCGCGACGACGGCCGCTGGCAGGTCCGCTGCTCGTGGACCGCTGACGACGCCGAGACCGCTGCCGTGTTCTCCTTCGATCCGTCCGGGCGCTCCGTCGTGCCCGAGGACGACACCGCCCGGGTCGTCGCCGGCGAGGCTCCCCCGCCCGCGCCCACGGTGATCGAGCCCGCTGACGAGCCCGAGCCCGATTTCGTTCCCGGCCCGGCCCGCCTGTCCGTGGTCGCCCCGCCGGCCGACGACATCGACGCCGCCGACACCGACGCGCTGGACGCCCCGACCCCGGTCACCAGCGTCGACGACCCGGTCCGTCCCGCCCTCCCCACGGTCGTCGACCCGCCGATCGGCGGCCTCGCCGACGCCTCGGCTCCCGCGGACGATGCCTCCGACGCCCACACCCTCCCGGTCCCCACCACCAGTCGCCATCCGCGCCGCGGCACCACGCGGTACGGCCGCAACGACCGCCGTCGCCGCGATGCCGAGCCATGGCGCGAAGGCGTCGACGCCACGGGCCGCGACGACGAGTTCGCCGGCGACGACACCGGCCCGGACGACCTGCGCCGGGACGTCCTGCGCGACCCCCCGCAGGACGACCCCACGAGCGACCGTCTCCGGCTCACCGACATCGCCGCCCACGTCGAGGTCGAGGAGTCCGACGCGCCCGCGCCGTCCGACGAAGCCGCCGAGCCCGAGCCCGCCTCGCCGCGCAAGGCGGCCAGTGGCTCGTCCCGGTCGCGCCGGCCCACCGTGCCCAGTTGGGACGAGATCATGTTCGGCCGCCGTAAGGGCGACTGACCACACTTCTCCCGCATCACCCCGCCCTGGGTGGCTTTGTCGAAGATTTCTTCGGAATCGATGTATCACCGCGTCATCTGCGTGCTCTGTATGGGTGAACGCCGAGGCCATGTCTCGTGCCGTTCCGCGATTCGGAGCCCTCCGGTCGCGTCCCGTGGGACCCGAGCAGGGAGTACCGGTGATGCGTGAGCAACCCGTCGTTCCCGCCCAGGTCGCGAGGGGCTCGGGCTCCACTCCGGATCGGGGGCGAGCCCTGCGAAGGGATCGCCTCGTCGAGGTTCTGACGGTCAAGCAGCGGCGGCGAGGGCGGAAACGCCTGGTCAGGCCGCTGTGATGTGGGGGAACGGTCGTGAGAACCGGGCCAACGGGGGGTGACGGGCGCGTGGACGACGCGCGATGTTTCGCGCCTGGGGGAACGCGCCCGTCACTGACGGCTTTTCGCCTGTTCACGGCGGATACCGGTAAGGTCGTCCGGCAGCACCCTGATACGGGGCAGGGTGCACGGACTGATCTCCGGGGGAAAGCGTGGGCACCGATTCCACCACCGACCTCGTCCACGCCGCCGCGAAGGGCGACGAGGACGCGTGGAACCGTCTTGTCGACGGCCATGCCCGGCTGGTCTGGGCCGTCATCCACAGCCACCGCCTGCGTCCGGCCGACTCCGGCGACGTCTTCCAGACCACCTGGCTCCGGCTGGTCGAGAACCTCGGGAGCCTGCGTCAGCCCGACCAGCTCGCCGGCTGGCTGGTCACCACCGCGCGCCGCGAGTGCCTGCGGCTCCAGCGCATCCGCAACCGCGAGTTCCCCGATCCCGACCTCCTCGAGCGCAGCGACGAGACCGACCTCGCCGCGCCGAGCCCCGAGGCCAGCGTGCTCGCCGACGAGGAGCGCACCGCGGTGGCCAGCGCGTTCCAGAAGCTTCCGCACCGATGCCAGTCGGTGCTGCGGCTGGTCTACGTCGACCCGCCGCCCACCTACGCGCAGATCGCCGAGCTGCTCGGGTTGGCCGTGGGCAGCATCGGGATCACTCGCCGCCGCTGCCTCGACAACCTCCACCGCCTTCTCGTCGACGACGACTCCACCCCCGCCGCCGAAGGGAGGCTCTGATGCCTGACCTCGATCACGTCGCGCTCGAGGCCACACTGCGCAGCGCCCTCGAGGAGCTCGATGCACCCCCGGAGGCACTGATGGCCGCCGCCCGGGCCAGCCTCACCTGGCTCGACATCGACGCCGAGCTCGCCACCCTGGTCTCCGACACCGCGATGAACGACGTGGTCGCAGTGCGCGCCTTCACCCCGCCCAGGCTGCTGACGTTCACCTCCGG
This sequence comes from Jiangellaceae bacterium, assembly GCA_036566745.1. Classification (GTDB taxonomy): domain Bacteria; phylum Actinomycetota; class Actinomycetes; order Jiangellales; family Jiangellaceae; genus DATCVR01. The sequence goes on along the minus strand of DATCVR010000014.1, from coordinate 6,642 downwards.
CGACACCACGCTCGTCCTCGAGATCGCCGAGGAACGCCGGGTGCGCCGGGTGCTGGGACAGATCGTGGCGCCGGCCGCGGCATCGGTTGAGGTCCGGCATGCCGGCGGATCGATCGAGGTGACCGCCGACGCCCACGGCCGCTTCCGCGCCACTCCGGTGCCCGACGGCCCACTCTCGATCGCCTGCCACTTCGACGATCCGTCCCGCGACCCGCTAGTGACCAGCTGGGTCACCATCTGAGCAGCGTCCTCCAACCGCGCCGCCCCACGTCCGCGGCTGGGCCTCAGCCCGCGCTGCGGAACGGCAGCGGTGTCGCCCCGGCATCCTCGACGCGCGCCCGCGCCGAGGTCATCCGGCGCCGGTGGTGGTGCCGGCACAGCACTTCGTACCCGACCTCACCGGGCGTGGCGTCGGCCGCGGTGTCGCCCACGACCACCTGCTCGCCCTCGGTGACCATGACGCCGTCGACCGTGCGGGCGTTGTGGGTGGCCCGGGTGCCGCACCAGCACAGCGCCTCGACCTGGAGCGTCTCGATCCGGTCGGCCAGCTCGACCAGCCGGGCCGAGCCTGGGAACAGCCTGGTCCGGAAGTCGGTGAGGATGCCGAAGGCGAACACCGGGAGGTCGAGCTCGTCGGCGATCCGGCCGAGCGCGTCGACCTGGTCGGTGGTGTAGAACTGCGCCTCGTCACAGATGACGTAGTCGAGCCGGGCACCCGCGCTGAGCTGGTCGACGATGTACGACCACAGGTCGAGGTCCGGGCCGACCTCGATCGCCTCGACCACGAGCCCCAGCCGGCTGGACACCGTGGCCTCGCCGGCGCGGTCGCGTGAGCTGAGGATCAGCCCGGACCTGCCTCGCTGGCGGTGGTTGTAGTCCATCTGGAGTGCCAGAGTGGACTTGCCACAGTCCATGGTGCCGGTGAAGAAGTGCAGGTCGGCCATCGATGCGGTCAGCCTTCGCCGAGGAGCAACGGGATCATCAACTCGTCCTCGGTGAGAGCGCCATGGAGGCCCAGCAGCTTGGACTCGATCGGGAAGACGCTGCGGCGTTCGACCGCGCAGTCGCCGTGGACGTTCGCGACGACGTCGCCGATGCGCTCGGTGACCCGGGCCTCGACCGCGCCGAACCAGCCCGCCGCCACTGCTTCGGCCCTGGTCAGCACGTCAGCGCGCTGTCCGAGGACGCCCCGCCAGGCGGCGCGAACGTCGGCCGCGGCGCCGTCGACGGTGTAGACGTGCCGGAACCGGGCCTCGCCCGCCACGAGCGCCACGCCCTCGCGGAGCGCCGGGACGTCGTCGACGTCGATGCGCTGGATCGGATCGACATCGACCATGCCGTGATCGGCGGTGACGACCAGCGTGGTGCCGGACGGCAGGGAGTCGTGCAGCTCCTCGGCGAACCGGTCGATCATCACGAGCTGGTGGCGCCACGCGCTGGAACGGGTGCCGTTCTGGTGGCCGGTGTAGTCGAGGTCGCCGTCGTAGACGTAGACGAGCGCGGGTTCGCCCGACTCGGCGGCGGCCACCGCTGCCGCCACCCGCTCGCCGTAGGAGTTCGCGGCGCGGAACGGTCCGCGCAGCGCGACGTTGGTGAGGCCCGAGCTGCGGAACCTGCGCTGGCCGACCACGGTGGTGTGGACCCCGGCCCGCTCGGCACGCTCGAAGACGGTGGGATAGGGCTGGTAGTCGAAGGGGTCGAGCGGGGGCTCCCATTTCAGGGCGTTGAACAGCTCGGTGCCACCGGGTACCCGCGAGGTGTACCCCACCACGCCATGGCGCCCGGGCGGGAGGCCGGTGCCCAGGCTGGTCAGGCTGGTGGCCGTGGTGGTGGGCATGCCCGCGGTGATCGAACGCTGGCGCAACGACGACAGGAACGGCGTCTCGGCCGGATGGGCGCGCAGCAGGTTCCAGCCCAGGCCGTCGACGAGCAGGACGCAGTAGCGGCGCGCAGGGGGAAGGCCGAGGACGTCGTGTTCGCCGGGGACGCCCAGCGCGCCCAGCACCGAGGGCAGGAGGTCTGCCAGGGAGTCCTCGCCGTAGCGGGGCAGGAGGCTCCGCCGCGCCGGCGACGTGGTGGTCACCGAATCCGCACGGTGGCCGCCGAGAGCGCCCGGGCGAACCGCAGCATGTCCTCGACGCGGTTGCCGCCCTCGCCCGCCTCGCTCACCCGCAGCGTGAAGTCGTCCGAGGTCAGCGCACCGGTGTAGCCATGGTCGGCCTCGCACTCGGGGTCGCCGCAGGTGGCCGGCTCGAGATCGATGCGGCTCAGCGCACCCCAGCCGACGGTGAGCACGACGTCACGCGCTGGATCGCCGACGCGGTAGGAGGCCGGAGACGTGACGGTGCGGCTCACCACCACCGAGGCGACGCGATCGAGCGGCACCGCCTCGGTGGAGGTGGTGGCATACGGCACGGCGTGGGTGTCGTCGGAGGGGTACTCGTCGGTGTGGCCGACCACGAGCCGCGACGGAGTGAGGACCAGCACACTGACGTGGCGGCGCAGCTCGTCGCGGTCGAAGTGGGGCTCGTGGTGCACGACATATGACTGCACCGGCTCCCCGGCCAGTGCAGTCTCGAGTGTGTCCGCGACGAGATCGGGGTAATACCCGGCCTGCTGGATCGCCAGGCGAAGACCCTCGTGCGTCCCTGTGTCCGCCATGGGATCCATCCTTGCACGCCTGGCGACTGGACCGGGAGTGCGCCGTGCCGACGTTGTGGACGCAGGCGCGCGAGCGACGGCGAGCTGACGTCGCTCATGGACGGCGGCTCGCCCGTGACCGGCCGGCGCCACGAGCGACGCCGACCGGTCGCGATCGAGCCGGCCCGACACCGGGTCGGAGGATGTCAGACGGTGAACAGCCCCCAGTAGGTCGCCCACGGCACGAACAGGGCTCCCCCTGCGACGAGCAGCGCGACGCGCACGGAACCGTCCCGGCCTCGCCGAGCTCGGCCGCCCCCAGCCCGGCCCTTCCACCATCCCGCCGCGACGGCGACCGTGGCGGCGACGACGCCGACCGCGAGAATCTGGAGCAGCAGCCAGACCCACGGACGGCCGAACCCGATCGGTCCGATCTCGCTCGCTCCGGTGCTGACGACCGCGAAGAGGTACGTCACCGTGCCCAGGACGGCCAGTGGCCCCGCCACGGCCAGCAGCCGCGCCGGCCAGCCCGCGTCGTCCGGGGACGTGCGTCCGCGCAGCCGCCGGGTCACCGCGACGACCGGATAGCCGAGGAACGCCACGAGCGCGAACACGAACAGACTTAGGTGCAGGATCGTCGACTCGTACCAGGCCAGCGGCGCGGTGGCGGAGCTCGGGAACGCCTGGGCGGGAGGCGGGTCGGCCTTCGCGTCCGGCGGGCCGTCCGCGAGGTCGTCGACCCAGGACGTGATCAGGTCGACGTACCCGGTCGCGAACCTGGAGGGTCGTGACTCCGCGAAGCCGTCGTCGCTCGCGCGCAGGTTGTGGTCCGCGTCGGAGACCAGCCGGAGCGTGTAGTGCTCGTTCCCACCCTGTTCGAGGGCCTCCCGGAAGACCGTCATGCTCTCGCCCGGAACGGTCGACCGGTCGTGTTCCGCGAACACTCCAAGGATCGGCTGCCGGACGTCCCTGAGCGCAGCCGCGGGGTCGTGACCGGTGTCGCCGAACATGCCGGCCGAGATCAGCATGCGGCTGAGGTTCGCGCCGATGGGAGTGGCCACGGACGGCTCGACGCCCGCGTGCGCCAGGTGGGTCCGGTTGCTCCAGAGCTGGGTGCGATCGGAGCTGAATCCGCTCGCGCCGACGGTGACGACGAATCCGACCTCGGACGATCTGGCCGCCGCGAGCGGCGCCACCCAGCCGCCCTCGCTGTGCCCCCACAACCCGACTCGAGCCGGATCCACCCCCGTGTACGAGCGGAGGAAGCGTACGCCGGCTACGGCGTCTCCGGCCAGCATGCCGAACGAGCTGGTCGCTCGCGAGTAGTCGGATCGCTTGTCGTAGATCAGGACGGCGATGCCCGCCCGCGCGAACGCCTCGGCCTCGTCGAGGTAGCGCTCTCGCGGTCCGGAACCCGCGCCGGAGACGAGGACAAGACCGGCTCGGCCGGCCGGGTCTGTCGGGTCACCGTCGAGCGAGAGGACGGTGCCGTGCATGGTCAGGTCACCGCTGTCGAACGTGACGTCGCGACGGACGAGGCCCGCCGAGACGGCCTCAGTGGTGGTGGCGGCGAGGGCCGTGGCCGGCTGGATCGTCGCGCACAAGGCGACGAGCAGAACGACGAGCCGGCGCAGCCGTGGGTGCTTGCGTGCGAGTAGCACTGAATGGTCTCCTTGCGGCGGAGGTACGTGCAGTGAACGGCCACGCCCTCAGGGCGTGGTGAGTACGTCTTCCGATCGGCCTGGGTCGCCGAGTTGCACCTCGGCGACCCAGGCATCTGGGGAGCTGTTCAGCCCTCCTTCCGGCGCCGCCGCGACGGTTGCGCCGTGCCCTATCCCCCGGCGGCGTCGTCGCCCTCGACGGCGTCCACGGTGGGGAAAGCCATGAATCTGGTCTGCACGGTGCGGGCGTCGCCGGAATCCGACGGCTTCTGGTACCGACCCAGCAGGGCGAGATACTCCTCGAAGAACGCACGGAGGTCGGCCACGGTGACCGTGATCTCACCGCGGGAGTACGGCAGCGCGTCGGCCCACTCCCCCAGCTCCGGGCGCGCCTGCTGGAACCGCTCCATCGCCTCGGTGTCCTCGGCGAACCAGAGCTGGTGCAGCTCGGCGAGTGTGGACCGGGTCTCGTCGTCCTGGGCGCTGTCCACCGGCAGCCGCAGGTCGGTCTCGACGTGACGCCACCAGCGCTCCCGGCCGTGAGAGCGCTCCGGGACCTCCTCGACGAAACCGTGCTCGGCCAGGACCCTCAGGTTGTAACTCGTCCCGCCGGTGGTCCCGCCCAGCGCCCTGGCCAGCGACGTGGAGGTGGCCGGGCCGTGCGCCGCCAGCCACCGCAGGATCTCCTGCCGCAACGGATGCGCGAGCGCCTTCAGTCCGCTCAGATCCGCTGACCTCGTGGGCAACGCGTTGTCGGCCATGTCGCCACCCTAGCAATGCACGAACTTTCATGCATCACTTTTCGTGCATGAGTTTCCGTGCACCGCCGAGAGGTTCCGGCTACCCTGCTTCCGGAGCCGCTGGTCAGAGGCGCCGGGTGTACCAGTCGGTGCGGGTGGGGGGCGGCGCCACGCGCATCGAGGCGTTCACCACCGACAGCCCGGACTCACCCACCAGCACCGGGTTGAGCTCGATCATCGCGACCTCGGGAAGGTCGTCGGCCAGCCGTGACACGCGGTGGACGAGGTCCTCGACCGCGGCCAGGTCCGCCACGACACCACCCTGGTAGCCCAGCAGAAGCGGCGCGGCCTTGACCTCGCGCACCATCTCGGCGGCGTCCGCGTCGGTCAGCGGCGGGATGCGATACGCGCGGTCGCCGAGCAGCTCGGTGGTCACGCCGGCCACGCCGAACGACACCACCGGGCCGAACATCGGGTCCTCGCGGGCACGGACCACCACAGGCACTCCCCCGGGCGCCATCGGCTGCACGACGAAGCCCGCCTCGGCGGGGTCGGCGAGGGTGTGCGACATGGTCTCCCACGCGTCGCGCATCTCGTCGGCGGTGTCGATGTTGCGCCAGACGTCGGCGAGGTCGGGACGGTGCCGGAGGTGGTTCGCCGTGGCCTTCAGCACGACCTCGCCACCCAGCCGCTCGGCGGCCGCAAGGGCGTCCTCCAGCGTGGGCACCGCGATCATCGGCAGCAGGTCGACGCCGTAGCAGGCCAGGAAGTCGCGCAGGGTGCCCGGATCGACGTCGACGCCGGCCTCGCCCGGCGCGGCGTCGAGCATCGCCGTGACCTTCGCGCGGGCCGCGTCGACGTCGAGGCCGTCGAGGTCCGGGATCGACCCGTGTGGCCGGCGCCGCCACTCGGCGTAGCGGCTGACGTGCGCGAGCGCCCGGGCGGCCTCCTCGGGCGTGGGGTAGGACGGCACCGACCCGCGGACCGGCACCCCACGGTCGTCGAGCACCCGCATGGCCTCCGGGACACCCCGGCTGCCGAGGAACGTGGTGACCACCGGCTTGGGCGACTCCGCCGCGACCTCCGCGAGCACCCGCGCCACGTCCTCGCTACTGGAGGCGTCGATCGCGGGCGCGAACACGACCAGCACGGCGTCGACCGCGTCGTCGGCGACGTACCCCCGCAACGCGCCGGCGTAGTCCTCGGCCGACGCGTTCGGGCCGAGATCGCGCGCGTCGCCGTGGACCACCAGCCCCGTCGAGGCCGCGGCGTCGGCGGCCAGGAGACAGAGGGCTCCCGAGTTGCCCACCACGGCGATCCGCTGTCCGCCCGGCAGCGGCTGGTAGGCCAGCACCTGGGCGACGTCGAACAGCTCGGAGATGGTGTCGACCCGGATCACGCCCGACTGCCGGAACATCGCGTCGAGCGCCGCCTCGGGCACCGCGAGCGGCTGCACGGCATGCCCGATCGGGACGCCCTGGGTGGACCGCCCGCTCTTGACCGCCACCACGGGCTTGGACTCGGCGACCCGCCGGGCCAGCCGGGAGAACTTGCGCGGGTTGCCCAGCGACTCGAGGTAGAGCAGGACGACGTCGGTTGCC
>DATCVR010000013.1:0-2854 GCA_036566745.1 Jiangellaceae bacterium | reverse complement strand
GAGTGCTCGGAGTGGGTGAGGAGATCGAAGTCGGCGCGGTTGGCGATGCCCTCGAGCTCGGCGAAACCGTGCGAGTCGGCGCCTCCGAACCCGAAGCGGTACTCGATGTCGACGGTCCGCTTGGAGTAGTGGGACAGCTTCTCCCGAGGATGTTCGAAGAACCGCAGGTCGTCGGCCGACAGCCCGAGGTCGACGTACCAGTCCCAGCGGGTCTGCAGCCAGTACTCGTGCCACTGCTCGTCGGTGCCCGGCTCGACGAAGAACTCCATCTCCATCTGCTCGAACTCGCGGGTGCGGAAGATGAAGTTGCCCGGCGTGATCTCGTTGCGGAACGACTTGCCGGTCTGGGCGATGCCGAACGGCGGTTTGCGGCGCGCGGAGTTCATGACGTTGAGGACGTTGACGAAGATGCCCTGGGCAGTCTCGGGACGCAGGTAGTGGAGGCTCTCGTCGGACTCGACCGGGCCGAGGGAGGTCGTGAGCAGCCCGTTGAACATCCGCGGCTCGGTCCATGCTCCCTTGGCCCCGCAGCTGGGGCACGGAACCCCGGCCAGGCCGCCCTCGGGCGGCCGCCCCGTGCGCTCCTCGAACTCCTCCTCGAGGTCATCGGCCCGGAACCGCTTGTGGCAGGACTGGCACTCGACCAGCGGATCGACGAACTCGGCGGCATGTCCGGAGGCGACCCACACCTCCCGCGGCAAGATCACCGCCGAATCGAGGCCGACCACGTCGTCACGCTGCTGGACCATCGCCCGCCACCACTGCCGCCGGATGTTCTCCTTGAGCTCGACGCCCAGCGGTCCGTAGTCCCAGGCCGACCGGGTGCCTCCGTAGATCTCACCGGTGGGGTAGGCGAAGCCACGTCGCTTGGCGAGGGAGACGACGGCGTCGACAGGCGTGGACGCGGCCACGGTGATCACTCCATCCGGCTGGCGGTCGGCGAGTCGGGCCCTCGGATGCCCGGCCGAAGGCGGCGACGAGGACCAGGCACCCGAGGGTAGACCAGCCGGCGAGCGTCATGAAGGCGCCGCCCTCGACGGCGGCAGGCTCAGCGCGAGGAGGCCGCCGCCTTGGCGGGATCGCCGGAGCGCGAACCGTTCGTGCGGGCGCGGGCGGGGTGGTGACGATCGCGGACGGCGAGCACGGCGAGGGCGGTGGTGACCGGGACGGCCGCGATGATGCCGAGCCCACCGACCAGTGCCCGCACGATCTCCTGCGCCACGGCCTCGGTGGTGAGGATGTCGGTGAAGCCCTGGTTGGCGACGGTGAACAGCATGAGCAGCGGCAGCGCGGCGCCGACATAGGCGAGGACCAGCGTGTTGACCGTGGCCGCCACGTGCTCGCGGCCGATCCGCAGCCCGGCGGAGAACAGCGAGCGCCGGCTGGACGTGGGATCGGCCGCGGCCAGCTCCCACACCGCCGCCGACTGGGTGACCGTGACGTCGTCGAGGACGCCCAGGGCACCGATGACGAGCCCGGCGAGCAGCAGCCCGCGGAGGTTCACCTCCGTGTCGACCGTGCCGAGGTAGGCGGCGGCGTGGTCGACCAGCCCGGTGAAGTGCGCCAGCGAGGTGAAGAGCGTGCCCAGCACGCCGGTGAGCAGCAGGCTGACGAGCGTGCCGATCAGGGCCACCGACGTGCGCATCGACACGCCATGGGCCAGGTACAGCGTGACGATCATGATCACCGACGCGCCGACCACGGCCACCGGAAGCGGGTTTTCCCCGGTCAGCAGGGCCGGGAGCACGAAGACCACCAGCACGCCGATCGAGATCGCCAGCCCGCCGAGGGCCGCCACGCCCTTCCAGCCGGACAGCACGACCACGGCGACGCCGAACAGCACCCCGAGCAGCAGCAGGGGCGAGCCGCGCTGGAAGTCCTGGACCTCGTACCGGCTGTCGAGCGGGACGTCGGGCATGGCGCCGAGCACGATCTGGTCGCCGACCTCGAACGTGGGCGCGCCGGCTCCGAACGGCAGCGGGACGACGACCTCGGCGCCCTTGTCGGGGCCGGAGTCGATGCGGACGTCGGACTCGCGGCACGTCTCGGCGGAGGGCTGGCCATGGCTGTGCCCGTCGCTGAAGCCGGTGGTGTCACGGCACTCGCGGATGGTCAGGACCGTGGCGTCGGTGCGCACGCTGGCGTCGAGGGTGGGCTGGTCGCCGTGGGGCCACAGGATGGCCAGGCCGGCCACCGTGGCGAGGACCAGCGGGATCAGCACGCCGTAGATGACCCGCCGCATGTGGGGGCTGGTGGGCGGCAGGTCGCCGCCGGAATGCAGGTGGGAGTGGGTCACCGGAAGTCTCGCGGGTCGAGGTCGGTCGGGACGATCGGCGCCGCGGCCTGGCCCAGCCCGACATCGTCGGCATCAGCTGCGCGGTCGCTGAACTCCGTGGAGGTTAGCAGCTCGAATGCCGTGGGCTCGTCGATCGCCAGCGACAGCAGGGGCACGGCGTCCACCTTGACCTGATACGCCGACAACGCCCGCCGATAGCTCCCGACGTTCACCCATTCACTGGTCATCACCCACAACGTGGGGTCGTCGGTGGCCCGGCCGATGTGCCCGGCAAGCCACCCCGGCCGGGCGGCCAGCGCGTCGAGGGCCACGCGGGCACGGTCGCGGAAGGACACGGCGTCGTCGGCCGGGACCCGGTAACGAGTGACAACCAGCATGGAGCGGATACCGCCTTCGACGGACCTCGGATGAGCGGGGTGGCGCTCCACCGTACGATGCCAAGAGCCGTCCAGCCCAGAACGCCGTCCACAGGCACGATCGCCCACCACGCGAGCGTGCCGTGAGCGGTGTCGAGAGGAGTTCCGTGTGAGCAGTCGCCCGCACCCACGGCGCACGTCC
>DATCVR010000012.1:0-1764 GCA_036566745.1 Jiangellaceae bacterium | reverse complement strand
GCAGGCGCGTCGGCCGGTCGCCGAGCTGACCGGGCTGCTGAGGACGTACGCCACCAAGCGGGTGCCGGCGCCCGGCGTCGGTCCGATGGGGCAGTTCACCGACCACTGCATCCACCTGCGTGACTGCGCCCGGCCGCTCGGCCTCGACACCGACGTCACGCTCGAGGACTGGCGCGCGGTGCTCGACTGGCTGCCGACCAAGCAGGCCTCGCTCGGCGTGGTCCCGTCCGGACGGCTCGACGGGCTCGCGCTGCGTGCGACCGACCAGGACTGGTCCTGGACTTCGGCCGACGGCCCGGGCGCGGAGGTCGCCGGACCGAGCGAGGCACTCGCGATGGCGCTCTCCGGCCGGTCGGTCGCGCTGGCCGATCTCGACGGGCCGGGGCTGCCGACGTTGCGGGAGCGGATCGGTTGATCCCGGTAGGCTCCGCGGACGTGGAGGCTCCCGGTCGGATCTGGTTCGGATACATCGCCGCGGTGGGGATCGCGGTGATCGGGCTGTTCACCCTCGACCCGCTGGCGTTCGGCCTGGCCGTCGCCGTGCTGGTCGCGACGGTGCTGGGGGAGTGGTACCGCGGTCGCCAGGCTGCCCTCGCAGTTGCTGCCCTGGAGGCTGTCGACCTTGCCGACCTGGTCTCCCGGTGGGCCCGCGGCTGGGCCTACGCGCGGGGCTTCCCGCGCCCCGCGGCGGTGCCTGGAGGCGTACGCGTCGAGGTGGGGGAGCCCGGGCGCCGGGTCGAATGGGTGGCAACCGACGACGCGGACACGCTCGCCGGGCTCGTCGACACCGCCCGGGCCACGCCCGAGGCGTGGTTGTCGGTGGTGACCGATTCACCCGCTGGCGTACGTCCCTGGTTCGTCGAGGCCGGGCTGGTCGACAACGATGGCGAGGAGGCGCTGATGTCGATCGCCCTCGCCGACCACGCGTCCCGGGCTGTCCCGCAAGGCTATCGCGCCGAGGTGGAGCGCGACGGCGGCGTCATCACGGTGACGGTCAGGGCGGGCGAGGCCGTCGCAGCCAGTGGGCGGATCGCCGTCATCGGCGCCGACGCCGTCGCCGACCAGGTCCAGACCGACCCCGACCACCGACGCCGCGGTCTCGCCGGCGCGGTGATGAGCCTGCTCGTCGCGGCCGCCCGGGAGGCCGGTGCGGTCCACGGCCTTCTGGTTGCCAGCGAGCTGGGCGAGCCCCTCTATGCCGGCCTCGGCTGGCGCGTCGATGCCCGTCTGGTGACCGCGCGATCAGCCACGCCGCGTACCTCCGTCGAGTCCCGGCACGGCTAGCGCGAACTGTGGTTGAGTGTCGCCTATGAGCGACCAAGCCGCGACCCCTGAGCCTGATGCCCCTGTGTCCGACTCCCAGCAGGAGGCTGACATCGCCGCGTTCTGGGATGACGTGAAGCACCACGCCCACCTCAGCGCCGCGCCCGGCTACTTCGGGGCATCGCCGCTGGAGGCGCTGCAGCCGCCGGCCTGGGCCTTCGGCGGGACGCCGGAGGAGGCAGACGGGCTGCTCGAGCTCGTTCTCGAAGGGGTGAAGACCGCGACGGCCACTGCTCAGTGGGACTTCGAGAACGGCGACGAGCCGCTCCCGACCGTGGGTGGCATGAGCATCATCCTCGACGGGTCCGGTCATCCGCGGGCACTGATCGCCACCACCCAGGTCGACATCGCCCCGTTCCGTGAGGTCCCAGAGGAGTTCGCCCGACTGGAGGGCGAGGGCGACCTGTCGCTCGAATACTGGCGTGAGGTGCACGAACGCTT
>DATCVR010000011.1:0-2007 GCA_036566745.1 Jiangellaceae bacterium | reverse complement strand
ACGACCATGGTGGCGTGCGCCCAGGGCGACGCCGTACCGCTGCGCAGGTCGATCCGCCGGATGGCTCGTCCGACCGCGTCTTCCGGCTCTGCCGGCTCCCACGTCCCCCACGCGGTGTCGTGGCGGCTCGGCGCCGTCACGACAGGCTCACGATGACGTGCTTGACCCGGGTGAATTCCTCGAGTCCGGCCGCGCCGCCTTCTTTGCCGTAGCCCGAGCCCTTGAAGCCGCCGAGCGGTCCTTCCGGGCCGACCGCCATGTGGTTGTTGACCCACACGACCCCGGACTCGATCGCGTTGACGTTCCGCAGCGCTCGGCCGATGTCGCGGGTCCAGACCGACGCGGCGAGTCCCTGCTCGACCGCATTGGCCTTCTCCAGGGCGTCCGCCTCGTCCGTGAACGTCTGGACCGTCGCCACCGGTCCGAAGATCTCTTCCTGCACCAGCTGATCGTCCTGCTGCAGACCGTCGATGAGGGTGGCCTCGTAGAAGTAGCCAGGACCGTCGACGATCCTGCCGCCGGTCACGACCCGTGCGTGGTCCGGCCTGCCGTCGACGAGCTCTGCCACGCGGGCGCGCTGGCCCTCCGAGATGAGAGGTCCGAGAACCGTAGAACTGTCGGCAGCATCACCGATCCGGGCCGCGCTCAGTCTTTCGGCGAGCGCCGCGACGAACGTGTCGTGGATGGTCTCGCTCACCAGCAGCCGGGTTGCCGACATGCACTCCTGGCCGGCGTTGAACAGGATGCCGTTGGTGAGGATCGGGAGTGCGGCCTCGAGGTCGACGTCGTCGTAGACGACGACGGGAGCGTTCCCGCCCAGTTCGAGCACCAGCCGTTTGGGCGTGGCACCCGCAGCCTCGGCGATCCGCTGTCCGGCGGACGTCGAGCCGGTGAAGGAGACGAGGTTGACGTCGGGGTGACGAACGAGAGCGTCCCCGACCACACTGCCCTTGCCGTGCACGACATTGAGGACACCCGCGGGCAGCAGCTGTTGCGCGAGCTCCGCGAACCGGGTGGTGGCCAGCGGGGTCAGCTCGGCCGGCTTGACGACCACGGTGTTGCCGGCGACCAGTGCGGGGGCCAGCTTCCAGACCGCCTGCCAGAGAGGGAAATTCCACGGCGTGATTCCAAGGACGACGCCCAGGGGTTCGCGCCGGACGAAGCTGGTGTTGCCGGCGGTGAATTCGCCGGCGGCCTGCGCGGACAACGCCCGGCCCGCGCCGGCGAAGTGCCGGAACGCCGCGACGATGCCCGGAAGTTCGTCACCCTTCGCCGCCGTCGTCGGCTTGCCGGCGTCGAGGGTCTCGAGGTCGGCGAGTTCGTCCAGGTTCGCCTCGAGGAGGTTCGCGAGGTCGTGCAGAATCTGCGAGCGCTCGCCGGGTGTCTTCGCGGCCCAGGCGGGGAAGGCGGCGCGGGCCGCATCGACGGCGCGATAGCCGTCCTCGACGGTCGATTCCTGGAGTTCGGCGACGACCTCGCCGGTGGACGGGTTGCGGACCTGTCGCACCTGCTCGGAGGATCCGGCCACGGCCTTGCCGTCGATGATGTTGGTGACGGAACGAAGCGTGGATGACATGAAGTTCCTTTCGAATGTGGGTCGGTTGTCGGGCAAGTGGGCTGTCAGAGGTGTCCGGCCTGGGTGTCGATGGACTTACCGCGCCTGCTCTTGGGGATCAGCATGTAGATGACGGCGCCCGACGCGATGACCAGCAGCATGCCGAGGCCGACATGGGTGGGGTCGGAGTAGATCAGGAGCGCGCAGAGCACGACCGACCAGGCGATGGCCAGGATGAAGATGACCGGGCTGACGATGCCGTAGTGCCACGGATGGGATGGCAACTTGCGCTTGATCAGTCCGTAGAAGCCGACCACGACCACGACACCGTAGGCCATTCCCCAGGCGAGTGCCGTCATCGCTGCGAGCACGGACAGCAGCGAGGACCACAGTGCGAACACCACGGAGATCGCGAAGATCGTGAGGGTCGCGTTGATCGGGATCCGCTGGGC
>DATCVR010000010.1:0-1860 GCA_036566745.1 Jiangellaceae bacterium | reverse complement strand
TGGTCACCCGTGACGAGGCGACCGGCGACCTGCTCGTCAAGGTCGTCAACGCCCAGGCCGAGCCGGCGGTCACTCGCCTCGACCTCGGCGTGAAGGTCGCCTCGAGGGCGGAGATGACCGTCATCAGCGGCGACCCGGAGGAGCAGAACACCCGTACGGCACAGCCGATCAAGCCGGTCACCAGCACCATCCGCGGTGTCGACAGCACCTTCACGCGCACGTTCGCGCCGTACTCCGTGACCTTCATCCGCATCCAGACCCGGTAGGGGAGCACCCATGTCCGATCACCTGAACCACCTCAGTCTCCGGGCCGGCCTCAGCAGGCGCCACCTCCTGCAGGCCGGGGTCGGCCTCGGAGCGGCGGCCGCCTTCGCCGGGCATGTCGCGCCTGCTGCCGCGGCACCGCCCGTATCGATGCCCAGCGACGCCGAGATCTGGGGAGTGCCGACCCTGAACCCGCTAGTCGAGCGCCGGGCCGACCCGTTCGTCACCCGTCCCGTCGACGGGATGTACTACCTGACCGGCTCCGTACCGGAGTACGACCGTCTGGTGATCCGCGGGTCGGCCTCGCTCGCCGGCCTCGCCACCGCGGCGGAGTCGGTGATCTGGCGCCGCCCCGCCAGTGGCAAGATGGGCGGCCACATCTGGGCGCCCGAGCTGCACCGCATCGACGGCCGCTGGTACGTCTACTTCGCGGCCGGCGACTCCGACGACGTCTTCCGGATCCGGATGTACGTGATGGAGTCGACCCTCGCCGACCCGCGCGACCCCGCGGGCTGGGGCGATCCGCAGCAGATCGTCACGCCGTGGCAGAGCTTCGCCCTCGACGCCACCACGTTCGAGCACGCCGGCCGCCGCTATCTCGTCTGGGCGCAGAGCGAGCCCGAGATCGCGGTGAACACCAGCCTCTACATCGCCGAGATGAGCTCGCCGTTCGCGATCAGCACCTTCCCGGCGCGGATCGCGACCCCGACCCGCAGCTGGGAGGTGCAGGGCTTCAAGGTCAACGAGGGGCCCGCCGTGCTGGTCCGCAACGGCCGGATCTTCATGACGTTCTCGGCCAGCGCCACCGACTCGCGCTACTGCATGGGCCTGCTCACCGCATCAGCGGACGCCGATCTGCTCGACCCGGCGTCGTGGGTCAAGAGCCCCGATCCGGTGTTCACGACGAACGTGCAGACCGGGCAGTACGGCCCCGGGCACAACTCGTTCACGGTCGCCGAGGACGGCGTGACCGACGTTCTCGTCTACCACGCCCGGGACTACCGCGACATCACCGGCGACCCCCTCTACGACCCCAACCGGCACGCTCGCGTGCAGAAGGTGGTGTGGCACGCGGACGGCACACCCATGTTCGGGGTGCCGGTGGGCAAGGGCGGCCCGATCGTGCGGCTCACCCCGCTGGATGCGCCCGGCTCGTTCGTACGCCACTACGAGTACGCCCTCAGGGTGGACCATGCCCCAAGAGATCTCGCCGACAGCCAGTTCCGCTTCGTCCCCGGTCTGGCGGGCGACGGCTCGGAGTCGCTGCAGTCGGTGAATTTCCCCGACCGGTATGTCCGGGTCAGCGGCGGCACGGTCCGGATCGACCCGGTCGAGCCGGGCCCGGCGTACGCAGCTGAGGCGAGCTTCCGCCGGATCCCGGCCAAGGGCGGCGTCTCGCTTCAGGTGGCCACGGACCGCGGCGACTACCTCCAGCACGACCGTGGTGCGCTCACCGTCGGTGGCGCCGTGGGACGGCGCTCCAGCACCTTCACCCTGACCTGAACACCGGTTACCAGATGTCGAGGTTTGGCGACGCTCGACGCAGGATGCGTGCTATCACTTCCGAGTGCGGTCCGGGCGCCCGTGCTGCTGGAG
>DATCVR010000009.1:0-16851 GCA_036566745.1 Jiangellaceae bacterium | reverse complement strand
ATCGGTGACCGCCAGACCGGCAAGACCACGGTCGCGGTCGACACGATCATCAACCAGAAGGAGTTCTGGGACAGCGGCGACCCCGACAAGCAGGTGCGCTGCATCTACGTCGCGATCGGTCAGAAGGGCTCGACCATCGCCGCCGTGCGTGGCGCCCTCGAGGAGGCCGGCGCGCTCGAGTACACGACCATCGTCGCGGCTCCTGCGTCCGACCCGGCAGGCTTCAAGTACCTCGCGCCGTACACCGGCTCGGCCATCGGCCAGCACTGGATGTACTCGGGCAAGCACGTCCTGATCATCTTCGACGACCTGTCGAAGCAGGCCGAGGCCTACCGCGCGGTGTCGCTGCTGCTGCGCCGCCCGCCGGGTCGCGAGGCCTACCCGGGTGACGTCTTCTACCTGCACTCGCGGCTGCTCGAGCGTTGCGCGAAGCTCTCCGACGACCTCGGCGCGGGCTCGATGACCGGGCTGCCGATCATCGAGACCAAGGCCAACGACGTCTCGGCGTTCATCCCCACCAACGTCATCTCGATCACCGACGGACAGTGCTTCCTCGAGTCCGACCTGTTCAACTCGGGTGTGCGCCCGGCGGTCAACGTCGGTATCTCTGTCTCCCGTGTCGGTGGTGACGCCCAGATCAAGGCGATGAAGTCGGTCTCCGGCACGCTGCGCCTCGACCTCGCTCAGTACAACGAGCTCAAGGCCTTCTCGGCGTTCGCCTCCGACCTCGACCCGGCCAGCAAGGCGCAGCTCGAGCGCGGTGTCCGCGTCACCGAGTTGCTCAAGCAGGGGCAGGGCGCGCCGTTCCCGGTCACCCACGAGGTGGTCTCCATCTGGGCGGCCACCTCCGGCGAGATCGACGAGGTGCCGGTCGAGGACGTCCGCCGCTTCGAGTCCGAGTTCCTCGACTACGTCGGGCGCGAGAAGTCGGAGATCTTCGACTCGATCGCGTCCACCGGAATCCTCGCGGACGACACCGTCGAGCTGCTCAAGGCTGCCATCGCGGCGTTCAAGCAGCAGTTCGTCACGGCCAGCGGCCAGCCGCTGGTCAAGGACGAGCCGGTTGCCGCCATGGGCGAGGGCGAGGAGGCTCAGGTCAAGCTCAAGGTGCGCAAGCGCTCGCCCGAGGATGTCGCCGAGGTCGCGGGCCCGGCCGGTGCGTCCGGCGCGCAGGGCGCGTGAGGGCACCAGACGGTGAATGACGAGATGCTGAAGGGAGGTCGCTGAGGCGATGGGTGCACAACTGCGAGAGTTGCGCCGGCGGATCCGTTCCGTCGAGTCCACCAAGAAGATCACCCGTGCACAAGAGCTGATCGCGGCGTCGCGCATCATCAAGGCGCAGCAGCGTGCCGATGCGGCGAAGCCGTACAGCCAGGCGCTCGTGCGCGCGCTCGAGGCGGCCGCCGCCCGGGCGCGGCTGGACCACCCGCTGCTCGAAGGCAGTGGGGCTCCGAAGCGCTCAGCGGTACTGATCGTCACCTCCGACCGCGGCTTCGCCGGGGCGTACACGGCCAACATCATCCGCCAGTCCGAGGCGCTGTCCGGGCTCCTGCGTGAGCAGGGCCAGGAGGTGCTGCCGTTCGTGGTGGGCGTCAAGGGCGTCAGCTGGTTCCGGTTCCGGGGCCACCCGATGGCGGGGGAGTACGTCGGGTTCACCGGCACGCCCACCTATCCGGACGCGCGCCGGATCGCCGACAACCTCCTCGAGGCGATCATGACTCCGACCGAGGAGGGCGGGGTCGACGAGATCCACATCGTGTCCACGCACTTCACGAACATGGTCACGCAGGAGGCGCGGGCGCGGCGGTTGTTCCCGATCGTCGTCGAGGACGTCCCCGAGACGCTCCACCGGGCCGAGGCCGGCGCGGTGCGCACCGACGAGGGTGTCAGCGGCACGCAGGACAGTTCCACGGCCACCAGCGGATCCGACGAAGCCCTGCCGCTCTACGACTTCGAGCCCTCGGCCGACGACGTCCTCGACGCGCTGCTGCCGCAGTACGCCGGCAACCTCGTCTACACGGCGCTGCTCGACGCCGCCGCCTCCGAGTGGGCGGCGCGGCGACGAGCCATGAAGTCGGCCACCGACAACGCCGGCGAGCTGCAGCAGAACCTGACCCGCGAGGCCAACTCGGCGCGGCAGGCCGAGATCACCCAGGAAATCAGCGAGATCGTCGGCGGCGCGGACGCGCTGGCGGCCGCCGCCACCGAGTGAATGAGGAATCATGACCACGACAGTTGACAACGCTGTGGACGCCACGGGGCAGGCTGCTGCCACCGGCCGCGTCGCTCGCGTCATCGGCCCGGTCGTCGACGTCGAGTTCGGCGAGGGGCACATGCCCGACATCTACAACGCGCTGACGGTCGACGTCGAGCTCTCCGAGGCAGCGGGCGGCAACCGCACGCTCACGCTCGAGGTCGAGCAGCACATCGGCGACGGGCTGGTCAAGGCCATCTCGATGCAGCCCACCGACGGCCTGGTGCGCGGCGCGACCGTCGTCGACACCGGCGAGGCGATCAGCGTTCCGGTCGGCGACGCCGTCAAGGGCCACGTGTTCAACGCCCTGGGCGTCCCGCTCGACGTCGACGCCTCGGAGATCAAGGCCGACACCCGCTGGTCGATCCACCGCAAGCCGCCGGCCTTCGACCAGCTCGAGGGCAGCACCCAGATGCTCGAGACCGGCATCAAGGTGCTCGACCTCCTCACGCCCTACATCCAGGGCGGCAAGATCGGCCTGTTCGGTGGCGCCGGGGTGGGCAAGACGGTGCTCATCCAGGAGATGATCACCCGAGTCGCCCGCAACTTCGGTGGCACCTCGGTGTTCGCCGGTGTCGGCGAGCGCACCCGTGAGGGCAACGACCTCTGGGTCGAGATGGCCGAGGCCAACGTCCTCAAGGACACCGCCCTGGTGTTCGGCCAGATGGACGAGCCCCCGGGCACGCGTATGCGGGTCGCCCTGTCGGCTCTGACGATGGCCGAGTACTTCCGGGACGTCCAGAAGCAGGACGTGCTGCTCTTCATCGACAACATCTTCCGGTTCACCCAGGCCGGTTCCGAGGTGTCGACGCTGCTCGGCCGGATGCCGTCGGCCGTGGGTTACCAGCCCACGCTGGCCGACGAGATGGGCGAGCTCCAGGAGCGCATCACCTCGACCAAGGGTCACTCGATCACCTCGATGCAGGCCATCTACGTGCCGGCCGACGACATCACCGACCCGGCGCCCCACACGGCGTTCGCCCACCTCGACGCGCGGACGGTCCTCTCGCGGCCGATCTCGCAGCTGGGCATCTACCCGGCGGTGGACCCGCTCGACTCCTCCAGCCGGATCCTCGACGCGGCCTACATCGGCGAGGAGCACTACCGCATCGCCAGCCGGGTCAAGGAGATCCTGCAGAAGTACAAGGACCTCCAGGACATCATCGCCATCCTCGGTATCGACGAGCTGTCCGAAGAGGACAAGATCACCGTCAAGCGCGCGCGGCGACTCCAGCGGTTCCTGTCGCAGAACATGTTCGTCGCCGAGGCGTTCACCAGCCAGCCCGGCGTGTTCGTCCCGCTGAAGGAGACCCTCGAGTCCTTCGACGCGATCTGCAAGGGCGAGTACGACCACCTGCCCGAGCAGGCGTTCAGCTACGTCGGCAACGTCGAGGACGCCGAGAAGAAGGCAAAGTCGCTGGCCTCGTGATGCTCTGGTCGTGACGGGGCACGGAATCGCTCTGCGGCTGCTCGGAGATCCAGCGGTGAAGCATGCCGGATCTCCGAGCTTGAGGCCGCTGCCGCGATTCCATGCCCCGTCACGACCGTTCAGCACCGCCCAGCTCGGGTGAGGCTTTGGGGGGTCGGTGTGCAGGGTCGAATGCACGTGCACGATGATGTCGGTAGCGCGAGAAGGGAAACGTGGTGGCGAAGGAGCTGAACGTCGAGGTCGTCGCGGCCGACCGACGGGTGTGGGAGGGTTCCGCATCCATCGTCGTGGCCAAGACGCCCGAGGGCGAGATCGGTATCATGGCCGGTCATGAGCCGGTGCTCGGCCTGCTCGTCACCGGTCCGGTCACCGTCCGCACCTCCGACGGGCAGTCGGTCGTCGCCGCGGTCGACAGTGGATTCCTCTCGGTGTCCGAAGACCACGTAGCCGTCCTCGCCGAGCTGGCCGAACTCGCCGACGAGATCGACGTCGCCGCGGTCGAGGCCGAGTTGTCCGCAGCCGGGGACGACGATGTCGCACGTCGTTGGGCCGAGACCCGATTGCGGGTCGCGGGAAGTCGCTGAGTCTCGTCGTCACGACGGACAGGTGGGGGAGGTGATCGGTGACCCTGATCTCGTGGGTCGCGGTGGTCCTGATCGCCCTCGCCCTGGTGGTGGCCATCGTGCTCGGCGTGCTCTTCGTGCGCCGGTGCCTGCTTCAGCGCGAGGGTGGCTTCGACATGTGCGTCCGGGCGGGCAGCCAGGACGGGTGGGCCGGCGGGTGGGTATTCGGCATCGGCCGGTATCGGGGCGAGGACCTCGAGTGGTTCCGCACCTTCAGTTTCGCGCCCCGCCCCAAGCGTTCGCTGCGCCGCAACGAGCTGGCCGTCGAGGGCCGGAGGCAGCCGGACGCCGAGGAAGCCTACGAACTCCCGGCCGGGCATGTTGTACTCAGTTGTGACGTCGGCGGGGACGTCCTCGAGGTCTCGATGACCGAGGCGGCCGCGACGGCGTTCCTGGCGTGGCTGGAAGCCGCGCCGCCTGGGGGGCACCTCGTCGCCTGATCGATCAGGCGCGTACCGTTCTCTCACGTTTGACAGTGGCGCCGTCGTGCGCGCGTGAGGTGGGAGGATCTGCCGGAGTGGAGAGATTTCGGGTCACCGGAGGGGCGTCCCTACGTGGGCCGGTCCGGGTGAGCGGTGCGAAGAACAGCGCGCTCAAGCTCATGGCAGCAACCCTGCTGGCCGAGGGGCGCAGCATCCTGCACGACGTTCCGGCCATCACCGATGTCGACTACATGGCCGAGCTGCTCCGCCGGCTCGGTGCCGAGGTCGAGCGTGACGGCACGACGGTGATCATCGACGTTCCGGAGAAGATCGACCACGCCGCGCCCTACGACCTCGTGCGCCGCCTGCGAGCCTCCATCTGCGTGCTCGGCCCGCTCGTCGCCCGCTGTGGTGCGGCCGACGTCGCCCTGCCCGGCGGTGACGCCATCGGCTCGCGTGGGCTCGACATGCACATGACCGGGCTGATGAAGCTGGGCGCCGAGGTCGACATCGAGCACGGGTTCGTGGTCGCGCGCGCGCCGCACGGCCTGACCGGCACCACCATCTGGCTCGACTTCCCGAGCGTGGGTGCCACCGAGAACATCCTGATGGCCGCCGTGCTGGCTCGTGGCGAGACGGTCATCGACAACGTCGCGCGTGAGCCGGAGATCGTCGACATCTGCCGGTTCCTCACCGACATGGGAGCCCAGATCGAGGGTGCGGGCAGCTCGACGCTCCGGGTCGTGGGCGTCGAGCGGTTGCGGCCCACCGAGCACGTCACCATCCCGGACCGCATCGTCACCGGCAGCTGGGCGGTGGCAGCCCTGATGACCCGGGGCGACATCACCATCACCAACGGCCGTCCCGAGCACCTCGAGATCGTGCTCGACAAGCTGGCCTCCGCCGGAGCCACGGTCGTCTCCGGGCCCGATGGGCTGCGGGTGGCGATGTCCGGGCGTCCACGAGCCATCGACGTCGTCACCCTGCCCTACCCGGGCTTTCCGACCGACCTCCAGCCGATGGTGGTCGCGCTCGACGCGGTCGCCGAGGGCACCGCGATGATCACCGAGAACGTCTACGAGGCGAGGTTCATGTTCGTCAACGAGCTGGCGCGCCTCGGTGCCGACGTCCGCATCGACGGCCACCACGCTGTGGTGCGCGGCCGCAGCACGCTGTCCGGGGCGCCGGTCGTGGCCACCGATATCCGGGCCGGCGCCGGGCTCGTCCTGGCCGGGCTGGTCGCCGAGGGCGAGACGTACGTCTCGGCGGTCCATCACATCGACCGCGGTTACCCCGACTTCATCGGTCAGCTGCAGTCGCTGGGCGCCGATGTCCAGCGAGAACCCGACCCGGACTACTTCGATGACTGAGCTTCGCCCCCGCGCCGGCGAGGGCGACGAGGTCCCTGCCGCGACGACCGGCGGCGCGACGACTGCCGCATCCGGCGCGAGCGACACGACTGCGATCACCGCCACGACCGACGTGCCCGCACCGCGGCGCCACGGGTGGCTGTGGGAGTGGACTCCCGGACGCATCGGCCTGGCCGTCTATCTCGTCGTGCTGATCACGTACTGCGTGGTCAAGGGCATCCCGTTCGACCGGATCGGGCAGACCGGCTGGATCGTCGCGGGCATCCTGGCGGCCAAGATCGGCCGACCGTGGCAGGAGCACGTCCGCACGCTGCTCAGCTGGCTGCCGCTGCTGGCCGCGCTGGTCATGTACGACTTCACCCGCGGCATCGCCGACAACCTGGACCGGCCGGTGCTGGTGGGTGAGCTGGCCGACGCCGAGGCATGGTTGTTCGGCGGCACGACGCCCACGGTGTGGCTGCAGGAGCACCTGTACATGCCGACCATCCAGTGGTGGGACGTTCTCGCCTCGGTGGTCTACTTCACCCACTTCGTCGTCCCGTGGGCGCTGGCGGCCGTCCTGTACGTCCGGTCGCGGACCCTGTGGGCGCCCTACATCCGCCGAGTGCTCCTGCTCTCGTACGCCGGGTTGATCACCTACATCCTGCTGCCGGCGGCGCCACCGTGGTACGCGGCGTACTTCGGCGAGATCTCCGAGCCGGTGTCGCGGATCGCCACCCGCGGCTGGGAGCTGCTGGGCCTGCGGGGTGCGGGCGCATGGTTCTCCGAGGCCCAGGCCGACGTCAACCAGGTGGCCGCGCTGCCGTCGTTGCACTCCGCGTTCGCGCTGCTGGTGACGGTCTCGTTGTGGCCGTTCGTCCACAATGTGGTGCTACGCACCGTCCTCGTGCTGTTCCCGCTGGCCATGGCGTTCACGCTGGTCTACGGCGGCGAGCACTACGTGATCGACGTGCTGGCGGGCTGGTTCTACGTTGTGGTCGTGCTGCTCGTGGCGCGGGCCTGGGAGCGATGGCGAGCACGCCGCGAGGGGCCGCCGGCCACGGCCGAGCCCGACGCCCTGGCCGAACCCGCTTCGCGGGCCTGAAATCCACTCACGTCGCCGCAGCGCGGCGGGGAGGCTGTCGGTGGCCGTGGTGGCGGCGTGTTCTAGGCTCCCGACGTCAGGGTCGACGAGATGAGGATGCAGGCATGACGCAGCGGATCGCCGTGGTGGGCGCCGGATTGATGGGGTCGGGGATCGCCCAGGTCGCCGCTCAGGCCGGGTTCGACGTCGTGCTGCGCGACGTCGGCGACGACGCGCTGCGCCGCGGTGTCGACGCGATCGCCGCCAGCACCGCGAAGTTCGTCGCGAAGGGCAAGCTGACCGAGGCCGATCGCGACGCCACCCTCGCCCGGGTCAGCACCACCACCGACCTGGACGCCGTGGCCGAGGCCGATATCGTCGTCGAGGCGATCTTCGAGCAGGTCGAGGCGAAGCAGGAACTGTTCGGCCGCCTCGACGACCTCTGCCGCGACGACGCGGTGCTGGCCACCAACACCAGTGCGATCCCGATCACCACCATCGCTTCGGCCACCCGGCGCCCGGAGGCGGTCGTGGGGACCCACTTCTTCTCGCCGGTGCCGATGATGGCGCTGTGCGAGCTGGTGCGCGGCCTGCACACCTCGGACGACACGCTCGCCACGGCGCGGGCCTTCGCCGAGGCCGCCGGCAAGACGTGTGTGGTCGTCAACCGCGACGTCGCGGGCTTCGTCACCACCAGGCTGATCAGCGCGCTCGTGGTCGAGGCGGTCAAACTCTACGAGTCCGGCGTGGCCTCGGCCGAGGACATCGACACGGCCTGCAAGCTCGGCTTCGGGCACGCCATGGGTCCGCTGGCCACCACCGACCTCACCGGGGTCGACATCCTGCGCCACGCCACCACCAACATCTACAACGAGACCGCCGACCCCAAGTTCTTCCCGCCGGAGCTGCTCAGCCGGATGGTGGCCGCGGGCGACCTCGGCCGCAAGTCGGGGCGCGGGTTCTACGACTACTGAGGTGGTGGCGCCGCGGCTGGTGTGACGTTCGCCGCGTGTGGGGTAGTCCACAGGGACTGTCCGGGTGGGTTACTCGCGAGTACCGTCCGATGACATGGACGGACGCGACAGGCCGTGGGTGATGCGGACCTACGCCGGGCACTCGTCGGCGGCCGACACGAACGCGCTGTTCCGGCGCAACCTGGCCAAGGGCCAGACCGGCCTGTCGGTGGCATTCGACCTGCCCACGCAGACCGGCTACGACCCCGACCACGAGCTGGCCCGCGGCGAGGTCGGCAAGGTCGGCGTGCCGGTGGCCCACCTCGGCGACATGCGCGGGCTGTTCGCGGACATCCCGCTCGCCGCGGGCAACACCAGCATGACGATCAACGCCACCGCGATGTGGCTGCTGGCGCTCTACCAGGTGGTGGCCGAGGAGCAGGGCGCTGATCTGGCCGAACTCGCCGGAACGACGCAGAATGACATCGTCAAGGAGTATCTCTCCCGCGGCACGTACGTCTTCCCGCCGGCCGCGTCGCTGCGGCTGACCACCGACGTCATCGCCTACACGGTCTCGGCGATGCCGACCTGGAATCCGATCAACGTCTGCAGCTACCACCTTCAGGAGGCCGGGGCGACGCCGGTCCAGGAGGTCGCCTACGCGTTGTGCACGGCGATCGCGGTCCTCGACGCCGTCCGCGACTCCGGTCAGGTGCCGCCGGAGCGGTTCGGCGACGTGGTCGGCCGAGTGTCGTTCTTCGTCAACGCCGGCGTCCGCTTCGTCGAGGAGATGTGCAAGCTGCGGGCGTTCGCGTACATGTGGGAGGAGCTCGTCGCCGAGAGGTACGGCATCACTGACGAGCGGCAGCGTCGCTTCCGGTACGGCGTGCAGGTCAACTCCCTGGGCCTGACCGAGGCGCAGCCCGAGAACAACGTCACCCGCATCCTGCTCGAGATGCTCGCCGTGACGATGTCCAAGCGGGCCCGGGCACGTGCCGTCCAGCTTCCCGCGTGGAACGAGGCCCTCGGCCTGCCGCGGCCATGGGACCAGCAGTGGAGCCTGAGGATGCAGCAGGTGCTCGCCTTCGAGACCGACCTCCTGGAGTACGACGACCTCTTCGACGGCTCGCCGGTGATCGAGGCCCGGGTGGCGGCGATCGTCAAGGGGGCCCAGACCGAGGTCGACCGCGTGCAGTCGATGGGCGGGGCGGTGGCCGCGGTCGAGAGCGGGTACATGAAGGCCCAGCTCGTGGCCGCCCATGCCGAGCGGCGCCGGCGGATCGAGGACGGCGGCGACGTCGTCGTCGGGGTGAACCGCTTCGTCGAGACCGAGCCGTCCCCGCTGACCAGCGACATGGACGCGGCGATCCAGCAGGTCGACCCGGCCGCCGAGCAGGCGGCCCGCGAGAGCGTGCGGGCCTGGCGGGCCGCGCGTTCCGAGCCCGCGGCCCAGGCGGCCCTGGTACGGCTCCGAACCGACGCCGCGGGGACGGCGAACCTGATGGCGGCCTCGCTGGAGTGCGCGCGGGCCGGGGTCACGACGGGTGAATGGGCCGGGGTGTTGCGCGAGGTCTTCGGCGAGTACCGGGCGCCCACCGGCGTCGGCTCGGCTGTGGTTCCCACCACCGGAGCCGAGATCGCCCGGGTGCGCGAGGCGGTGCGGATCACTGGCGACGAGCTGGGCGGGCGGCTGCGCCTGCTGGTGGGCAAGCCCGGCCTCGACGGGCACTCCAACGGAGCCGAGCAGGTGGCCGTACGGGCCCGCGACTGCGGCTTCGAGGTGGTCTACCAGGGCATCCGGCTCACCCCGGCGCAGATCGTGGCGGCTGCCGTGGCCGAGGACGTGCACTGCGTGGGCGTGTCGGTGCTGTCCGGCTCGCACCTCGAGCTGGTGCCGCAGATCGTCCAGGGGCTGCGCGACGCGGGCGCGGAGGACGTGGTGGTCGTGGTCGGCGGCATCATCCCGGCCGGTGACGCCGACCGGTTGCGCGAGCTGGGCGTGGCGGAGGTCTTCACACCCAAGGACTACGGGCTGACCGAGATCATGGGACGCCTGGTGGCGGCCATCCGTTCGGCGCGCGGGCTGCCGACCCTGCCGCGTTCTGCGAGCCCGGTCCCGGAATGATCACGTCCAGTAGGCGTTCGGGTTCCGGACCATGCCTGCAGGCCTAGTGGCGTGGGTGAACGGGTGCTGAACGTGATCATTCCGAGAGGGCCGTGGGGTGCCGGGCCGTCGCGGGGTTTCCTGGCTGGAGCCGGTGCTGACAGAGTGATGTGACATGGGAGAGCTCCAGTGCCCGGCCCGGTTCGTCATCGTGCCGCCGGGCTTCGACGATGTGGCGGCGCTGTCCGCGGGAGCGCTCGCCGGCGAGCGAGTGGCGGCGGTGCTGCTCGCCGCGGCCGACGCCGGGCGGCGGTCGGCGGCCGCCCTGGCCGAGGCACTGGACGTCGCGGTGCACGACGTGTCCGGCGTGGACGTCGCACCCGCCCTGGCCGAGGCATCGGACCGCTACCGCGGCGAGACCGTCCTGGTCGTGGCCGCACAGCCGGTGGCAGGGCTGCCGATGGCCGACTCGCCATTGGTCGTCGAGTACGACGAGCACGGCTGGCGGCCGGTCGAGTCCGCGGATGCCGAGTCCGCCGGATCCGGGGCCGCGGATGCCGAGTCGGGAGGCGCCGAGCCCGCCGCGCTGCCCGAGCCGGACCACGACCTGTCCGATCCCACCGCGCTGTTCCTGGGCTACCTCGACTTCTACCGGTCCGCCGTCGCGCGCAAGGTCACCGGGCTCTCCGACGCCGAGCTGCGCACCTCGCTCCTGCCCTCGGGCTGGACGCCGATCGAGCTGGTCAAACACCTCGTCTACATGGAGCGTCGCTGGCTGCGCTGGGGGTTCGCGGCCGAGCCCGTGGACGACCCCTGGGGCGACTGGGGCGTGCACGACCGCTGGCAGGTCGGCGCCGGCGAGAGCCTGACCGACCTCCTGGCGATGCTCGACGAGGGCGGTGTCGCCACGAGGTCCATCGTCGAGGCGGCCGAGCTGTCCCAGCACGGCGCGGTCGGAGGGCGCTTCGGCGGTGAGAAACCTCCGCCGACGCTGGCCTGGATCCTGTTCCACGTGCTGCAGGAGTACGCACGCCACGCCGGCCACCTCGACATCGCCCGCGAGCTCGCCGACGGCGCGGTGGGGGAGTGACCGGATCAACCGGCGTGACCGGATCAAGCGGAGTGACCGGAGCGAGCTGAGCCACCGGATCGACCTGGGTCACAGCCGCCGACGCGGTGCCGGCCGTCAGGCCCCGGGAGTGGGCAGGAGGCCCAGTCGGTAGGCCGTCGTCACGGCTGCGGTGCGGTCGTCGACGTCGAGCTTGGCGAAGATCCGAAGCAGATGCGTCTTGACCGTGGCCTCGCCGATGTGGAGCGACGCGCCGGCCTCGGCGTTGGACAGGCCGCGCGCCACGGCGGCGAGCACCTCGGTCTCGCGCGGGGTGAGCGCGGGCGGTGCGGGCGCGCGCATCCGGTCGACCAGCCGGGCGGCGACCGGCGCGGCCAGCACGGTCTCGCCGCGCGAGGCCGACCGCACGGCGTCGGCCAACGCGTCGCGGGGCGTGTCCTTGAGGAGATAGCCGGTGGCGCCGGCCTCGACCGCCCGGACGATGTCGGCGTCGTTGTCGTACGTGGTCAGGACGAGGACGCGGACCCGAGGCAGCTCGGCGACGATGAGCGCGGTGGCTTCGGCGCCGTCGAGCCGGGGCATCCGCAGGTCCATGAGCACGACGTCGGGACGGAGTTCGCGCGCCATGGCCACGGCTTCCTCACCGTTGCCGGCCTCGCCGACCACGTCGATGTCGTCCTCGGCCGCGAGCATGCCCGCGAGGCCGGTGCGCACGACGGGGTGGTCGTCGACGAGCAACAGGCGCAACGGTGTCACGGACGCACACGCTACCCGGTGGGCATCGTCGCGCCGGTCGACCGCGTCGGGGAGGCGCCGGACGGACTCAGGGGACGCTGACGTGCAACGTGGTGCCCGCTCCGGGCGCGCTGACGATCTCGAGGGTGCCGCCGACCTGCTCGACCCGGGCGCGCATGCCGCGGAGCCCGAAGCCGTCGTCGGCGCCGGGCTCGAACCCGCATCCGTCGTCCGCCACGGCCAGTGTGGCCGCCCCATCCGCGGTCCCGAGCGCGAGGAAGGCAAGACCCACCCGGACGGTGTTCGCCCCCGCATGCTTGCGGACGTTCGCCAGCGCCTCCTGGGTCGCGCGCAGCAGGACGACCTCGGCGTTGGCGTCGAGCGTGCGCGGCTCGCCGGAGATGTCGACGTCGACGTCGAGCCCGGTCTGCTCGGCGAAGCGGGCCGCCACCCGGCGCACCGCCTCGCTCAGGCTCGCGCTCTGCAGGTCGATCGGCGCGAGCGCACCCACGAGCGCCCGGGCCTCGGCGAGGTTCTCGCGGGCGGTGCGTTCGAGCAGGTGGAGACGTTCGCGCACCACGTCGGTGCCGCCGTGGTCGAGCGCGACCTCGATCGCCTGCGCGAGGGTGAGAACGCTGGTGAAGCCCTGGGCGAGGGTGTCGTGGATCTCGTGCGACAGCCGCTGGCGCTCGGCCAGCACGCCGCGGTCGTGCTCGGTCTCGGCCAGCTCGGCCCGGGTCCGTTCGAGCTCGTCGATCAGCCCCGCGCGCCGCTCGGCCTCGTTGAACACGCCGGTGATGAACAGGCCGAGCAGCAGCGAGACCACGATCTGCAGCACCGCCCACGGCAGGCTCGCGGTGAACGACTCGCCCTTCCAGCCGTTGGAGGCCACCTGCACGACCGTGAGCGCGAGCACGCCGACGAAGGTGAACGCCACCGCCCACCGGGTGGCGAGGAACATCCAGAGCTGCGGCATCAGCGCGAAGAGCAGGAAGTAGATCTGATCAGGGCTGCCGATCGCCACCATCGCCAGGAACCCGACCCAGGCAGCCACCACGTACGTCGTGCCGCGCACGGTGCCCTCGCACCCCATGATCGGCCAGGCGAGGACCCGGTACAGCACCACGATGGCGGCGAGGATCGCGAGGGTGACCAGCGTGACCCGAGCGCCGAGCCCCTCCTCGGCCACCACCGCCAGCCCCGCGACGGCGACCAGTCCGAGGAAGACCGCATGCCACCCGACCGACCAGCGGGCGAAGACGTGTTCGAGCTGGCCGGTCGAGGTGGCGGCCGGGGGGCTCACCCGTCGTCCCGGCGCTTCCAGCGGAACGTCCGCACACAGATGACGAGGCCGACGGCGATCCAGCCGAGCAGGATCAACGCCGTGAGGCCGTGCTGCCACGATCCGGACGGCTCCATCACGACCAGTTCGTCGGGCAGGAACAC
Organism: Jiangellaceae bacterium; assembly: GCA_036566745.1. Taxonomy (GTDB): domain Bacteria; phylum Actinomycetota; class Actinomycetes; order Jiangellales; family Jiangellaceae; genus DATCVR01. The sequence continues at coordinate 3,383 of DATCVR010000009.1, read as the reverse complement.
CGAGCGCATGCCCTGAGCCAACCACTTCAGCGGGAACACCGAAGCGATGTTCTGCAGCCAGCTCGGGAGGTCGCTGAAGACGAAGAACACTCCGGAGATGAACTGCAGGATGAGCAGCGGCCCGACGACCACCGCCGAGGCGCTGCGCGCGGACTTCGGCACCGACGAGTACGCGATCCCGAGGATCGTCCCGGCCGCCGTGCCGAGGAGGTACACCCAGGCGAAGGTGGCCCACCGGGAGGCGTCGGTGGGGAGGTCGACGCCGAACGCCAGCGCCGCCACTGCCAGCAACAGCGCGACCTGGGCGAAGCCGACCAGGGCGACCATGCCGATCTTCCCCAGGAAGTACGACACCGGCGGCATCGGCGTGCCCCGGAGCCGCTTGAGAGTGCCGTCCTCGCGTTCGAGAGCGATCTCGAGCGCCAGCGTCTGGAAGCTGACCAGCATGATGCCCGAGGCGACCATGCCCGGCAGGAAGTACTGCGCGAAGTCCACGCCGTCGTCGCCGCCGATCGAGGCGTCGCCGCCGCCGAATACCACCGAGAACAGCCCGAGCATGAGGATCGGGAAGAGGAACGAGAACACGACGGCGTCGCGCTCGCGGAAATAGGTCTTGAGCTCGAGCGCGACCCGCGAGACGGCGATCCGTCCCGTGGGCGGGCGGCGTACGGACGTCGCGCCGGCGGCCCTGCCCGACGTCGTGCCGGCGGCCCTGCCCGATGTCGCGCCGGCCGTGCCGGACGCCGTGCCGGACGTCGTGCCGGCGGCCGTGCCCCCGGACGGGGAGTCCGGTGTCGTGGTGGTGCTCATGCGGGCTCACGCTCCAGGTCACGTTCGGCGAGGCCGGCCTCGCTGCCGATCAGGCGCAGGTAGACGTCCTCGAGGGTCGGGCGGACGACGGTCAGCCCCGGAATCTCGCCGTCGAAGCGGGCCGCCAGCTCGGCGACGACACGGGTCGGCTCGGCGGTCTCGGTGTGGTGGTCCTGACCGGCGTCGGTCCATCGAACGACGGCCTGTTGCTCGGCTCGACCGCCGAGGCGGGCGGGGGTGTCGACGGCGACGATGCGGCCCCGGCTGATGACGCCGACGCGGTCGGCGAGGTGCTCGGCCTCGTCGAGGTAGTGGGTGGTGAGGAGGATCGTCGTGCCGTCGTGGGCGAGGGAGTCGATCAGCGCCCAGAACTCGCGCCGGGCCTCCGGGTCGAAGCCGGTGGTGGGCTCGTCGAGGAAGAGCAGCTCGGGGTTGCCCAGGATGCCCAGGGCCACGTCGAGGCGCCGGCGCTGGCCGCCCGAGAGGTGCCGGGCGCGGGTCGCGCGCTTCTCGGTGAGTCCCACGGCCGCGATGACCTCGGCGGGGTCGCGGGGGTCCGGGTAATAGGCGGCGAAGTAGCCCACGAGCTCGTCGACGGTCAGCTCGTCGTGGCCGCCCGAGCTCTGGAGCACGATCCCGATCCGGCTGCGCCAGCCGGCGCTCGGCCGGCCCGGATCGGTGTCGAGGACGCTGACCTCGCCGGCGTCGCGGTCGCGATAGCCCTCGAGGATCTCGACGGTGGTGGTCTTGCCCGCTCCGTTGGGTCCGAGCAGGGCGAACACCTCACCGCTGGCGATGTCGAGGTCGACACCGTCGACTGCGGGTGCGCCGCCGTAGGCCTTGCGCAGGTCACGCACTCGGATGGCGGACGTGGTCGTGGTCATGGCTCCAGCATCGCCCACGTGCGGCCGCCGCCACGAGAACCGCGCGGTGGGTAAGGGGGTCCACCGGTCGGTGGACCCCTGCGTACGGGGGCCTTAGGAGCTGCCGACGGGGCCTCAGACGCGGACTAAGGCCCCCCGCCCGCTGAAGATGCGGCACTCGCCCGATGTAGTGCCCGACCCCTCAGCAGCAAACTCGACATCAGATCGAGACACACGACGAGGAGCGCGGCGATGAGCATGTACGGCGAGTACGTGACGACGATCCTTCACGAGGACAAGGTCGCGACCATGAAGGCCGAGGCCGCTCGTGACCACCTGGCGCGGCAGATTCCGCGGCAGCGCCACCTGAAGTGGACCAAGCGGACACACAGGACCACGAAGAGCATCCGACCCGCGTCGGTCTGATGCCCGGCGCACAGCTGGGGCTGTCGGTGCCAGGTGGCACGATGGACGTCGTGCCGGCCCTCCGAACCAGTCCCGGATTCGTGGGACGCGACGACCAGCTCGTCGCCCTGCGTGAGGCGTTCGACCTCGCGGTGGGTGGCGAGCCGGTCGCGGTTCTGATCGGTGGCGAGGCCGGCATCGGCAAGACCCGGCTGGTCGAGGAGTTCCTGGCCGAGGCGGCCGGCGCCGGGGCCCGGGTGGTCGTGGGCCGCTCGGTCGAGCTGGGTGATCGCGGCCCGGCGTTCGCCCCCATCGTGGGGGTGATCCGCGGCCTGCTGGCCGAGTTCGGCGCCGAGCGGCTCATCGAGCTGGCCGGCCCGGCCGGCGAGGCGCTCACCAGCCTGCTGCCCGAGCTCGGCACCGGCGTGGCCGACACCCTCGAGGGTCGCGGCCGGCTCTACGACGTCGTGACCACGTTGCTCGAGCGGGTCGCCGCCGAGCGTCCGCTGGTGGTCGTGGTCGAGGATCTCCAGTGGGCCGACGCCCCCACCCGTGACCTCCTCCGTTTCATGGTGCGAGCGGTCGGCGAGGTCGGCCTGTTCGCCGTGGCCACGTACCGCACCGACGAGCTCCACCGCGGCCACCCCTTGCGGCCGTTCCTCGCCGAGATGGACCGCGTGCGCCGGGTGCGCCGCGTCGAGGTGCCGCGCCTCGACAGCGACGACGTCCGCGCCATGGTCTGCTCGGTCCTGGGCCGTGACGTGGTGGCCGACAGCATCGCGCGCATCCACCGCCGCAGCGAGGGCATCCCGTTCTTCGTCGAGGAGCTGGCCTACGTCGACGAGGAGTGCGGTTGCGACGACCTCCCCGGGTCGCTGCGCGACCTGCTGCTGGTCCGGGTCGAGCCGCTGAGCGGGCCCACCCAGGGGCTGTTGCGGCTGCTGGCCGCGGGGGGCAACCACGTCGACCACGCCGTGATCGCCGAGGTGGCCGAGCTCGAGGTCCCCGTGCTCGAGACGGCGCTGCGCGAGGCGGTGTCGTCCGGCGTGGTCAGCATCGACGGCGAGGGGTACGCCTTCCGTCACGCACTGCTGCGCGAGGCGCTCCACGACGACATGCTCCCCGGCGAGCACGCGCGGATGCACGCGCGATACGCCCAGGTCCTCGAACGCCGCCCCGAGCTGCTGCCCACCGGCGTCGCGCCGGTCGAGATCGCCCACCACTGGCACTCCGCCCACGACGTCGAGCGGGCGTTCTCGTGGTCGTTGCGGGCCGCCGACGAGCTCGTCCGCACCTACGCCCATG
>DATCVR010000008.1:0-8545 GCA_036566745.1 Jiangellaceae bacterium | reverse complement strand
CCGGTGGCGGCGACGGCAACGACGACGACCTCCCCGACACCGGTTCCTCGTCGGCTGGTCTGATCGGCTTCGCGGCCGGTCTGGTTCTCCTGGGCGCGGGCGCTGCGGTTTACGCCCGGACCCGCCGGAGCACCGTCTGATTCACGCATGACGCCGTGACAACGGCATAGTCCACTGGGGCGGGGATGGGAAACCATCTCCGCCCCAGTGGCGTTCTACCGCTTTGGACGAAACCGATCGGGCGCCCGAGCCGTCTCATCTACACCAAACGGACATGGGCGAGACCGGAAGGACAACATGGTGTCGGACTCCACCGAACGTCAGAAGCGCACCGTCGTCATCGCGTCGGCGGCAGGGGTCGTGCTCGTAGCGGTCATCGCCGCGGCCACCGTCGGAGTACTGTCCGGCTCGAAGGACGACACCGCTGCGGACGCGGGTGCCGAGGCGCCGGCGGCGGCTCAGCAGAACGACGAGCAGACGACGAATGCCGAGGATGCCGTGGACCCATCGCAGAACTCTTCTCGCCGCCTCGCGCAGGGCAGCGTCCTCCCCGAGCCGATGGGTGGTCAGGCCGCCATCGACGCGCTGGGGGACGACCTCGACGTGGTGGCGCAGCGCAGCGGCAAGACCGCCGACGAGCTCGAAGCCCTCCTGCTGCGCGACTCCACATTGCGGGTAAGCACGAGCGGTTTCCTCTACTACGTCGACAACGCCACCCCACCCGCCCAGTCCGACTGATCCCGCGGCCGGCGGATGCGACGCCCGCCCGGCGCGCCCGGACCCGATCGATCTACGATGGCCCGGTGAGTGCTGAGGGGCGTTGCGACGTCGTCGTCGTCGGATCCGGCCCCAACGGGCTGGCCGCCGCGGTCATCATGGCCCGTGCCGGCCTCGAGGTGCGGGTCTTCGAGGCACAGACGACCATCGGGGGCGGCGCTCGTTCGCACGAGCTCGGCATCGCGCCGGGCCTGCTGCACGATGTCTGCTCCGCGGTTCACCCTTTGGCGGCCGCGTCGCCGTTCTTCCGGCAGTTCGACCTCGCCGCTCGCGGCGTCGAGCTGCGCTACCCGGAGGTCTCCTACGCCCAGCCCCTCGACGGCGGCCGGGCCGGTCTGGCCTATCGCGATCTCGACCGCACGATCGAGGCACTCGGCCCCGACGGTCCGGCCTGGCAGCGGCTCATGGCCCCCCTCGTGCGTCATGTGCCCGGCGTCATCGACTTCGCGCTCTCCGACCGCCGCAGCATCCCCCGTGACCCTCTGACGGCCGCTCAGTTCGGCCTGGCGGTTCTCGAGCAGGGCACGCCGCTGTGGAACAGGCGGTGGCAGGAGGAGGCGGCTCCGGCCCTGCTCACCGGCGTGGCGGCGCACGGCATCGGCCGGTTGCCCAGCATTCCGCTGGCCGGCACGGCGATCATGCTCGGCGCCCTCGCTCACAGCCCCGGTTGGCCGCTCCCCGTAGGCGGCAGCCAGGCGATCGTCGACGCCCTCGTCGCCGACCTGACCGCCCACGGCGGCCGCATCGACACCGGCGTCGAGGTCAAGGCGTTCGACGACCTGCCGGCCGCCGAGGCGTACCTGTTCGACACCACGCCTGGAGCGCTGGCCCGGATCATGGGCGACCGCATGCCGGCCGGGTTCCGTCGCTCGTTCGAGCGTTTCCGCCACGGCAACGCCGCGGCCAAGGTCGACTTCGTCCTGTCCGGCCCGGTGCCCTGGACCCACCCCGAGGTCCATCGCGCCGGCACGGTCCACGTGGGCGGCAACCGCGCCGACATGGTCCTCGCCGAGGCGGAGGTCGCCGCCGGACGCCACGCCGAGCGTCCGATGATCCTGGTCTCCGATCCGACGCTGACCGATCCCGGCCGTGAGGTCGACGGTCTGCGCCCGTTGTGGACGTACACGCACGTCCCGGCCGGCTCGACCCGCGACGTCGGAGCGGTCGTCCAGGCTCAGATCGAACGGTTCGCTCCGGGCTTCGGCGACGTCGTGGTGGCCCGGCGGTGCATCCCGGCCGCGGAGATGTCCGACCACAACGCCAACTACGTGGGAGGCGACATCGCGGCCGGTGCGATGTCACTGATCCAGACGTTCGCCCGCCCGACGCCGCGCTGGGATCCCTTCACCACACCGGTCCCGGGCGTCTACCTCTGCTCGTCCTCCACCCAGCCCGCACCCGGCGTGCACGGCATGTGTGGCCAGCACGCCGCCAAGCGCGCCCTGAAGTCCCGCTTCGGCATCCGCTCGCTCCCCGACCTCCGCCCTGAATGATCACGTTCAGCAGGTGATCGCCTGCTCCACCACCCCTGCAGGCCTGGTGATGCAGGGGAACGCCTCGTGGAGTCCGCAGCAGCCCTCAGCGTGACGACGACCGGCGCAGCCGCAGCCGCAGCCGGAAGCCGCGCAGCGCGGGCGCGATCCGTTCGAGCGGGAAGAACGCCAGCCAGCACACCACCGTGGGTAGGAAGTGAATGCCCAGGGACACGAACGTGACCAGGTGGAAGCACAGGAAGAAGGCGGCCCCCAGAAGCAGTGCTCTGCCGCGCACGAAGAGCACCAGGGGGGAGAGGAACTCGGCGATGAGCATGACCCACTGCCCGATACGCAGCAGCCACGGGTAGTCGAGGGTCCAGGCGACGAGGTCGGAGCCGCGCCGGATGAACGCCCACGTCAACACCGCGCCGTTGGCCCAGGCGAAGGGCAGGCCGTTGCGGACCCACTTGGCCAGCGCAGAGCCGAAGTAGGTGGCCACCACGCCGATCTGGATGCACCGGAAGGCCCAGCCCGCGGCGTGGCTCGTCGTGGTGTCGCCGAAGCGGGCGCGGCCGATGGTGGGCAGTACCCACAGCGCGACGACCAGCGCGAGGTGGTCGTGGTCGACCTTGCCGAAGGACATGCCGACGATCAGCCACTCGAGGTAGCAGACGGCCACGATCCAGCCGGCGAGCCGGGGGAGCCGCCCGGTGGCGGCGACCAGGGCGCCGACGACGAGCACGATCTGCAGCGTCTGGACGAGCCCGGGGGACGGCTCCGGCAGTGGCAGCGCTCGCCCGATCCACAGCGGCCGGTAGAGCTCAGCCGCGTAGCCGTGGGGCACGACATCGTTGACCAGGAAGAACATGTCGTAGAGCACGAACAGGTACAGCACCGTGCGCAGGATCGCGACGCGGCCGAGGGGGATGGCCGGCAGCCACCAACCCAGCACCCGCCGTCGCACGCCGGTGGCGAGCCCACTCGCCGTGTGCGGTGCCGCGGGCGTCACGGGACCGTCGTCGCCGGGCGGGGTGCGCTGGTCGGTGGTCACCGAACCTCCCATTCGGCGAGCTGGTCGGTCTGCGGTTCGCCGACGACGTAGCCGTCGCGCAGCTGGTAGGTGTCGCGCATGAGGTACATGTGGGTGTACTGGTCGCGGCCGGGATGGATGGCACGGTAGGCGTCGGCGATGACCTGCATCAGCGACGGATCGTCGACGAACCGCGGCAGCTGGCCCTCGACCTCGGCACGGCCGATGCCGGTGCCGGTGGCGTTGAGGGGCACCCGCACGCCGGTCCGGCCGCTCTCGGTGTCGGCGAGGATGTATGTCGAGCGGGTCTGCCCGTCGAGGTCGTGGGCCGTGGCGTACTGGGCCATGGACCCGAACGGGAAGTAGTCGTCGGAGTCGCGAAGCGTGCCGTGCAGGAGCGCGACGAGCCCGACGGCCGCCACTCCGAGTCGCCATGCCGTGCTCCACCGCGACAGGCGCGCGACCGGCTGTGATGTGCTCACGAGGGGCAAGCCTACCGGGGCTCGGACCGTGGGCAGCTTGCACTCTCCCAGGGCGAGTGCTAAACACGTCATTAGCACTCTCGTGGTGAGAGTGACAGGAATCCGGGTCGTCGAGGCCCCGGGGCCCCGGCGACAGGAGCCGGGCGTCCTCGAGGCCGTCCGTCGCGGGCGTCGATCCGGGTCATCCACCCGCAAATGGGAGGACCAGGAACCCCATGCCAAAGATCATCGCCTTTGACGAGGAGGCGCGGCGTGGCCTCGAGCGCGGCATGAACCAGCTCGCCGACGCCGTCAAGGTCACCCTCGGCCCCAAGGGCCGCAACGTCGTCCTCGAGAAGAAGTGGGGCGCGCCGACGATCACCAACGACGGTGTGTCCATCGCGAAGGAGATCGAGCTCGAAGACCCCTGGGAGAAGATCGGGGCCGAGCTCGTCAAGGAGGTCGCGAAGAAGACCGACGACGTCGCCGGTGACGGCACCACCACGGCCACGGTCCTGGCTCAGGCGCTCGTGCGCGAGGGTCTGCGCAACGTGGCCGCCGGCGCCAACCCGCTGGGCCTCAAGCGTGGCATCGAGAAGGCCGTCGAGGCCGTCTCCGAGCAGCTGCTCACCGCCGCCAAGGAGGTGACGACCAAGGAGGAGATCGCCCAGACGGCGTCCATCTCCGCGGCCGACCCCCAGATCGGCGAGCTCATCGCCGAGGCCATGGACAAGGTCGGCAAGGAAGGCGTCATCACCGTCGAGGAGAGCAACACCTTCGGGCTCGAGCTCGAGCTCACCGAGGGCATGCGCTTCGACAAGGGCTACACGTCGGCGTACTTCGTCACCGACCCCGAGCGTCAGGAAGCCGTCCTCGAGGACGCCTACATCCTGCTCGCCGAGTCCAAGATCTCGAACATCAAGGACCTCCTCCCGCTGCTCGAGAAGATCATGCAGGCCGGCAAGCCGCTGCTGATCATCTCCGAGGACGTCGAGGGCGAGGCCCTGGCCACCCTCGTGGTCAACAAGATCAAGGGCACGTTCAAGTCCGTCGCCGTCAAGGCGCCCGGCTTCGGCGACCGCCGCAAGGCCATGCTGCAGGACATCGCGATCCTGACCGGTGGCCAGGTCATCAGCGAGACCGTGGGCCTCAAGCTCGAGAACGCCACGATCGACCTCCTGGGCCAGGCTCGCAAGGTCGTTGTCACCAAGGACGAGACGACGATCGTCGAGGGCGCGGGCGACCCCGACCAGATCTCCGGCCGGGTCGCCCAGATCCGCGGCGAGATCGAGAACTCCGACAGCGACTACGACCGCGAGAAGCTCCAGGAGCGCCTCGCCAAGCTGGCCGGCGGCGTGGCCGTCATCAAGGCGGGCGCGGCCACCGAGGTCGAGCTGAAGGAGCGCAAGCACCGCATCGAGGACGCCGTTCGCAACGCGAAGGCGGCCGTCGAGGAGGGCATCGTCGCCGGTGGTGGCGTCGCTCTCATCCAGGCCGGCGAGAAGGCCTTCGAGAAGCTCGAGCTCGAGGGCGAGGAGGCCACTGGCGCCAACATCGTCAAGGTCGCGCTCGACGCTCCGCTGAAGCAGATCGCCGTCAACGCCGGTCACGAGGGTGGTGTCGTCGTCGAGCGCGTGCGCGGGCTCGCGGACGGCCACGGCCTCAACGCCGCCACGGGTGAGTACGTCGACCTCGTGGCTGCCGGCATCACCGACCCGGTCAAGGTCACCCGCTCGGCGCTGCAGAACGCCGCGTCGATCGCCGGGCTGTTCCTCACCACCGAGGCCGTCGTCGCCGACAAGCCGGAGAAGGCCTCGGCCGCTCCGGCCGACCCGACCGGCGGCATGGGCGGTATGGACTTCTGACGCGAGCAGCGTCGGAGTCGCACGATGGATTCCTGATCGGCTGAGACCAGGAGTTCACGAGTTCGTCGAATCGGCCCTTCGGCCGGGCGTCACAGCCCGGCCGAAGGGCCTTTTCTGTGTCCAGAGGCCGTTCTGCCGGTGATCGTGGAAGGTGGACATCTGGTATCGTTGGGTGAACAGAAGGTGAACACCGAGTGGCCGTGGGGCAGATCGCGCCTGGCTGTGGAGGTTCTGAGAGGAGGCCGTCGTGTCCGACGAACAGCGAGAGACCCTTACCGCGCGGTGGGTGGTAGTCACCGACATCGGCGGCACTGTCCGAGTCGAGCAGCGCTGGGTTCTGGCGCCGACCACCGAGGCCGAGCCTGCCGTGGCGGTCAGTGCCGCCCAGGCGCCCGTCCACGCCGCCGTCCACGCAGCCTGATCGCCGACCGAGGGCGCCCTCGCGGCCCTCAGGCCGCGCCGAGGGCGCCGAGGGGCGCCACTGCCGTCCCGGACTCCTCGCACACCCATTGCGGATCGTGCCCGAGTTCGGGCTCGATCCGAAGTTCGTGCGTGTCGCCGTCGCAGCTGATGCATCGGGGCCAGCGCCCCAGTCCGCCGTCGAGCAACCGCTCCTGCACGTCCTGGGCGATCTGACCGGCGACGTACGCCGCACCGTCCGGCCACTCCTCCACCCACCACCGACGCTCCGCGACGACGTCCTCAAGAACGTCCACCGCGGCGGGGGAGTCCAACTCGCGGGCGCACAGGTCGCGCAGCACCAACGCGCGAGCACTCAGCATCGTCTCGTCGACCACACCACGATGGTGCCACCACGGACGCCGACCCTGGCACACTGTGCCCTGTGCGTCCGATCCTCGAACTCATCGCGCTCGGGCCAGGCGACGCCGCCGGAGCGGTCGACGGCGGTGCCGACCGCCTCGAGGTCGTGGCCGACATGGACGCCGACGGGCTGACCCCGGCCGTCGACACCGTCCGCGAGCTCAAGGGCGAGTGCGACCTCCCGCTGCGGGTGATGCTTCGTGCCAACGACGGCTTCTCCACCAGCGGCTCCGAGCTCACCCGCCTCCAGGGTGCCGCCCACCAGCTGGCCGAGGCCGGCGCCGACGGGTTCGTCCTGGGCTTCCTCGGGCCCACGGTCGAGATCGACGTCGATGCGACGGTGGCCCTGGTCGACGAGCTGGGTGGGCGGCCATGGACGTTCCATCGCGCTGTCGACCACGCCCTCGATCACGATCGCGCCTGGAACGTGCTGCCCGAGCTGCCCGGAATCGACTCCGTGCTCACCGCCGGGTCGCCGCGAGGCGTCGCCGCGGGGCTCGACGACCTCTGCAGCCGAGCGGCGAACTCGCAGGTGGCGGCCGATTTGATCATGGCGGGTGGCGGTCTGGTGGCCGACCACGTGCCCTGGTTGGCCCGCGCCGGAGTGCGGAAGTTCCACGTGGGCAGCCGGGTACGTCCCGGTGGGTCGTGGAGGGCCTACATCGACACCGAACTCGTCCGGTCGTGGCGCACCCTGGTGGACGACGCCGTGGCCGCCGCGCTGTGATCCTGGTCGATCCGCCCACGTGGCCGGGCCACGGACGGCTGTGGTCGCACCTCGTCTCCGACCACAGCCTCGCCGAGCTGCATGCGTTCGCCGCCGAGCTCGGCGTGCCCGCGCGCGGCTTCGACGGTGACCACTACGACATCCCCGACACCATGTACGACCAGGCGATCGCGGCGGGAGCCACGCCGGCGAGCAGCCGCGAGATCGTCGTCCGCCTCAGGGCGGCCGGACTACGTCGTCGCAAGCGCCCGCGCCCGGCGGCCGGCTGAATCGCACGATCACGGATTCGAGGCGCGCAGCAGCGTGAGTTCGGTCGTGAGGTTGCGCCGGGCCGAGTCCTCCCAACGGCCTCGTGCGAGCGCGGTGCGGTAGAGCGGCCGAGTGTCGAGGAGCCGCTCGAGGACGGCCATCCGCCCCTGCCGGAACTCCTCGTCGGGGACGTGGGCGTAGTCGAGCCGGACGGCCGAGGCGTACGCCGCGTACCCATCGGGGTCGCCGCCGAGCACCGCCAGGTCGGCGTCACACAACACGGCGCCGTCAGCATCGCCGCGGGCGGTCGTGTGGGTCGTCGTCAGCAGGACGAGCCGGGCGACGTCGGCCACCTCGTCGTCCGGTCGGCCCAGCCCGAGGAGTACCTGGCGGGCGAGGTCGGCGCTGGCCCGTTCGTCGGCGCCCGGATGCCCCTCGTACACGGCGTCGTGAAACCACGCCGCCAGACGGACGGCGTCGAGATCGTGGGCCTCGGCGGCCAGGAGGTCGACGGCGTCGAGGACCGCCCGGAGGTGGCCGAGGCCGTGGTAATGCCGGTGGGGTTGCGACCAGCGCTCGATGAGGCCGACACCGGCGGCCTCGGCTCGATCGGACCTGCCGACGAGATCGGTCCATCGCTGCAGCAGGTCTTTCATTCCCCCATCTTCCTCCCCGTATACTGGGCGGCGCACAGGGTTCCGTGCGCGTCTGTGTGGTGGGGAGACGCGCCGCTGTTGCCTACGCCGGAGCTCTCTGTGTCCCCCTTCACCTCGTATCGACGCCTGCTCGGCCTGTCCGGGCCCGGCTACGTCGTCGTCGCCTTCCTCGGCCGCCTGCCGTTGGCCATGAGCCAGCTCGGCACGGTCCTCCTCGTCACCTCGGCCACCGGTAGGTACGGCATCGGCGGACTCGCGGTGGGCGCCCTTGCGGTGGCCAACGCCCTCGGTGCGCCGGTCGCGGGGGCGTTCGCGGACCGATGGGGCCAGCGGCCGGTCGTTCTCGTGCAGGCACTGGCGGCCGCCGCGGCCCTGCTGGCGCTGACCGTCTCGGCGGGTGCCGGTGCGCCCGCGCCTGTCATGGTCGTGATCGCCGCCGCGGTCGGATTGACCATGCCCCCGGTCGGCCCGCTGGCCCGGGTG
>DATCVR010000007.1:0-58672 GCA_036566745.1 Jiangellaceae bacterium | reverse complement strand
CGCGCTGCGCAACCACGTCCTCGACCGGCTCGACATCGCCGCGTCGACCACCGACGAGGCGGTCAAGCGCCGGGCGCTGACGTTCGTCGTGGTCGGCGGCGGCTTCGCCGGGGTCGAGGCGCTGGGCGAGCTCGAGAACATGGCCCAGTACGCCCGCCGGTACTACCCGAACATCGGGCCCCACGACATGCGCTGGGTGCTCGTCGAGGCGGCTGGGCGGATCCTCCCCGAGGTGGGCGACGACATGGGCGTCTACACCGTCGAGGAGCTCAGCAAGCGCGGCATCGAGGTCCGCCTCCAGACGCTGCTCAAGTCCTGCGTCGACGGTCACGTCGTGCTCTCCAAGGGCAAGCCGTTCGACTCCGACACGATCATCTGGACGGCCGGGGCCAAGGCGAATCCGGTGCTGGTCAACAGCGATCTGCCGCTCGACGACCGCGGCCGGGTGCGGTGCTTGCCCGAGATGCGCGTCGACGGTCTGAGCGACGCCTGGGCGGCCGGCGACAACGCCGCGGTGCCGGACCTCACGGCGACCGAGCCCGGCGTCATGACCGCGCCCAACGCCCAGCACGCCGTGCGTCAGGCCAAGCTGCTCGCCAAGAACATCGCGGCGGCGCTGAACGGGCGGGTCCCCAAGCCGTACAAGCACAAGTACATCGGCTCGGTGGCCAGCATCGGCCTCTACCAGGGCGTCGCGCACACCTACGGCGTCAAGGTCAAGGGCTGGCCCGCGTGGTTCATGCACCGCTCGTACCACATGGCCAAGATGCCCACCTTCAACCGCAAGGTTCGGGTGGTCGTCGACTGGACCATGGCGCTGCTGTTCCAGCGTGAGGTCGTCACCCTCGGCCGGATGCGGATGCCGCGCGAGGAGTTCCGCCGCGCCGCCGTCCCCACCCCGGCGCCGACGCCCGCCATGACCCCGTTGTCGGCGCCCGCGCCGACCCCCACGGGTGCGGCGTCCCACCCGTCCGAGTGATCTGATCCGGGCCCGCGCCGGGGAGTGCGCGGCTACCGTGGTGGTGTCTCCAGCGCGGGAGGTGCAGCTGTGGTGTCGGGTGGCGGGGCAGCCGGTCGGATCGTGGCGATCGTCGAGCGGATCCTGGGGCGGGCGATGCCGCTCGGCGTGCGGGCCTGGGACGGCAGCCGCGCCGGCCCCGCCGACGGGCCGGTGCTGGTCATCCGCTCGCGACGTGCGCTGCGGCGGCTGCTCTGGCAGCCCGACGAGCTCGGCCTCGGCCGAGCGTGGGTGGCCGGCGAGATCGACGTCGAGGGCGACCTCGAAGCGGCACTGCGCAGCTTCGATGCCGTGATCCGCGAGGTGCGGTCGCGGCCCGGCGTCACCATGGGTGAGCGGGCCGAGCTGATGCGGGCCGCCGTGCTCCTGGGAGCCGTCGGCCCGCCGCCGAAGCCGCCGCCGGAGGAGATCACCCTCGAGGGCGAACGGCACACGAAGCGGCGGGACCGGGTCGCCGTCACGGCCCACTACGACGTCGGCAACGAGTTCTACGAGATCGTCCTCGGCCCGTCCATGGTCTACTCCTGCGCCTACTGGGCCGGCGGCGACGACGCCTTCACCCTCGAGGACGCCCAGCGGGCCAAGCTGGACCTGATCTGCCGCAAGCTGGGCCTCGCCTCGGGCCAGCGGCTGCTCGATGTCGGCTGCGGCTGGGGCGGCCTGGTCCTGCACGCGGCGCGCGAGTACGGCGTGCGGGCGGTGGGCATCACGCTGTCGATGGAGCAGGCGCTGTACGCGCGCCGCCGCATCGACGAGGCCGGGCTCGCCGACGTCGTCGAGATCCGGGTCCAGGACTGGCGCGACGCCGACGGCGGCCCGTTCGACGCGGTCGCGAGCGTCGGCATGGCCGAACACGTCGGGGCGGCGACCTGGCCGGAGTACGCCCTGCGGCTGCGCGAGCTGGTGCGGCCCGGCGGCAGGGTGCTCAACCACCAGATCGTCCGGGTGCCGGCCCGCGGTCAAGTCCCCACGTCGCGCGGGCGGAGCTTCATCGACGCCTACGTCTTCCCGGACGGCGAGCTGATCCCGGCCGGCGAGGTCGTGGCGCGCCTGGAGGACGCCGGGCTCGAGGTCCGGGACGTCCACAGCCTGCGCGAACACTACGCCCGGACGTTGCGCGGCTGGGTGGCGAACCTCGATGGCGCCTGGGGGCGGGCCGTCGAGCTCGCGGGCGAGGGGCGAGCCCGGGTGTGGCGGCTCTACATGACCGGGTCGGCACTGTCGTTCGACGCCGGCCGGATCGGCGTCGACCAGATGCTCGCGGTGCGGCCCCATGACGACGGCCGCAGCGGCCTGCCGTTCATGCGTCCGGTTGGATGGTCGTCGTGAGCCTCATCGCCGTCACCGTCATCGGACACGACCGCCCCGGCATCATCGCCGACGCCACCGCGGGCCTGGCCGCCCTCGGACTCAATCTCGAAGACTCCACGATGACCCTGCTACGAGGGCACTTCGCGATGATGCTGATCTGTGCCGGCGACCGCACGCCCGAGGAGGTCGAGCTGGCTCTGATGCCGCTGACCGCCGGAGGCACGCTGCTGGTGTCGGCCCGGGCGGTTCCCGACGAGCAGGGCGACGGTGCCTCCGGGCGGCCGTACGTCCTCACCGTCCACGGCGGCGATCGCCCGGGCATCGTCTCGGCGCTCACCCGCGTGGTGGCCGGTGTCGGGGGCAACATCACCGATCTCACCACCCGGTTGTCCGGCGAGCTGTACCTGCTGGTGGCCGAGGTCGACCTCCCCGCCGACGCCGACGAGCAGGCCGTGTCCGACCAGCTCACGACCACTGGGCACGAGCTCGGGGTCGAGGTCACCCTGCGAGCCCAGGACACCGACGTCCTGTGAGCGTGCGTGACTGGACCGAGCGCGACCTCGGTGTCCACGGTCGGGTCCTCGAGGTCGTCGGGGCGCCCCACGCCGTGCTGTCCACGCCGTCGCAGCGGGTCGATCCGGCCGATCCCGCGGTGGTCCAGCTCACGGCCGACCTGATCGCGACGATGCGGGTCTCGCCGGGGTGCGTTGGGCTGGCTGCCTGCCAGGTGGGCGTGGGGCTGCACGTGTTCTGCGTCGACGTCGTGGGGCATCCGAAGGCGCGCACCGTCCACGGCACGTTCGCCCTGTGCAACGCCGAGGTGGTCGAGGCGAGCCGCCGCGAGAAGGGCCGCGAAGGCTGCATGTCGGTGCCCGACCTCACCGGCGACGTCAAGCGGGCCACCCGGGTGACGGTGCGCGGGCAGCTGCCGGTGACCGGCGAGACGATCGTGGTCGAGACCGATGCGTTCGAGGCCCGGGCGCTCCAGCACGAGGTCGACCACTGCGACGGGTTCCTCTTCCTCGACCGGGTCGCCGGCGCCCACGCCGTCTACCCGCGCAAGACCTATCTCTGACGCTCCGGTCACGTAGCGTGGCCTGCGTCGATGCCCCCGTAGCCCAATTGGCAGAGGCAGCGGACTTAAAATCCGCCGAGTGTCGGTTCGAGTCCGACCGGGGGCACCGCTCTCACCAGCGTCAGCGCGTGTGAGTCATGATCAGCGTGAGCTGTCGTGATGCTCTCCGTAGGCCCCGACGTAGGGGACAGGTTGAGTCGCTGCCCGGGACCGGCCCGCTTCGGGGCCTGACGCTCGGCATTCGCCATCGACCCGCTCTCAGCGGAGTGCTTTCGGAGCCATACTGCGGATCGCGGTGTGCTCACTGTGGTGCCGTACGTGGTGCGCAATGGGAGTCAACCGGGGTGGTTCAGACCCGTGATGCGGCCATCGATGACAGCATCGTTGCTGGTAGAGGCTGCATGAGCACAGAACGAATCACCGACATGTTCGGTCACTGTGATATGCGAGAAACAAGTCGAGATAGGAGTCGAGCAGCATCTCCCAGAACACGTGATTCAACCTCATGCCGCGGTCATCTCTGAGCACGTGCGCCGGCTGCCGTACCGCATGAGGTGGTATCTGTTGCTGTCGAAGGCGTCCCAGTCCGTGTACCGCCGTAGCGACTCGTCCAGTCGCGCCAGTTCCTTTAACAAGAGTTCGCATACGGTAAGCGTGATGAGCTCGGGTGAGAGGAGATCCGTATCGTAAAGGACGTTGTGATGAGTTTCCTGGCGCACTATTCCGAGTGCGCGCAACAACGCGTACGTCTTGTCCTGCTGGGAACCGAATCGCTTGTCGAGCATCACCACGTGAATGCCGCTCCGGTTGAGATCCTCCGCGTGCAGGTATCCGGCCGCGTCGAGTGCCTGGCAGGTATACCGGCCCATCCTCTTGATCGCGATTCCTCGTCGCGAGAACTCCCGCACGCGGGATCGAGACTTCAACGCGAGTTGGCGGATGGCGCGTTCGGTCGGGCGGAAGACGAGATCGCCGTCATCCGTCAACTCGACAATGCCGTGAGCTGAATCGCGTAGACGCTCGACGAGCTGGGTACAGCGCCCTTGGTTCGCGCTCTCCTGCATCACCATGAAGTGTGTGCCGGCGACGTCCGAACTCTTCAGTGCACCCAGGTCCAGGAGGATCCGGCTCATGTCCACGACGAAATCGCGACGCTGACTCTCAGGAATCGTCGTGCCGTTGAGATCGTCGTTGAGGTCGTCGACCAGGATTCGCTGCCGGAGGTTCGTGCAATCGGTGAACGCGTCCCGCAAGATCGAGGCCAGCAGGAGGCCGGCCATCTCGTCGCGGGTCAGATTCTGTGCCGAGACGTCCAATTGTCCGGACGGATCGAGGTGATGAGCAGCGTAAGGGCCGACTGTCTCGATGTAGACAATCGGATCGGCGGCCACGAGCGCCAGCGCCACATCGTCGAGCCACGCGTAGGTGACATCGACGCCCAAACGGGCCAGTTCTACGTCGTCATCCGTTCTGACCGCCCGGATCAACAGGTGAGCGCGCGGATCTCGTGCCACCTGATGCTTCAAATCGCCGGCGTGTCTCTGTAAGCGGGTCCGTACCTGCGCCAGGCGACGTAGCTTGTCTGGCCATGGCGACTCGTTCGCTCTCGACACGACGTTGCCCTTCCACGGCGTCGTCAGCCATCGCGCGAAGTCGTCGGTCGGCCAGCTGCTCGCCTGTCCGATGGCGTGCGCAACTGCACCTGCCGTGATCTCTCCGCTCTCGCCATCGGGAAGCGACAGCCCTGCTTGTGCCATGGGTAGCCTCTCTCGGTAACCAGCCATCGCCGTTCGAATCCGTCGTCGTCGAAGAGGTCGACAGCGCGTGGACAGGCGTTCGTGCCCGCAGCGCAGTGGCGATCTGGGTGCCCCAGATCGTCGGCATCTGGACGGGTACCGGACGCTCAGATGCGTCGACGCCACACGTGGAACGTGGGGTCGTCACCGGAAATGACAGTGGCGCCGGATGCGTCTTGGCGCAGATCGGGCGCTCCACCGTGGACGTTCGTCGCGGTGCCGACACCCCGAAGAGTGACCACGGATCCAGGCGCTCGGCGTGCCAGGACGATCACGGTCTCGTCTCGCGAGTCCCTGGCGAAGACGAGAGTGTCATCATCGGCGTGGAGCCAGCGCATGCCGCCGTGTCGCACTGCGCGGATGCCGGTCCGAAGGTCGAGCTCGGAGGGGAAAATTCACGTGGGAGGGGCGGCTCCGGCGACCGCCTGGGGACTGTTCATGGGTACACGTCGTACGAGCGCCACCGATTTCGACGGGGACAGAGAAGTTTCGAGCCATCGATGTCGAGAACCGGGATCCTCGTTCGACGTATGGAGGGCTCGAACGCGGGCTACGGCCTGGAGGAGGCACGTCATGCGGTTCGTGATCACGAGCAAGACCAACGAGTACTTCGAGGCCGGGAACCCACCGAGCCCGGAGCTGTTCGAGCGAATGGGTCGATTCGTACAGGCAGCGGCCGCGAACGGCGTGCTCGTACAGGCTGACGGCCTACTGCCCAGCGCGAAAGGGGCTCGGAACTCGGCCCATGACGGCACTATCAGGATCACCGACGGCCGACCGCATGCGACATCGCTGTCATGCAGGACGCTTCCCTGACCGCCTCGGACGTCGGCCGTCCCCAGGCATCGCCGAGAGCTCTGCCGCCTAGCTCATGACAACCACTCAGAAGGGACATACAGCCATGTCTTTCCAGGCCTACCTGGACACTGTCGAGAAGCAGACCGGCCTCACGCCGCGCCAACTGATCGACCTCGCCAAGGAACACGGCTTCGAGGGCCCCACGGTGAAAGCCAACGACGTCGCCGCTTGGCTCAAAGCCGACTACGGCCTCGGTCGCGGCCATGCCATGGCCCTGGTCCACGTGATCAAGAAGGGGCCGACGATCGACTCCAAGCATGTCGGATCGACAGGAAGCCACCGTGATGATTCCGACACGCTCTGGCTCGACGGCATCGCCACGAGGCCACAGCCATGACGACGTTCCGGACGGTGCTCCAAGCCACTGGGGGTAACAACGTCGGAATCGTCGTCCCCGCGGAGATCATCTCGTCCTTCAACCGAGGCAAGCGCGTGCCCGTCATCGTCACCATCGACCACGCCTATACCTACACGACAACCGTCGGGGTCATGCGCGGCCGTTACCTCCTCTCCTTCAACGCCGAGACGCGCACGAAGACCGGCCGCGGCGCTGGAGACGAAGTCGAGGTGGAACTCGTGGTCGACCCGGACCGATGACGCCACGTTGTGGACCAGCCGGCTGATTCGCTGCCACCGCCAGTGGCGTGCTCGTGCCAGCAGGCTGTCTCCGCTGGGTCTCCGAGGCGAAGGACTGGCATGGACATCGTCGTTGTCGGTCTCGGGGCCATGGGCAGTGCGGTGACTTTCCAGCTCGCGCAAGCGGGCGTGAACGTGGCGCGCGGATGGGGGAATCCTGCCGTCTGCAACGCCGCGGATGGACGTCAGAAGGTTGTTCCGGGAAGTGGCCGGAGAATCATGGCCGCGCCCGCCTGAATACATATCTCAGGACGCCAGGAAGGGTGTTCCACGGAATTTCACTCAACGCCATGAGGAAAGCGATGCGAGGGCTGAAGAAGGTGACGGACAACCCCAGGGCCAAGGCATTGTTCATGTACGCATTCGACACGGTGATCGCGACCCGGTCCGGCATCGTCCGCCAGGGGGCGATCCAGTATCCGGCGACGTGCAGCAGAATGAAGACCCCATAGAGCCACAGAAGATCGATCGCGGTCCGCAGCACGTCGGAGGTTATCGCCGAAGCTTGCTGGGCTACGGCCACATAGACGATGAAGCACAGGCAGAGAAGCGTCACGGCGCCGGAGTGTTTTCCCACCCCTTCGACGAAGCTCGCGGCCCGTCGCCAGCGTTTCACTGCCTGTGCCGTGATCAGCGGCAACAGGTTGACCACCAGGAGGGTCAGAAAGAGATCACCCAGCTCGAGGTAGACCGTCTGCCGTGTGAGCACCGAGAAGAGAGCGAACACCGTGAAGGGCGAGGCGATCGTGCCGGCGAGGGTCAGGGCCATGGCCAGCGACACTCGGCCGTGCAGCATGTCGGTGAATACCGGTGCCGCCATTCCCGGAGGCATCGAGGTCAGCAGGAGAACACCGATGGCGATGTCGCGAGAAACCAGACCGACAACGACATAGAGCAATGCCGGCAGGACTACCAGGTAGATGCCGAGAACGAAGACGATGAACCTCGGCCGCCGGACGTGATGCACGACCTCCGTGAAGTCGACTCTCAGGCAGACGAGAAAGAACATCGCCATGAGAACGGGCACGATGAAGCCGCTGAGTTCCGTCGCCCTCGCCGGCGCGACCAATCCCAGGATCGTCGATATCGTCAGCGGTACCCAAAAGTGTCGTTGAGCGATCGAGGACACTCTGATCGCCGTGGTCTTCATCGTTCTCCTTCGCCCGCGGTGCGTGGCCGGGGCGTTCCCGTGACAGGCCGGCACCATCGGGAGACGGCGATCACCGGGGCCCGCAGGACGCTGGTCGGCTCAGCCGGTCGTCGTCTGCGCGGCTTCCGATCTGGTTCAGCTGGGGTGGCGAGGGCGGGTCGGGGATGAGCTGTCACGCCGGCAGTCTGTTCGCGGCCGCTTTCCGCCCGCTTTCCCCGCGCTTACAGCTTCCGTCACCGCCCGCGTAGGGCGGCATGCTGAGCGCATCGACGACCTGGCGCCGGCCCCAGCGTTGACGAGGGCAGCGCGCTCGGTCGTTCGTCAGGCCGACGAGGTGCCGCCCACGTCGTCCCAGGTGGTCAAGCAGAACGGGTGACCGGCCGGATCGGCGTAGACGAGGCAGTGGTCGGGGTTCGGCTGGAAGTCGTACTTCGTCGCGCCGGCGGCCAGCACTCGTGCCTCGGCCGCGGCGAGGTCGTCGACGTAGAAATCCAGGTGCATCTGGACCGGCGACGTCGGATCGGGCCAGGTCGGCGGGGTGTGGTCGGGGATGGCCTGGAAGTCGATCCGCCCGCCCGGGCCGTTGACGGTGGCCCACGAGTCGTCCGAGAAGGTCACCGTTCCGCCGGTGATGTCGGCGTCGAACGTGGCCAGGTCTCCGGCGTTCGGGCAGTTGACGGCGACCGAGCTGAGCCTGATCGAGTCGGACATGGGCGGCCTCTCCTCGATGCGTGAGCCCTCGTGGCCCGGGCGCGCACCCGGCGCCGTCAGCGTCGGCCTGAGGACCTGGCCAGCGATCTCGGCGTGGACATTACCGCCTGCGTCCGACAGCGGTTGACGTGGAGATTCGTGCACATTGCACGGTCATCGTCACTTCTGCGCTCCTCGTCACCCAACGGATAGCTATGTCGTTAGTCATGCCGAATTCCGGGAATGTGGGAGAACGCCTTGCACCCGGGGGCCGGTCGGGAGCACGATCCAACCGGGATCACGAAGAGATCACCGGTCTTCTTCTCGTGCGCCGTCGACATCGTCACTGGGGGGTTGTCGTGGCACTAGACGACGTCTGGCTCCTGCTCTCCCGGGCCGAGGACCTGGTCGTCACCGCGGTGCGACTCGCCGGCTTCCAGCTGGCGGGCGAAGTCGTGACCGCCGGCCCGGGCAGCCAGCTCACGCTCGTGCTCCCGCCGCAGGCCACCGGCGAGATGGTGTACGACCCGGCCGTCGGTCTGGCGCCGGGGCGCCGGGGTGGTCCGAGCACCCTGACCTTCGCCGTCGACGCCGGCACCACAGCCCCGCTCACCACCGCCGGCATCCTCGGACTCGCGCGCGACGGCACCCTCGTCGACGCGGCTGTGGAGCTGCCGTGGCACCTCAGGTTCGCACCGCGTGCCGTCGCCGGTGACGCCGTGCTGAGCCAGGTGCCACACGCGCCGCTCGTAGGCGCCGCGGGAGCTGTCGGCCTCTGGCATCTGCGGTTGGAGGCAGCCGGCGGCGTCCAGCTGGTGCCGCTCGACGTCCAGGACGACGGCGACATCCAGCCTCCACTCGACCGGGGACGCCGCGAGCGCATCGCGGCGGAGGGCGCTCCGCCCAACCCACCCCCGAGCGCGCCGTACCTCGACCTCTCGCCGCTCGGCGGCACGATGCACGCCAAGGGCACGTGGGAGACGTTCTCCTGGGAGCACGAGATCGTGCTCGGGCGGGACATGGCGGTGCGGACCGAGAGCAGAGGCTTCCTCTACCCGTGGGGGCACCGCGCGATCCTCGTCGAGACGGCGGTCCGCGAGCTGGTGCCCACTGGCGGCGCCACCGCGACGGCGGGCCTCCAGGAGGTGCGGCTGCTCATCGTGCCCGAGCCGGTCCGGCGACGAGCCCAGGACGGAGCGCTGGCGCGGAGCCTGCCGTTCGACGAGGTCGAGATCCTCCAGCCGGTGACCCAGCTCCACTCCGAGGAAGTACCCGCCGAGGCGAAGTACCAGCGACCCGCGAAGCGACTCGAGCAACTCCGCGCCGATCGAGACCAGAAGGCGGTGGACCTGCAAAACCAGGAGGTGGCCGTCCAGGACCTGTTCGCCCAACGCCACGCCGACATCGACGCCAACGCGCAGTTCCGCACCGACTCGATCAACGGCGAGTTGGGCCCCATCGGGAACCGGATCACCGAGCTCGAAGCGATCCAGCAGGCCTTCGACGACTTCGCCGCCGCGAACCCACCCGTCGACACCGTCCCGACCGACGCCGTCCCCATCGGACCTGATGACGGCAGCGTCGTGGTCGAGCCGTTCGTCCCACCCGAGCCGGGGCCACCCCCGTTGACCCACGCGCAGGTTCTCGAGCTCGCGCAGCTCCGCCTCGACGGCGAGCGGCTGACCAACGACCTGCTCGCCGTCGAGCCGGAACGGGTCCGCCAGCACAACGAGCTCGTCCATCCGGACGGCAGCCCGAACGAGGACGTCCTCGCCGCGCTGGGCGGCGGCTTCGGCGACGCCGTGGCGCTTGTGCGGCAGCTGCGGGTCGACGTGCCGAACTTCGCGGCGTTCGTCGACCAGGTGAGCCTCGAGGCCGACCAGTTCCACGACGTGTACGTCTGGCCGCACCAGAGCGAGACCGCCCGGCTCGAGCTGCCGATCCGCTGTGACGGTCTGCGGGCGACGACCCCGGTGCTGTTCCTGCACGACCTCCGGTTCGAGGAGAACGACGACTTCCCGGCGTTCGTCTCGCTGCAGGAGCAGGAGTGGCTCGACAAGATCGCGGCCGCCTGGATCGCGAACGACGCCCGTCGGCTCGCGATCCCGGGGATACCGGTCGACCTGGTCCGCGCCGGGCCGGTTCAGCAGCCCGCCGACGTGCTCCCGGTGCACGAGCTGACCATTGCCGGGACCAAGGCCCCGGACGGCAGCTTCCGCGCGGTGATCGAGGAGGCGAAGGTCGCCCTCAAGGCGGTCGCCGAGCTGGTCCCGGACGCGAAGGCACTCTCGCGCGTGACGTTCGACCCGGCCTTCCTCCGCGACGGGATCGCCGACAAGGTGGCGCTGCGGCTGCCCGACGGCCTCCCGGTCGACTTCACGAAGGCCGCCGACAAGGCCGGTGGGCTAGTCTCGCCCGCGTTCAAGGCCGACGTCCTCTCGCGGCTGGACGGGCCGGTGGACCAGCGGGCACTGCCGGGGTTCCTTCCCGGTCCGCCCGACCTGTCGGCGGCGTTCGCGGATGCGACCATCCTCGGGATCCCGCTCGGCTCGCTGGTCGACAACGTGTCGTTGCCCAAGCCCTTGTCGATCGTGGTCACCCCGGACGGCGGGGCGAGGATGACCTGGAAGGACCTGACGCTCAAGAACCACGGGCCGTTCAGGACCAAGAACGGGACGTCGTTCGAGCTCACGGTCGTGCGGTCACCGGCGCTGACGGAGACCCGCTGCACGATCAAGAACTTCGCGCTGGTGCTCCCACCCGGAGGCGATCTGGTCCGCCTCGACTTCGCCGAGCTCACGTTCAGGCAGCGGCCCGGGCAGGCGCCCGACCTCGACGTGAAGGGCTTCACGTTCAGCCTCGGCGGCGACCTCGGGCTGCTCAAGACGTTGCAGGAGAAGATCGACTTCGGCGCCGCCACGCCGGAGGTGAAGGCCACGCCGAACGGCATGAGGGCCGGCTACCGGCTCGCCGTTCCCGAGGTCACTGCTGGCGTCTTCGTCATGAGGAACATCGCCGCCTCGGTGTCGGTCGAGGTTCCCTTCGACGGCGAGCCGATCGTCACGACGCTGGCGTTCGCGAGCCGCGAGAACCCCTTCGGCCTCGCGGTGTCGATGTTCGGCGGTGGCGGCTACCTGATCTTCGAGATCGCCCAGGAGGGCATCCGCAAGCTCGAGGCGTCACTCGATTTCGGCGCGTCGGTGGCCATCGGCATCGGTGTCGCCAAGGCCGAGGTACACGCCCTGGGCGGCGTCCGGTTCCTCCTCGTCGGCAGCGAGGTCAAGGTCACCGGCTTCCTGCGGATCGGGGGGAGCGTGGACGTGCTCGGCCTGGTCTCGGTCTCCGTCGAGCTGCGGGTCGAACTGTCCTACGACGGCACGGTGCTCAGCGGCCGGGCCACCGCCGTGATCCACATCGACGTCACCTTCTGGTCCGGTTCCATCGAGATCGACAGCGGCGAGTACGTGTTCGCGGGGGCGATGGCCGGTCCCGCGGTGGAGCCGCATACCTCGATCGAGGCGCAGGAGCCATCGTTGGCCGACTGGCAGAAGTACCGCGACAAGTTCGGGGGTGCGGCATGAGCGGCAGGCTGATCCTCGTCGCGGTTCCGGGCTCCACCCGGGAGGGCGAGCCGGTCGTCCGGGTGGTCGTGGCGCCGAAGCTGGACGCCGCGCAGAACGCCGGCGCCGCGGGCATGGCGGACTGGCCGACGACGGTGGCAGAGGCGCTGCTCAGGGTGGAGCTGTCGTCGGGGGCCACCGCCGACGTCCGCCCGACGCACGACGCCGACCTCGCGGTCTGGACCGCCTTCTTCGGCAGCCTGCGCGTGGACGCCGCGGCGCCGCCCGAGATGGGCCCGGTGCCCGACGTGCGCACGACGTCCACCGAGGTGATCGACGTCAACGAGACCTACGCCGAAGCGGCCCTCGTCGATCTCGCGGTCGAGGACGCGGAGCAGATCGAGCTCGGCGTCACCGCCGCGGGCCAGCTCCGGACGAAGTGGGCGGGAGGCGAACCGCCGCCGGGACCGCTGCAGAGCGTGCCCGGTGACCGCGGAACTCCCGACTTCCACCAGATCGTCGCGATGCTGCGCGAGCATCCGGCAGTGCTGCGGCGGCTGGGCCTGGTGTTCGACCTGCGGCTGCCCGCCGACACCCAGCTCGACGACCAGGGGACGCTGCGCGTGCACTGGCTCGACCCGCTCCCGGGAATGCCGCAGGTTGTCTCGCCCCGGTCGGAGTACGAGATCGATGCCGACCGCGGGCTGGTCCCCGGGCGCACCCCCACGACCCGCGCCGGTGTGGTGAACCTCGCCGACGCCGCCGCGTGGGGGACCTCGACCCTCGACGTCGACAACGCCGTGGTCAGGCTCCGCGCCGCGGCCGCCAGCCTCGGACCTGTCGCGACCGACGGAGCGGTCCGGCTCCCCGCGCTGCGCTCCGCGGGCATCCAGTTGCTCCGCAAGAACCGAAGCGTTGAGTTCGCGAACCGGCGCGACGCCGCCCTGGCCAACGCGGGCCTGGCCGAGGACGCGGTCGAGGAGACCATCGCGCTGACGGCCGACGACCTGACCCTCGGCCTCCGCATCGACGTTCGGCCGGTGACCTCCCAGCAATGGACGTCGTTGATGCGGCGGCGGGCGTCGTACTCCGTGAACGGCGAGGCGATCCTGCCGCCGGCCGAGGAGGAAGGGCACGTCAAGCCCGGTGCCGCGGTCAGGCATGGCGCGACGCTGCAGGCCGACGAGATAGTCGCGCGGTGGAACGGCTGGAGCCTCGGCGTGCCGCACACGAAGCCGTCGCGCGCGAATCGCCAGGACCTGCCGTTCGACTTCACCTGGGACTTCGAGGTGCCCGACGGCGCGCTGATCCCGCTGCGTTTCGGGCACGACTACCACCTCCGGGCGCGGGTCGCCGACATCGCCGGTGGCGGCGTGGGCCGCGAGGACCGCGACATCGATGCGGGCACCGGATCGGTCGCCTACCTGCGGCACGACCCGATCGGCTCGCCCACCGTCACGCTCGGGGCCGGCATGGTCGACCTGGGGCCGGGTGGCGCGCTGGACCACCTGGTGATCCGCGGCGACGCGCCGGACTACCCCCGCAACGACGAGCGCGTGCTCTCCGCACCGCTGGCGACGCTCGATGTGGCCGAGCAGCACGGCATGCTCGACGGCACGGACGAACAGACCTTCCAGCGGGTGCGGCGGGCGCTCGGTGCCGGGCTGCCCGACCCGGCATCGGCAGGTGTCACGGCCTTCCTCGTGCCGCGGAACGGCGACGCCCCCGCCCTGCCGCATCTCCTGCCGTGGAGCGCCGGCTGGCCGGACGCCCCGGCGAAGCAGGTGCTTCTCGAGCCGCGGCCGGCGGGCGACGACGACCTGGTCGACCCGGACCGCGAGCCGGACCTGTTCGTGGTGCGGCTGGCGCCGGCGGAGGAGCTCACGCTGCAACTGTCGTCGTTCCTGCGCCCCGACTTCCTGGACCATCTCGCGCTGCAGCAGTGGCGCACGACGGCACTGCCGACCGACGTCGTGAAGAAGGGCAGGCACCCGATGGCGACTCCGGCGGTGCCGATGACCTTCGTCCACGCGGTGCGCCGGCCGCTGTCCAGCCCGTCCGGGTCGCTGATACCCGTGCAGGCGCCCGGCGACCTCGCCGCGGTCCTCACGCCTGAGCCGGCCCGACTCCAGGTGGACACCGCCAGCACCATGCAGGTGCAGGTGTCCGCCGCGTGGGACGAGGTGGACGACGACCTGACGACACCGATGTCCGGGGTGGCCGTCCAGAACGTCCCAGTGGCCCGCGGCGACGAGGCGCTGAGCGAGCGGATCGTCCACGAGTTCGGGGACACCAGACACCGGATGGTGACCTACTCGTTCACCGCCGTGTCCCGATTCCGGCACCTGTACAAGCCGGACGAGGACGCCGCGCTGTTCGTCACGACGGGCGAGGCCGAGCCGGTGAGCGTCAAGAGCACGGCGCGTCCGGTGCCGCCGGTGGTGCGCTCGGTGGTCCCGGCGTTCCGTTGGACGACCACCGTCCAGGGCTCGGTCGTCACGCGCGTGCGCCGCGGCGGGACGCTCCGTGTCGAGCTCACCCGGCCGTGGCATCTGACCGGCGAGGGAGAGCAGCTCGCCGTGGTTCCCGACCGCTCCGAGGCCGGCCGTGACCCCATCTGGCAGACCCCGGAGCCGCGACGCCTGCTCACCGCTGCGGACCTCGCGGGCGGAGGCGCCCCGGCGACGGTGCGGCTCCCGGACGGGGCGTCCGCCGCCGTCGTCGGATACGACGCCGTCTTCGCCGACGGCCGGTGGGTCGCCGACGTGGAGCTGCCCGGGGTGGCCGCCTCGTCGTACCGGCCCTTCGTCCGCCTCGTGGTCGCTCGCTACCAGCCGGAGAGCCTGCCGAACCTCGAGATCTCCGGCCCGGTGACGTGCGATCTGGTCCAGCTGATGCCCGAGCGCACCCTGACCGTCGACACGTCGGCCCCGGGACGGGTCGTCGTCCGGCTCGAGGGTTTGGGTCCCGATGGCCCCACGACGAACCGCTACGCCGTGGTCAGCGAGACGCTCGACCAGCCGTCCGGCACCGACGTGAGCCGTCTCGAGGGTCCGGACGAGCCCGCGGTGTGGCGCGCGCAGGCGGTGAGCACCGGCCGGCTCGGCGAGACCGTCGAGGTGCCGCGAGCAGCAGGGAGGATGCGGGTCCGCGTCCGGGAGGTGGAGCTGGCCGGCGACGGCCCGGATGCTCTCTCGCTCCGGGAGCTGGACGACCGCGTCGTGTTCAGCGACGTCGTGGAGGTCACGTGAGGAGGGACCGTCGGCTCGTGCGACCACAGCTGAAGATCCGGTAGGTCCAGATACGAAGGGCTGGCACAGGGATGAGCCTCTGGGATGACATGCCGTCGTCGCTGAAGAGCGGCGGTGCCCTGGATGCCCTCGAACCTGTGCTCGACAGCGTCGACACGCCGACCGAGGAGGAACGCACCGAGGACGACGGCTTCACCTGGCGGGTCTGGAAGACGAGTGCCGGTGGCGACGAGCCGCTGAGCCTCGATCCGGCGAGCGGTACGTTCAGCCGCAGCCCGAGCGCGGCGATCAGTACCGGCACTCCGCTCGTGTTCCCGGATCCGAGCGTCGACCTCGAGCTCGGCCTCCGCCTCACCGGCCCTGGTGGCGATCCGGACGGCACCGTGCGCCTGGTCGTCGACACCCCGAGCGCTGTGGTTCGGCTGCCCTTCCTGCGTGGTGCCGTGCTCGACGCGCAGGGCCAGTTGAGGGCCGACCCTGCCCATCCCGACGTGCGCTTCATTCTGCCCGCGCTGCGGGTCCGGCTGCTGCGCCCCGCCGGCCAGGGCCTCGACGTCACGCTGCTGAGCAGCACCGTCGGCGGCCGTCCACCGCAGGACCAGATCTTCGACTTCATCAGGATGGAGCCACGACACGCGCTGATCGGCCCCGGCGAGGTCGTCGGCTTCGCGTTCCGCAGCGCCACCCTCGACCTGACCGGCGAGGCGGGCCCGGCCGGCGTGCCGGCCAACGCGCGCACCCAACCGACCGGCTGGCAGGGCCTCTACCTGCCCGAGGTCCGCCTGTTCGTGGCGCCCACCGGCCTCGAGGGACTGGCCGTCAGCGCCGGCGTGCGAGACCTGTGGATCGGCCTGGGCCAGCACGCCGGGGTCACCGGGCTGTTCGAGGCCGAGGTGGTCGACCGCGGCCAGTCCCCGACGGTCCGGCTGGCGTTCCAGGGTCCGGCGGGCGAGTGGTACCGGGTGCAGGACAGCGATCCCGTGCTCACCCCCGTCGACCTGCCCGACAGCGCGACCCTTCACATCAGCGCCGGTGGCGGCCTGGCGCCGTACGCCTACCGGGTGACGGTGAACGGCGCCGACCCGACGACCCTCGACCGCCGCACGATCCTGCTTCCCGCGGCCGGCACGACGACCCTCGAGATCAAGGTCACCGACGCCGGCCTGCACGAGCTGACCAGAACCATCACGGTCCGCAAGGCGACCGCCGGAGGTGGTGGCGCCCCGGCGCCCCCGCCCTCGGACCAGGTCGTGCCGCGGACGACGAGCAACACCGGCCACCGGGTGGTCGTCACGGCCCAGACCGCCACCCACGCCACGGTCGCGCTCGACCCGGCCGACGGCGGGGACGTCGCGTGGTCCTGGGCCGGCGGCGGAAGCGCCACCGGCCCCGGCGCGACGATCCCCGTGGCGGCCGGCGCGACCGTGACCGTCACGGCGACGAGGACGGTCACTCCCGCGAACATCGCCGCCTTCAGCGCCTACACGTTGTTCGAGCGCCCCACGGCGGCACAGTTTCCCTCGGGCGCCGCCACGGACTGGACCCGCAACCGCGCCAACCTCGCCACCTCACCAGCGTCGTCCCGGAACGGCTTCGGCGATGCGCCACCGTTCCTGGGTGCCGACTCGATCGCCCGCCTGGCTCAGATCCCGAAGACCACCCCGCTCCGGGTCGAGGGGTTCGCCTCCTACGAGGGCTTCGACGACCAGGACCACGTCGACCTGAACCAGGCTCTCAGCGCGCGCCGCCGCGACGCCCTGATCCACCTGCTGCGGACCCACCGCGAGCTCAAGTTCAGCAACGTGACCGCCGGCGACGCGCACGGGCAGGCCACCGCCGCGGCCGCCGCGACCAACCCTGCGTTGCCGGCGCCCGGCTCGTCGGCCTGGTGGCGGGCCACGGCGACACCCACTCTCGGTGGCCCCACGACCGAGACCGTCACCGCCGAGCTCACCCGCCCACCAGCCCCCACCAGCACCGACGTCGACCCGGAGCCCCAGCGCCCGCTGGTACCGGACTGCTTCCGCAAGATCGGCGTCCGCGTCGAGCTCATCCGCGGCACCTTCGTGCGCGCCGAGATCTACGGCGAGTTCGACGTCCGTACGGCGGCCGAGGCGCGGCTCGACCGCCACACCGACGACGAGCTGCCGGCCCGGACCAACCCGAGCGACGGGATCTGCACGTTCCTCGTCCGGCTCAAGGTCGCCGAGGACCGCTCGTCCTGGGAGACGTCGGCCGAGTTCCGCGCCATCGAGGGCGACCTCGACGGGCTGGCCAAGGTGGACCGGTCGGCGACCGGCACGAACACCGCGGTGAACGTCCTCGGCGCCGTGGCGGCACTCTCCCCGCTGCTGGCCGCGGCCACCCCTCCGAGCCCGACCGCCGGTGAGCTCGTGCCGCTCGTCGTCCTCGGCAGCGGCGCGGTCGCGCTCGGCGCAGCGGGACGCATCCAGACCCAGTACATCGTCCTCCGCGGCGGCGAGCTGGTCGTCACCGACGGACTGGTCGATCCCGCGACCGGCAGCGGCCCGGAAACCACCCAGGTCAGCGTGCTGCTCGACCTCGAGACCGCCTTCTCCTTCGATCTGGGGTTCATCAAGGTCGACCCGCAGAAGCCGATCGTGACCCGCTACAAGGCCGTCGGTGTCCGCAGCTCGTGGGACACCCGGACCGACGGTGACGGGACCGTGGAGTTCGTGCCCCTGCCCGTCTTCGACCCCAGCCGTGGCTACACGCTCGACGTACCGGCGGGTTCGATGATGGCCGCGCCGCCGCTCGACTCCTTGCTCCGCGTGCTCGGCGTGCGCGCGAGCCGCCTCAACCCGACCTACCTCGAGATCGAGGTCGGCCTGGGGGTTGACCTCGGCATCGTCACCGTCGACACGGTGCGGGTCCGGCTGCGGTTGGACGCCTTCGAGGCTCCCCAGCTCACCAAACTCGGCGCCACGCTCGACATCCCCGGCGCCATCCACGGCACGGGCTACCTGGAGATCACCGATCTCGGCTTCAAGGGCGCGTTCGACCTCACCTTCCCGTCCATCGGGCTGCGCGCGTCGGCCACTCTCGCGCTGGAGAGCCGCGCCGGCACCACCGGCGTGCTGGTCGGCGCCGAGGTGGAGTTCCCGGTGCCGCTGCCGCTCGGCAACTCCGGCCTCGGCATCTTCGGCTTCCTCGGCGGCGTCGGGGTCAACTACCGCCGGCTCGAACAGACCGGGGCGCAGGCGCCCGCCCTCAGGTGGCTCGAGAGCCAGCTCACCCCGGCCCGTGGGTTCAACGTCATGCATCCCGCGGGCTGGGAGCTCAGCGCCGGCAGCTTCGCGATCGCCGCCGGCATGATGCTCGGCACGGCCGAGGGCGGGTTCCTGCTGCACCTCAAGGGCATCGTGCTCGTCGAGGTCCCCGGGCCGCGGCTGATGCTGATGATGAAGGCGGACGTGCTCTCGGCGCCGCCGGCGCTGAAGGCTCAGAACAGCGCGACGTTCCTCGCGGTCCTCGACCTCGACTTCGGCCGCGGCACGATCACCATCGGCATCGTCGCGGAGTACACCGTCGTCGACCTGCTGCGCATCCGGGTGCCGGTCACCGCGTTCTTCCACCTGTCCCAGGTGCAGAACTGGTTCATCGACCTCGGCACCAACATCGAGCCCGTCACCGTCACCGTGCTGGACGTCTTCCGCGGAACGGGTTACCTGATGATCCACGGCGACGGCTCGACCCTGGCCATACCCGAGCTGCCGATCGTCACCAACGGCCTGGCGATCGCGGTCGGCTTCCACCTGCAGTGCGTGCTGATGGGCAGCAAGTCGGTCGGCCTGTACTTCGAGGTCGCGGCCGGATTCGACGCTCTCGTGTCGTTCGAGCCGTTCGCGATCGGCGGCAAGATCTACGCGCGCGGCGAGCTGCGGCTGTGGGTCGTCGGTGTCTCGGCCCGTGCCGAGCTCACCGTGCTGGTCGGCCGCCAGCTGCAGAACGGCGTCGAGATCGAGCGCACGTACATCCACGGTGAGGTCTGCGGCAAGGTCGAGCTGTTCTTCTTCGACATCGAGGGCTGCATCGAGCTCACGATCGGCGAGACACCGCCCCCGGCGCCGGTCGCCCCGCCGCTCGTGGCGGGTGTCACGCTGGTCAGTCGTTCACCCGCGCTGGTCGAGGGCACCGCCACCGACCGGGTCGTCGACGGCGCGCTGGCCGACGCCGTGGCGGTCCCGTCGGCCGAGTCGCCGCCGGCGGTGCCGCTCGACGCGGTGCCGGTGGTGCTGTTCGAGACTCCGCCGCTCGTGCAGCCCGGCAACGTGGTGCTGGGTGGCGAAGCCCGCGGAGTGTCCGGCGTGGGCGCCGACCCGTGGACACGTCGCGGAGACCGGTGGTGGCGCTACCAGGTCACCGAGGTCGAGCTGGTCGGCGATCTGGAGCCTGACCCGCCCGCGGGCAAGACCCCGGCGACCTGGTGGGCTCGCGGCGCGCCCGGGCAGTCCCAGCTCGGCCCCGCCCTCGCGCTCCTGTCCTGGCTGCCGACGCCGGCGTCGCGTGCTGTCCCGTACGGCGAGAGTCTCACGACTGCCGTGGAGGAACGCTGGGGCCACGTCTGCGATCCGATCGCGCCGCCCGCGCCCGTGCTGTGGACGTTCGACGGCGAGCCCCTGGGCCCGAGCGCGACGGGCTGGCTCGTGGACGGGGTGCGATGGCCGGATCCCGGCGGGGCCTTCCGCAGCTCGCCGGTCGAGGCGAAGCTCGGCGTCACCGAGACCTGGCGCACCGGCAACGCCCTCGCCGACCTGCTCCAGGGCACCGATCCTGCCGTGGTCGTGGGGGACGCCGTGCCCTGCCCGACAGGACGGATCGACCACGTCGACTCGATCCAGGTCTGGCAGGAAGGCAACCCGGCCACGTTCAGCAACGCCGCGGTGCCCACCGGCGGCCAGGCGCTGCAGGACGTCGTCGACCTGATGGCCGCCGGAGCCTCGCTGGCCGACGTCGCCGCCCGGTGGGTCGACACCGCCTGGGACAGCGCGCTCAGCCGAAGGCCGTTGCGTTGCCAGGGACGGGTGCTGCGTTCGCCGTCCGGTGACGAGCCGGAGCCGGCGCCGCACGCGCCCGAACAGGAACGCGAGCTGGTCGAGCGGGTCTGGGACCAGGTCGGGTTCACGCCGTCGGAGTTCGCGAACTCGCTGCGGCTGCGCGTGGAGGGCGGAGTCGAGTCGCTCGAACTGCTGCTGCTCGTGTCCGAGCGCATGCTCAACGAGGGCCTGGTCGTCACCTGCCGCGACGACGCCGGCTCGGTCGTCGCCCAGCAACCGGTGACGCCCGACAGCATGGTGACCGCCGCCAACCCGCTGCCGGGTGACTGGACCGACCCGGCCAGACCGTGGGCGGACCCGCTGGAGCGTGCCGGGCGGCTGGCGGCGCGGGTCGTCGCCGGTGAGCGGGACCTGATCCTCTGCCGGGTCGTCGTCGACGTGCCCGGCGGCGTGCCCGTGGTGGAGATCGGCGCCGACCGGCGCGAGAAGGACCTCGCCGGGACGCCGTTCTGGCTCGTCGCCGCGGCCGGGACCACCACGGCCGAGCGTCGGCGCTTCGACTACGACACCACGGTGGTCACCACGGAGCGGGACCTGCTGGAATCGACCCTCGGCCAGGACCCGACGGACCTCGCGCTGCTCGTGCCGTCGCAGACCTACACGGTGAAGGTCAGCTGGCGCGCGGAGTCGTTGCAGCAGGAGCCGAAGCCCTCGGCGACCGCGCCGGAGAACTGGGGGCCGGTGGAGGTCCAGGAGTTCCGGTTCGCCGCGGACGGGCCGAACAGCGCACCGGCAGATCTCGGTCCGTGGCTGCTCGCCACCGCTCCGGCGATGGACGAGACCGGTGTCCTGTGCGCCGAGCCGATCCGGATCGCCCTCGCGACACAGAACGTCACCGCGCTGTTCGACGCCTACGGCGAGGAACTGCGCGTGAGCGTCCAGGCGGCATCCGGCTTCCATCCGGAACCTCCGGGTGGCGGCCTGCCCGGAGCGTCGCTCACGCTCCCGACGTTGCTCGGCGGCGCCGTCGACCCCAGCGGCGTCATGAGACCGCTGACCGCAGCCCTCGGCGCCGTGATGACCCCGTGGCAGCAGGCCGTGACCGAGCTGCTCGACGGTCTGCCGTGCACCGACGCCAGCGGCAGCAGCGGGTACGGGACGATCCTGACCCTGCCGTACGAGTTGCAGCCGCTCACCGACTACCTCGTCGACATCGAGGCGGTGCCGAAGGGCGCACCCGCGAGCGCGACCGGACGGCGGGTCCACCGCATCGGGTTCACGACGTCGCGGTTCGCAACGGTCGACGACCTCGCCGCGTTGGTCCGCCTTGCCCCACGCGAGCACCGGCACGTACCCGTTCCCGCTGCGCTGGCGACGCTCCCGCCCGCACCCGCCGGCGACGTCCTGGACGCTGCCTACCAGGCCGCCGGGCTCTCCGTCCCCCAGGTGCCGCGCTACCCGTCGGTCCAGGTGCTGTGGTCCGGTGACGCCGTCCCGCAGCCGGTCGCCGTGGTCGTGGAGGGAAGTGAGGCGATGTGGCGCTCGCGTCCGATGCCGACAGTGGTCAGCGGGCCTCCGGACCCCTCGGCCGGGCCGGGGCACCAGTGGTGGGCCGCGGCCGAGCGGGACTGGCTGTCGCTGGCGCCGAGGACCGCGCCACCGGCGGCCGGCGACCTTCCGGTGGCCGGCGTGACCAGGCTGGTCAGGGGGCCGGGCGGCACTCGGGCCCTGGTGCTGCTCACCCCCGGGTCCCGTGGTGCGGAGCTCCGGCTGGACCTCGTCGTCGCCGGTGACGCGCTCGCCGGGACACCCGAGCAGCGTTCCGAAGCCGTGCGTGTCGCCCTGCTTCGGGCGCCCTGGGAGGTGGAGGACTGATGGCCCGCCGAATGGCCTGGCCCTACTGGTTCCGGGCCGAGTCGGCCATGATCCCGTGGCCGGTGATCGCCGAGCGGCACCTGGAGCGGATACGCCAGCACCAGGTCGACGTCGAGGGCAGACTGCTCGAACGCCTGAAATCCATCCGGGAGAAGCGGCCGACGGAGATCCAGCTGCGTTGGGCTTGTGCCAAGGAGCTCGGGGTGCCGTCCGAGCCGTTCGTCGTGTGGCGCCGGCCGCGGCGGGACAAGCCGGAGCTCGTCGATGTGCAGCTGGGCCGCGTCAGCGGAGGCCTGGCCCTGTCGTGGGGCCGGACCGCGGCGTACGTCGAGGTCGAGTGCGACCCGATCGACCCGACCCGGGCTGTCGGGTTGCTGGTCACCCGCGGCGGCATCGGCCTGCGCGAGACTGTCGGGTCGGACGCCGTCACCGGCGCCGGCGGCGCTCCGGTGCGGCTCGTGGTCCGCTGCCCTGGAGGGACCCGTGCCCTGCTGGTGAACGGGCGCAGCCCGAGCGTCCGGATCGAGGCCCTCGACCAGGTGCTGGAGGACGAGGCCTGGAAGCCGTTCGAGCGCGTCGGGCTGCCGGTGGA
This sequence comes from Jiangellaceae bacterium, assembly GCA_036566745.1. Lineage (GTDB taxonomy): Bacteria > Actinomycetota > Actinomycetes > Jiangellales > Jiangellaceae > DATCVR01. Next base: position 35,842 of record DATCVR010000007.1, on the reverse strand, counting down.
CGACCCGTGGCCGGGGACGTCGTACGACACCGGCGCCCAAGGCCTGTTCGACGACCCCGTCGACCCGGTCGAGGCCGCCATGCGGCGGCTGCGCCGCGGCGGCCCACCGCTCGGCTGGTTCCCGGTCACGGGCACCGGGCGCAGCGCTCCGGCGTGGTCCCCACCGGACCACGGGATCCTGCTCAAGGAGGTCCGCAACGAGACCCTGCCCCGCATCGAGCGCATCTACCGGCCCGCGTTGCCGCCGTTCGAGCAGCACCTCGTCGTCGACACGAGCGTGGTCGACGGCCCGACCGGCCCCGGAGGTGGATCGTCCCTGCCCGCGACGGCGACGTTGCCGCCGCTGTCCCTGCTGACCCTGCCGGCGAGCGCGGATCCGTTCCTCGCGCTGGCGCTCGGGTTCGGCACCGCCTACCTGGAGGAGTCGCGGTTCGACCTGCCCGCCACCGGCGGGGACGACCTGATGGTCACCGCGGAGTACAGCGACCTCCCGGACCGAGCTGGTCCGGCCACCATGGCGGCCTACGTGCCGTCGTCACCGCGGCACACCTCGACCCGCACTCCGACCAACGTCACCGCCGTCCGGGACGGGCTGGTGGCACCCGCCGTCGTCGACGGGCCATGGCGGGAGACCGTCCGCGTCTCCTGGGACCGACCGGAGCCGAGCGCCGCGCTCGGCCAGGGAACCGGAGCCGCCCTGGCACGCTTCGACGCTCCCACGGCCACGACGGCGGCGTGCCTGCTGCCGGTGCGCCCCGCCGGAGACTTCCGCCCCTTGCTGCCCGTGCCGGACGGGCCGAGAGGCGATCCCGGCTTCTCCCGCACCGCCATGGTGGACGCCGCGGCGGAGATCCCGATCGGAAGCGGCGGGCGCAGCCCCGGGTATCCGGTGGCGTGGCAGGACGTGTTCGGCGTCTGGTCCCGGTGGGAGGACGGGCTTCATGCCGGCGACGAGCCGCCACCGCCGCGGCCGCGCATCATCGCGACCACTCTCAGCGCCCGCTTCGAGGGCTCCACGCTCTGCCCGGCGACCCTCGAGGTCGAGGTCGCGCTCGGCTGGGAGGAGCGCACCCCGGTCGCGGTCGAGCTGTGGTCGGTGCTGTTCCCGATGACGTCGTCGACAACACTGCCGCCCACGACCGTCACGCCGTTCGACGACGCGCCGACCGGCTGCTTCCGGCGCGACGTCGCGCTGACCTTCGTGGGGGCGGAGCTGGTGGGCGGTCCCGGCGTCGAGGTGGAGCACCTGGACGCATCCGGCGAGAACGTCGTGCCGGCCGGGGCGGCACAGGGCGAGGAGGGCCGGCGCTACCGGGTACGCGTGGCCGTTCCGGTGCTCGACTATTCGGCGACGTCACGCTGGGGCGTGGCGCTGTGGACCAGTGCGCAGCTGATGATCGGCGTGTCGTCCGGCCTGTCGCCGGCCCCGGCGTCGCCCGCACTGACGAGTGCGGCGAGCCCGGTGCCGGTGGCGCCGATCCCGCCGCCGCTGCCGCCAGGGGTGCCGATGGGCAGTGCTCTGGACGCCCAGGGACGCTCGCATGCCCGGGTGCGCTGGTCGGTGCCCGCCGGCGCGGACCTCGAGCCCGACAGGGGAGTCATCGTCTGGGAGGTCGCCGAGACAGCGCTTCGCCAGGCGGTCGGACTGCCGGCCCGGGCGCCGGAAGGCACGCTGCCCGGGATACGGCTCCAGCAGCTGTGGGGCTCTTACGACGCGCTGCCGCCGGATCGTCGGCGTTCGGTGTTCCGGCGGTTGACCGTGTTGCCCGGGACGGCCCGGGAGACCGACGTCGCCTTGCCCAAGGGCTCGACCGACATTCACCTGTTCACCGTCACCACGCTGTCCCGCTCCGGCATCGAGTCCGCGTGGCCCGCACCCGCTGCCGGCCAGGACGCCCACGAGCACCTGCAGGCCGTCGCCGCACCACGGCTGCGGCGTCCCGCGACCCCGGTGGTGAGGTCGGTGGTCGGCGTGGCCGGGATGGTGACACTGTCGCTGACGGCGGCGAGCCGGGTGCCGGTCCGGGAGTTCCGGGTGTTCCGTACCCGATCCGAGGCGGCGGCACGGTCGTTCGAGTCGATGGGCCCGCCGTTGGCGGTCGTTCCCGCGGTCCCGCCGGGTGCCGGCGCGGTGCCCGACCCCGTCACCGGTGAGTCGGCCTACACCGCCGAGTGGACGGGCGGTTTCGGCGCCTCGTGGGACGACTGGCTGATCCGAGCCGTCGCGGTGCCGGTGGACTCGGTGCCGGTCGAGGCGGTGCGCGGCCTGCTGTCGGCGGCCTGCGAGCCGGTTCTCGTGACCGTGCTGCCCGACTCTGCGCCCGATCTCGCGCCGCTGGTGGCGGTGCCGCTCGGCACGGGCGAGCTGATGCTGGTGACGACGTCGACCTCGGCGCCCGCTCGGGAGGTGCCCCTCGGCAGCCACCGAGTGTCCGCCGAGGTCAGCGGCGCGGCGGGGGTAGCGGGGGTGGCGCCGGTGGCGCTGCAGTCGGTCGCTGAGGGACCGGTGGCTGCCGCCGCTCCGCCTGCGGGCGCCGACCCGGGCGCCGTGCTGGTCCGGGGAACACGCTCGGGCGGGCGCTCACCACTGGCAGTGTGGCTGACCCGGCCGGACGCCGAGCAGCCGCTCGACGTGGTGGTCCGCGTGGTCGACCCTCTCGGCCGGCTGAGCGAGCAGCGGGTGACCGTGCCGGCGTTCGTGGCCGAGCCACCGACGCTGGATCTCCTCGACGTCGTCGCGATCGCGGGCCGGGGCGTGGTGATCCGGGTGCGCTCGGACGCCGACGTCCATGCTCTGCCGCCGTACGTGCTCGCGGTCCTGGTGCAGCAGGCCCGGCTGCCGTTCCCGCCGCCTCCGGTGCGGGTACGCTTCGAACTCGACGACGTCCCGACCCGGGTGGGGCCCTTCCCGAGCGCTGAGATCGTCCACGCTCTGCGGGTGACGGAGAACGAGCCGCACGAGTACCAGGTCCTGATCAGGGCCCTTCCGCCGATGGTCGTGACGTTGACGATGGTGGCGCCGGACGGCGCGCGGGCGCAGGTGGTGGCTGAGGTCCGGCCATAGCGTCGACCGCGGCGGGGGAGCGGTCCGAGCCTGCGGGACGGTCGAGCCTCAGATCTGGGCAGCGAGCGAGTCGAACTGCGGGAACAGACCGACCTTGCCGCCCGGTGCCCAGTCGCGGTTGAGATCCGGGCGGGTGAGCAGGCCGGTCACCTGATCGGGCGTCAACGTCGTGCCGTGCCGAGACAGTGACATCCCCTGGAGGCAGGCGACTCCCGCGGCCACCATCGGGGTGGCGAACGAGGTGCCCGAGACGATCTGGAATCCGGTGGTCGTCGACGTGTCGGAGGCCACCATGACGGCGTCGGCCCACGCGCAGCAGGTGACGCGGTTCCCGAACGTGGTGAACCTCCAGCGCCGCAGGCTCAGCGGCGGCGTCAGGGGCGGAAGGCCGAACACGGGCTCCAGCCCACCGACGACCACGGCTCCCGAGTGATGCACGACGACCTCGGGGTGGGCGTCGAGATCGAGCGCGTCGTCGACCGGCGGGGTGAGAAATCCCTTGTGGACGCCATTCCCGGCCGCGATGAACACGATCACACCGCGCGCCCGCATCAACCTGAGCAACGAGGCGAGCGGGAAGTGGTTGTCCAGCGGCACGCGTCCCCGCCCGCTGATCTGGATCCCGCTGCCGGTGCCGGTGTCGAACATGGGGGCCGCTCGAATCGTGATCGAGCACGACACGATGTCGCCGGCCCGGACGGCCACGGCGGCGCGCACCATCGCCTCGAACAGGTCGGTGCTGTCTCCCGGCTGGAGGCCCGACTGCGCGGACACCTCGACCGGCCTCCTCGTGCCGGCGTACATCAGCGTCGCGCCCCTGGCGATCCCGAGGACGGCCACGGCGTTGTCCTCGGCGCCGACGATGCCGAGCGTCGCCGTCGAGTGATTGATCCCGGCGGTGACGGAGATGGACGGCTGAGGCGTCAGCGCGTCCACCTTGCTGGACCCGTCGGGCCTGAGCAGATCCGGATGGCTGCGGTCGAAGTCGAGGTCGTCCACGACCACGACCCGCACGCCCGCACCCGTCCCGCCGGCGTGGAATCGCAGCGACTCCACCCGAAGCCCGGTGTCGGCGTCGTTCAGGTAGTACTGGAACGGCCGGACGAGGTTTCCGGGCTCGAGGTCGGTGGCCGGGCCGGCCCACTCGACGAACGGCAGCGCCTGCAGCTGCTCGACCAACACGTCCATGACCTGATCCGGCACGCCGAATTCGTCCGGCATCCGGATGGCGAAGAACAGGTCGAGATCGGCGATGTCGGCACTGGGATCGGCCGCCCGTGCCTCGGCCGTCAATTGCTGGAGTTCGGCGACGGAGACGTCGGATGCGAGGGGCGTGAGGCTCACGAAGGGAAACGCCTCCAGAAGCGCGCTCCAGGCCGACGTGGCCGGCTCTTCGACGAGCGGGATGACCGAACTGAGGTCGACGGCAATTCCCTGGACCAGCTTGACCACGATGGTGTCGGTGCTGCTCATGCCCATCGCCTCCGGAAATCCGGGTGGCTGAATAGTGGAGCGACAGGATGAAAATGCTATCCGTCACATTTATGGCGGGTCCACCACAATCACTGCATTCGCCCAGGTGACGCGGGTACTCGCTCGGGTGCGACAAGCCCTGGGTCGGCCGTCCGGCCAGGCCAGCCGGCGCCGTAGCCGACGCTCGCCGGTGAGCTACATTGACGCACGTGACAGCGCCGGAGTGGACCGAGTGGCGGCGCCCCGGCCCCACCGGTGAGCAACAGTGGCGCGACGTCGGGGTCGGGCTCGGGATCGTCGTGGGGGGCGTCGCGACGGCCGTCCTGATCAACAGCATGGGCGCCTTCTCCTTCGGCACCGCGCCGTCGCTGGCCGAGCAGGTCGCCTGGGCCGCCGTGCTGACCGTCCCGCTGATCTGGCGTCGGCAGTTCCCGGTGGCTGTCGTGGTGGTCATCGGCGTGCTGTTCATCGTCGCCCAGGCCCGCCGCAACGGCGACAACTTCGTGCCGTCGGTGGCGCTGTTCATCGCCCTGTACACCTTGGGCGCGTGGGGGCAGAACCGCGTGGTGGCGCGGTGGGTGCGGCTCGGGGTCATCGGTGCGATGTTCGCCTGGCTCGGGTACAGCTTCGTCCAGGCGCTTGTGCAGCCTCCGGCGGAGTTCGAGGGGGCGGCCGGTCCGCTCGATCCGGTCCTGGCCACCGTCATCTACCAGGTCGCGTTCAACGTCGCCTTCTTCGTGTCCGGCTACCACTTCGGCAACGCCGCCTGGCTCTCGGCCCGGCGACGCCACGAGCTCGAGGTGCAGGCGGACGAACTGCGCAGGTCACAGGAGCTGAACGCGCGCCAGGCCGTGGTCACCGAACGGGTCCGCATCGCACGCGACCTCCACGATGTCGTGGCGCATCATGTCGCGGTCATGGGCGTGCAGGCCGGTGCCGCGCGCCGGGTGCTCGACACCGACGCCGACGTCGCCCGTGGCGCCCTGGAGACCGTCGAGCAGACGGCGCGCACGGCGATCACCGAGCTGCGCGGCCTGGTGGGGGTGCTGCGCGAGGAGCCGACCGGAGACGCGACCGCCCCGGCCGAGCTGCCCACGCTCGGTGCCTCGCATCCCGCCTCGCCCGGGCTCGATCAACTTCCCGAGCTGGCCGACGACACCCGATCGGCCGGGATCGAGGTCGCCTACGCGGTCTACGGCGACCCGCGACCGGTGCCCGACGCCGTCGCGGTGTCCGCCTACCGCGTCGTGCAGGAGTCGCTGACGAACGTCGTCAAGCACGCCGGCGGGAGCGCTGCCGACGTTCGCGTGCGCTTCCTCGACCACGGGCTGGAGCTGGAAGTGAGCGACGACGGCCGCGGTCGCTCGGCGTCCCGGGCGGCCGCCGGGGCCTCGAACGGCGCGGGGTTCGGCCTGGTGGGGATGCGCGAACGCGTGGCGGTCCACGGCGGGGAGTTCGAGGCGGGGCCGCGGCGCGACGGCGGGTTCCGCGTGCGGGCCCATTTCCCGCTCGGCGAGGCCGGACGAGCCCACGACGCCGTGGGCTCGTCCCACGAGCCGGCGCAGGGTCCCAGGTGAGCGCCGACGCGCAGGTGCGGGTGATCCTGGCCGACGACCAGGACCTCGTCCGCGCCGGATTCCGGGTCATCCTCAGCACCGAGCACGACATCGAGGTGGTGGGCGAGGCCAGCAACGGTGCCGAGGCCGTCGCGCTGACCGAGCGGCTGCGGCCCGACGTCGTGCTCATGGACGTCCAGATGCCCGGCACCGACGGGCTGGAGGCGACCCGGCGCATCCTCGGTTCGGCCGGCGGGGGAGCGGACGCCGGGTCCACCAAGGTCGTCATCCTGACGACGTTCGACCGCGAGGACTACCTGTTCGAGGCGTTGCGGGCCGGCGCGAGCGGCTTCCTGCTGAAGAACGCCTCGCCGGAGGACCTCATCGCATCGGTGCGGGTCGTGGCCCGCGGCGATGCGCTGCTGTCGCCCGAGGCCACCCGCCGCGTGCTCGAGCGGTTCGCGGTGCCGGCCCAGGTCCAGCCCGCGTTGCGGCCACCCGAGCTGACCGACCGCGAGTTCGACGTGTTGGCGCTGCTGGCGCGCGGTGCCACGAACGCCGAGATCGCCAGCGCCCTCCACCTCGGCGAGGCCACCGTCAAGACGCACGTGTCGCGCATCTTCATGAAGCTCGGCCTGCGCGATCGCGCCCACGCCGTGGTGTTCGCCTACGAGCGCGGCGTCGTCAGCCCCGGTTCCTGACCGGCTGTCTCCCCCTGCCGGTTGACCCCAGGATCGATCGCCCGCCGGACGCGCGGGCCGGGTCCGCCTGCCTACGGTTGGCACCGACGCGATGGCCGCCGCGACGACCTGACGGCCACCGCCGACCGACGACGGCGACCCCGGAAGGGTGAGGGACGGGACCATGCTGGAGATACGTTCGGTGAGCCGGAGCTTCGGTGAGCTCCGTGTCCTCGATGACGTGTCGTTCGACGTCCGGCCGGGCCGGATGACGGGCTTCATCGGGGCGAACGGCGCGGGCAAGACCACGACGATGCGGATCATCCTCGGCGTCCTCGCCGCTCATGGCGGCCAGGTCACCTGGGACGGCGCGCCGGTCACCCAGCCGGTGCGGCAGCGCTTCGGGTACATGCCGGAGGAGCGCGGGCTGTACCCCAAGATGCGAGTCGCCGACCAGATCGCCTACTTCGGCCGGCTGCACGGGCTGGACACGTCGACCGCCCGCCGCAACACCGCCGAGCTGCTGGACCAGCTGGAGCTGACCGCCCGGGCCCGCGATCCGCTGGAGACGCTCTCGCTGGGCAACCAGCAGCGGGCCCAGATCGCCGCGGCGCTGGTCCACGACCCCGACCTGTTGATCCTGGACGAGCCGTTCTCCGGGCTCGACCCCATTGCGGTCGAGGTCGTGCTGGGCGTGCTGCGGGAGCGGGCGGCCCGGGGCGTGCCGGTGCTGTTCTCCAGCCATCAGCTCGAGGTCGTCGAGCGGCTGTGCGACGACGTGGTCGTGATCTCGGCCGGGTCCATCGCGGCCGGCGGCTCCCGCACCGAGCTGCGCAGCCGGTTCGCGACGCCGAGGTTCGAGTTGATCGTGGACTCCGACGCCGGATGGGTGCGAGACGTCCCCCGGGTGCGCATCGTCGAGCTGGACGGTGCCAGGGTCGTCTTCGACATCGAGAGCTCAGACGGCACGCACGGCGCCGGCTCGGACCCGTCCGGTGCGGACGGCGCCCACGTCCCCGGCCCCGATCAGGACGTGCTCGACCAGGCGGTCCGTCGCGGCCGCGTCCACCGCTTCGCGCCCGTGACGCCGTCACTGGCCGAGATCTTCAAGGAGGTCGTCTCATGAGCGTCGACACCGGCCGGAACGAGACGCCGGCGACACGCCGGACGCCGAACCTGCCTGGACAGGCGATGCGACCGACGACCCTGCTCTCCTCGGCGCGGCTCGTGGCCGAACGGGAGGTCCGCGAGGCCGTCCGGGCCAAGGGGTTCTGGATCAACTTCGCGATCTTCGTCGTGGGCATCGTCGCCCTCGCCGTCCTGCCGGGCCTGGTCTCCAGCCAGCCGTCGGTGGCGGCGCTCGGCCCGGACGCGGTGGCCCAGGCGGAGGCCGCCGACTTCGAGGTGCGCACCGTCGACGACGAGGCCGCGGCTGCGCGGCTGGTGCGTGACGGCGACGTGGACGCGGCGGTCGTGCCGGACGCTGCGGCGGCGTCTCCGCTCGGGCTCACGGTGATCGCCCTGACCGAGGCGCCGCCCGAGGTGCTCGCGGCGTTCAGCGTGGCGCCGGACGTCGAGCTGCTCGACCCGTCCGCCGTGTCGGGCGGGGTCCGGTGCATCGTCGTCTTCGCCTTCGGCCTGATCTTCTTCATGTTCGCGATCATGTTCGGGGTGGGGATCGCCCAGAGCGTGGTGATCGAGAAGCAGACCCGGATCGTGGAGATCCTGGTGTCGACGATCCCGGTCCGGGCGCTGCTGGCCGGAAAGATCGCGGGCAACTCGTTGCTGGCGCTGATTCAGGTGGCGACGCTGGCGCTGGTGGCGCCGATCGCCCTCCGGCTTGGCGGGCAGGGCGATCTCCTGGGCCTGCTCGGCGCCTCGCTCGGCTGGTTCGTGCCGTTCTTCGTCTTCGGCTTCGTCCTGCTCGCCGCCATGTGGGCGGTCGCCGGGGCACTCGTCAGCCGGCAGGAGGACCTCGCGTCGAGCACGAGCCTGGTCAGCATGCTGGCGATGTTCCCCTATTTCGGGGTCATCCTCTTCCAGGACAACCCCGACGTCATGACCGTGCTGTCCTACATCCCGTTCTCCTCCACGGTGGCCATGCCGGTCCGGCTGTTCACCGGCGAGGCGGAGGCGTGGGAGCCGGTGGTGGCGCTCGGCCTCCTGGCGGTGTCGGTCGTGATCGCCGTCGCGGTGGCCAGCCGCCTCTACTCCGGATCGCTGATGCAGACCGGCGGCAAGGTCCAGCTCCGCAAGGCCTGGGCGCGCTCGGCCTGACGCCGCGGTGACCGACAGCTCGCGCGGCATGCGAACACGTGGGAGCGCCCGTAAGTGCACGTGTAGCCGTGGTGTAGCGCGCGTTCCTAGCGTCGTCTCCGTGCCGCCGCGGCAGTCGTGGCGCCCTGTCCGAACGGAGCTCGACGATGACCACGAAATTCCGGCGCTCCCTCCTGGTGGCCGCCGCCACGGCGCTCCTCAGCGCGGGCCTGCTGGGCTCCGCCCAGGCCCAGGTCACGCGGCCGGCCAGCGCCCCGATGCAGTGCACCGAGAGCACCGGCGTGAAGGCATGCTTCGACACCACCTCCAACGACGTGTGGGTGAAGGACACGAAGGCCGACGGTCACCACGTCCAGGCCTGGGTGTCCTGGAACTCCAGCGGCGCGTACTCGTCGGCGATCCCCAACACGAGCCGGTGCAAGAACACCAGCGGCTATGGCAAGTGGAAGCGCTGCGACGGGCGGCACGTGTTCGTCACCGGCAAGACCCCCTACCTCAACGGCTACCGCTACGAGGGCTCGCAGTACGTCAGCGGCACCTCGCGGGTGATCCAGCGTCCGTAGCCCCGCGGCCACGCCGTGTGCGCTCGATGGGCGACAACGCCGTCGTGTCGTCGGATGCTCGGCTGACCGGGACTTCGAAGACGCGGTCAGCCGAAGCGGCGGGCCGCGTCGACGAGGGCTCCGCCGAGTCTGCGGCCTTCGTTCATGGTCAGGTCGACCATGGTGTCCGACCATGCCGTCGAGAGCGTCAGCTCGACGTGCCGAGTCGCGGCGTCGACGCCCGCGACGCTGACGCCGACGGCGCGGACGTCGATGCCGCCAAGTGCGACCACGCGGAGGAGACAGCGATGGATCGGGTGGATGCCGGACTCGTCGCACCACGTGATCGGGCACTGGTTGGGTTCGGTCGTCACGGGTCTCATCTCTATGTGTGGTCTGGGTGGGATCAGGGCACGGTCGCGGTGTTCCACGACCCCACCGGGCGTTTCGTGAAGCGACTAAACCGTAGCCTAAGTTGGGCTACCCTGAAATAGGCTTTCGACTGGGTCTTGTGGAGCGTTCGATCACTACCGAGGAGTACGGTCGCCTCCTTGCCGTGCTGCGGGAGCTGCGGATGGCGGCTGGCCTGCGCCAGGAGGACGTGGCCGAGGCGCTCGACGTCAACCAGACCTGGGTCTCGAAGTACGAACGCGGGGAGCGGCGCCTCGACGTGGTCGAGCTGGCACAAGTGGCCAAAGTGCTCGGATCGTCGCTCACCGAGGTCATCTTGCGGCTTGATCTCGACTGATTCGGGTCCGTTTCACGCTTAACCCGTGGAGTCTGTCGGACCCAGCTTCTACTCTCACTTCCATGAACACCGCTTTGGCGATTGAAGCCGACAATCTGGTCAAGCACTTCGGTGACACGGTCGCGGTCGATGGCGTCAGCTTCGTCGTGCCCCAGGGCACGGTCATGGGGCTGCTCGGCCCCAACGGCGCCGGCAAGACCACCACTGTCCGGATGATGACCACCTTGAGCACCCCCACCAGCGGCACCGCCCGGGTGGCCGGCCACGACGTGCTCACCGAGCCCGACGCCGTGCGCAGCAGCATGGGCCTCACCGGCCAGGCGGCCACGGTCGACGAGCTGCTCACCGGCCGCGAGAACATCCGCCTCATCGGCTTGATGTACGGCCTGACCAAGTCCTACCTCAAGACCGCCACCGAGGAGCTGCTCGAGCGGTTCTCGCTGGTCGACGCGGGCGACCGGATCGTCAAGACGTACTCCGGCGGCATGCGGCGGCGTCTCGACCTCGCGGTGAGCCTGGTCGCCACCCCGCCGGTCCTGTTCCTCGACGAGCCCACCACCGGCCTCGACCCACGCAGCCGCGTCGAGCTCTGGGAGGTCCTCCGCGGGCTGGTCAACGACGGCACCACGCTGTTGCTGACCACCCAGTACCTCGAGGAGGCCGACCAGCTCGCCGACGACATCGTCGTCATCGACAAGGGCAAGGTCATCGCGGCCGGCACACCCTTGCAGCTCAAGGACCAGGCCGGCCGGGCGAGCATCGTGCTCACGGTCTCCCACGCCGCCGACCTGCCCGAGGCGGAGCGCCTCCTCCGCGCGAACGCCAAGGAAGTCCACGTCGACGCCGCCGCGCGTCAGCTCACCGCGCCGGCCGAGGGCCTGCGCGACATGACCCGCATCGGCGTCGTCTTCGAGGACAGCAAGATCGTGCTCGACGACCTCGGCCTCAAGCGGCCCAGCCTCGACGACGTGTTCCTCCACCTCACCGGCCACCGGGCTGAAGAAGCAGCCCCGGCCGACGACGACGCCAAGCAGGAGATCCACTCATGACCAGCGAAAGCCCCACCCTGGCCCAGCCACGCACCTTGGCTCGCCCCACCATCTCCCCCACCGGCATCGGCAGCCAATCGGCCACGGTCGTGTGGCGCAACCTTCTCCACATCAAGCGAATGCCCGAGATGCTGCTCGACGTCACCATCCAGCCGGTGATGTTCGTGCTGCTCTTCGCGTTCGTGTTCGGCGGCTCCATCGTCACCGACTCCTCGTCGTACCGCGAGTGGCTGCTGCCCGGAATCATGGGCCAGACCATGGCGTTCTCGGCGTTCATCGTGGCGCTCGGGCTGACCAACGACATCGACAAGGGCATCGTCGACAGGTTCCGGTCGCTGCCGATCTCCCGATCCTCCATCCTCGTCGGACGCAGCATCTCCAGCCTGATCCACTCCAGCATCGGCATCGTCGTCATGGCCGTCACCGGGCTGGCCATCGGCTGGCGCATCCGCAACGGTGTCGCCGACGCGGTCCTGGGGTTCGCCCTGCTGCTGCTGTTCGGCTTCGCGATGATCTGGTTCGGCATCCTGGTCGGCTCGATGATGCGCTCGGTCGAGGCGGTCAACGGGTTGATGTTCACCACGATCTTCCCGATCACCTTCCTGGCCAACACCTTCGCGCCGACCGAGCAGATGGTGCCGTGGCTGCGCACCATCGCGGAGTGGAACCCGATCTCCGCGCTGGTCCAGTCGTTGCGGGTGCTGTGGGGCAACTCCCCGGAGGCCCCCGCTGACGCCGCCTGGCCGCTCCAGCATTCGGTGCTGGTCACGGTCGTCTGGTCCGTACTGCTGGCCGCGATCCTGGCCCCGCTGGCCGTGCGGGCGTTCCGCAAGCGCACGCAGGACTGACGCCACGCCCAGTTCAGCCATGTCGAACGGCCCGGACCACCTGGTCCGGGCCGTTCGCCGTTCGGGCGGGAGGTTCACGCTCGCGCGCGGCGGAGTCCAGCCGCCTGCGCGATCGCGAACCCGCCCACCAGCGCCGCCTGCGCGACGATCCACGCGACGCCCGCGCCAGTGGGGGAGAACCACCCGGAGAAGGCCACGACCAGGCTGTCGACCGCCCAGATCACGTTGGCGGCGATGACGACTTTCACGGCGACCGTGCTGAGCTCCCTGCGAGTCGACATGACGATCAGCGCCGCGCCGTAGGCGACGAGGAACGCGCCCGCCGGCACCAGGAGCGCCGTGGACAGGCCGAACAGTTCGCCCAGCGCCGACGCTGCAACGAGGTACGCCAGGCCGTTGAGCGCGGACCCGATGCCGTCGAGCTCCAGGGCCCAGCGCAGTAGCGGCGTCTCACGGACCTTGGCGGTGGCATGGGTGTCGGTGAAGGTGTGAGCGGTCATCGTGACCATCTCCCTCGGTGTCGGGACTCGTGGTGCTGACACCAAGAACGTTGCTGCTCAGGGCGCTGCCATCGGCACACCTGGCACTGCCAACTACTGCCAGTCGCGGGCCCGGAGGTCGATCGCGACCACCTTCGCGGCCTGGTTCTGCCAGTTGTACAGCGTGCGCTCGGGGACGTAGCGCCGGAACCAGTCGAAGACCCGGCGGGTGGTGTCGTCCAGGCCGCTGAGGTCCGGCTGACGCCGGTATGGGCGGATGCCCCGGACGTACGGGAAGTACAGGGCGTTGTAGAAGCGCCACTCCTCGCTGGTGCCGAACTGCTGGTCGCGGGGTTTGAGTCGTTCGATGCTCTCGAGCAACAGCGCCTTGAGCTCGGCGGCGCGGTCCAGCGACTGGTCCGGCCGCTCGCGCCCGGCGAGTCGGTGATCGATAGCCGGAAGCGACGTGAGCGGGCTCGACACCAGCTTGCCGAGGTCGCCGTAGTGGCGCAGCGCCTCGCGGACGAGCCGGGTGAACGCCTCGTCGTCGAGGTCGGCCAGCCGCTGGTGCGCGTCGCGGCGCGGCAATGCGTCGCCGGCCTCGCGCAGCTCGGAGCGCTCGGCCCGCAGCTGGGGCTCGGCCGCGAACACCACCCGGTCGAGCGTCGCCTGGAACAGGCCACCGAGCGTGACCACCGCGATGCCCGTCCCCACCACGCCGAAGGCCAGCGGCCCCAGCACATCGGTGTCGCCCGCGCCGAGCGACACCAACCCGAGCTGGGCACCGAAGACCACGGCGACGAGCCCTGCCGCCACAGCTGACCGGCGGAGGTCGGCGGCGAGAGCTTCACCGGCCTCGAAGGCGTTCGACGCCGCGACCACCACACCGAGCACCGCCAGGTCGATGCCGATGGCGCCCAGGACCACGGCGTCGGGCAGCCAGTCGAGCGGCGCCACGAGCACCGCGACCCCCAGGCCGAACAGCAGCGTCGCCACGACGACCAGCTGCGCGGTGGTGTCCGTGCGTCGCCGGCTGCGCACCAGCACCACCAGCACGGCCAGCAGGGGGACCACCACCAGGGCGGCGATCGCGGGACGCCACCAGCCACCCAGGACCGCCGCGACGACCAGTCCCACGACGCCGAGCGGCACCACGACGAAGCGCCACGTCCGGTCGATCGCCGCCCGCCATTCGAGCTCGGCCGGAAGCAGCGCGATGAGCACGCCGGGCCAGATCAGCGCGGGCAGCCCAGCGACCACCTGGGCCACCCGGTCGACCATCGCTCCCTCGAACGGCACCAGCGCCACCGCCACCGCGTACGCGAGCAGGCCGAGCCCGGCCCGGCGCATCGTGGCCCGCCCGCCGTCGCGTGCCAGCAGGTAGAGCCCGAGCCACCAGGCGATCGAGAACGCGACGAGGGCCAGGGTGAGCACCCGAGGAGGCTAGCGAGTGCGGCCCGGCATCATCCCGAGGCCACGCACCGGAAGCCGATGTTGCCGGCCGAGCTGTCCGGGGTGTTCGAGCTGCGAGCGTCCACGCGATACCGGAAGCAGTAGCTGTCGTGGCAGAGGTACGAGCCGCCACGCATCGACTTGCGGTCGACGCGCTCAGGCCCGGTCCGGTCCGGTCCGGTGGGGTCGGTGCGGGACCCGGTCCGGTGCCAGGTGGGGGAGAACCAGTCGGCGCACCACTCCCAGACGTTGCCGGTCACGTTGTGCAGGCCGTAGCCGTTGGCCGGGAACGCCCCGGCCGGTGCGGTGCCGAGGTACCCGTCGTCGAGGGTGTTGTGGGCGGGGAAGGTGCCCTGCCAGACGTTCATCCGGTGCTCGCCGCCTGGCTCGCGCTCCGTGCCCCAGGGATAATGGACGCCGTCGAGGCCGCCGCGGGCGGCGAACTCCCACTCGGCCTCGGTCGGCAGCCGCTTGCCGGCCCATTTCGCGTAGGCACGCGCATCGCGCCAGGTCACGTGGACGACGGGGTGGTCCGGGCGGTCGTCCACGGAGGAGTGGGGGCCCTCGGGCCGCCGCCAGTCGGCGCCCGGCACCTCGCGCCACCACGGAGCCTGGGCGACGCCGCGGGTGGGTGGGAAGTCGTCGGGCAGCAGTCCGGCGAAGACGAAGGACGTGCCGAGCCGCTCCGCGATGGTGATCCAGCCCGTGGCGGCCACGAACTGCGCCCAGGCGGCGTTGGTGACCGTGGTCGCGTCGATCCAGAAGGGTGACACCGTGACCTCGCGCGCCGGGCCCTCGCCGTCGGCGGGGTAACCGTCGGGGGCGTCGGTTCCCATCCGGAACGTGCCTCCGGGGAGCCGGACCATGCCCGCCGCGTCGAAACCGCGGGCCGACGAGCCGGCGCCGGCGAGCGACGTCGGCACGGCCGATGCGGGTGTCGTGCGGCTGGCGGCGCAGCAGGGTGCCGGGTCCATCGAGCCTCCTTCGTCGGCTGCCCCATCATGCGACCGCGCGGAACGATCCGGGTCACCCACACCGGGTGACGTCGTGGCGAACGGCCCTCGTGGGGGCGTGAATCCCGATACCGTGGTGGCGACCGCGGGGGGTCATCGCCATGACCGAGCCAGTCGACCACGACGCCACCGACAGCGACGCCGCCGACAGCGACGAGCAGCGCGAGCTGGAAGCCCTGCGCGCCGAGGTGGCCGCGCTGCACGAGTCCGGTGCCGGGGCGACGAGGCCGCGACGGCACATCTGGCGCTGGGTCGGCTGCTGGGTGCTGGTCGTGGTCACCGCTGTCCTCGTCCTGACGGCGGTCGTGGCGAGGTTCGCCGAGAGCGAGTTGCTCGACACCGAGCGGTACGTCGAGACGGTGGGCCCGCTGGCCGACGATCCCGCGATCCAGGCCGAGATCGCCGATCAGGTCACCGATCAGGTCACCACCCGCATCGACGTCGAGGGTGTGACGGCGGACGCGCTGGCCGGGCTGGCCGAGCGGGCGCCGCGTCTGCCGGAAGCCATCACGGGCCTGGCGCCGGTCATCGCCGGTCAGGTGGAGTCCTTCATCCACGGCGTGGTGACCAGGCTGGTGACCTCGGAGGAGTTCCCCGAGCTGTGGACGCGAGCGAACCGGACGGCACACCAGAGCCTCGTGGCGGTTCTCACCGGTGAAACGGGGGGCGTCGTGACGGCCGACGACTCCGGCACGGTCTCGTTGTCGACGAGCGCCGTCCTGGACCGGGTCCGCGACCGGCTCACCGCGCGAGGGTTCTCGCTGGCCGAGCGGATCCCCGACGTCGACGCCGAGATCGTCCTCCTCCAGTCGGACGACCTCGTGCGGGTCCAGCGCGCCGTGTCGTTCCTCGACAGTGCGGCCTCGGTGCTTCCGTGGCTGGCGGTGCTCACCGGCCTGGGGGCCGTCGGGCTGGCTCCGCGGGGCTCCCGCCGGAAGGCAGTGGTCGCCATCGGCGTCGCGGCGGTGGTGGCCATGGCGCTGCTGGCGCTCGCGATCAACGCGGGCCGGGCGCTGTACCTCAGGGAGGTTCCCTCCGACGTGCTCTCGCCCGCGGCTGCCACGGCGGTGATCGACACGCTGCTGGTGCCGTTGCGGACCACCCTGCGGGCCGTCTTCGTGGCCGGCCTCGTGATCGCGCTGGCCGCCTACCTCACCGGCAGCACCCGGTCGGCGCAGGCGATCCGCTCCGGGGTCTCGTCCGGGCTCGACCGGCTGCGCTCGGGCCGCCTCGAGCGGCCGGCGAGCCCGGTCGAGGCGTGGGTCTCCCGGTACCGCAGGGCACTGCAAATCGGCATCGTCGCGATCGCCGCCGCCGTGCTGGTGTTCTGGCGGTACCCGAGCGGCGCGGTGGTGGCGGTCCTCGCGGTCGTCGCCGCCCTCGCGCTGCTCGCCGTCGAGTTCGTCGCCCGTGATCGTGAGTCCGAACCGACACAGCCCTAGCGACCATCGTGCCGTGACCGGGGTGCGGCACCACCGGAATGGCGGCGACCGTGGACGACGCGTGGGTGTGGGGACTGGTAGGCGGGTCGTCCTTCGTCGTCGGCGGGCTGGTCGCTCTGTATCGGCAGCCCACCGGCCGGGTCCTCGGCGTGGTGATGGGATTCGGCTCCGGCGCGCTCATCAGTGCCGTGTCCTATGAGCTCGTCGACGAGGCGGGACAGATCGCCGGGGGTAGCGGCCGAGTGGCCGGCGGCCTCGTGCTGGGAGCGGTGCTGGCGGTGGGCCTGGTCGGAGGCTTCAGCCGCGAGGAGGGACCACCTACCGGTGCGCACGTCAGCGCCGGCTCCGAATGGCCGGTGGTCCTCGCGTTGACGGTCAGCGCGGCGGCCGAAGCTGTGGTGATCGTGGGGAGCCTGATCGGCGGCCACGGGGTGAGCGTGGCCGTCGTGACCGCGGTGTTCCTCTGTGGCGTTCCCGAGGCGATCGCGGCCACCCCGGGACTGCGATCGGCGGTGGGGGACGGCTGGCGGATCGCCCTGGCCTGGGCGGGGCTGGCGGGGTGGTGTGGCCTGGTGGCGGCGCTGGCCTCGGCCGTGCTGTCCGACGCCTCCGCGAACACCGTGGCCCTGACCCTCGCCTGTGCCGGGGGAGTGGTGCTCACCACGCTGACCACCCACCTCATCCCGCGGGCCTACGCCCTGGCCGGGTCGTTGGTGGGCGTGCCGGTGGTCGTGGGATTCGCGTTGTCCTTCGGGCTGATCGAACTGGTGTGAGCGGGGCCCGGGATAATCGGACCATGGCAGCGAGCAGTGCGGGGATCGTGCTCTGGCGTCGCGGCGGGGCTGGGATCGAGGTGCTGCTCGGGCACATGGGCGGGCCGTTCTGGGCACGCAAGGACGCCGCCGCGTGGTCGATTCCGAAGGGGCTGATCGAGCCCGGGGAGTCGCCCGAGGTCGCGGCGCGGCGCGAGTTCGAGGAGGAGCTGGGGCTGCCCGTGCCGCCCGGCGATCTCGTCGAGCTCGGCACCGTGCGTCAGTCAAGCGGCAAGACCGTTACGGCTTGGGCCGTCGAGGGAGACCTCGACCCCGCCGCCGTCGTCCCCGGTACCTTCGAGCTGGAGTGGCCACGCGGCTCCGGCACGATCCGGCAGTTCCCCGAGATCGACCGGGCCGCGTGGTTCGAGCCCGAGGCCGCGCGCGTGGCGATCGTCGCGGGTCAGCGGCCCTTCCTCGACCGGCTCGTGACGCTGTTCTGAATGCGGCCCGGCGCCGGGCCTGTGGCAAGCTCTGCGGCCATGACCGAGCCACTGCCGGCGGACCGGCCCGAGTTCGTCGTGGGCATCGATCGCGCGACCATCACCCGGCTGCGACGCCGTTCGCGCCGGCTGCTGACCGTGTCCGCCGCGATCACCGCCGGGTGCGCCACGCTGGTCATCGCGGTGGGCGTGATGTTCGCCGTCACCCTGGACGGGATGTGGCTGCCCGGGTCGATGTTCGTCGTCTGCGGCGTGGCGCTGCTGTTCGTCGTCCGTGCCCAGGTCGAGCGGCTGCGCCGCGACCACGCGTGGTTCGCGGCGGACGACCTCACCGACGAGGCGTTCCGGATCTCGGCGACCGGGCTGCGGCTGAGCGTCGAGGGCGCGCCGGATCCGGTCGAGCTGTCGTGGTCCGCCGTGGGCCCGATCGCGGTGCGCCGCTGGCTCGGGCAGCCGCTGTTCACCATCGCGCTGGCGCCCGGCGTCGACGCCACCACACCCGGGGTGCGCGGGCTCGACCAGCGGCGGGTCCAGGACGGCCTGGCCCAGAAGGTCCCGGTCGGCCGGGGCTTCCACTACGGTCTGCGCGGTCTCGACCGGTCCCGTCAGGAGATCGAGGCGGCGGTGCGGGAGTTCTCCACCGGCCGGGCCGGAGCGCGGTGACACCGGCGTCACGGTCCGCAGAGTGAACCGCCCGTGACGACTGTCGGTGCCGCGTGCCAAGCTTCGATGTCGAACCCACGTCGGCGTGGGCCCGAGCGACGTGACCAGGCCCGCGTCCGCGCTGGCCGGATCGGGAGGACGGTGTGGCCGGCCCACACACCGACGCGCCAGCCGCGGCGCTGATCTCCGGTCCCGCGTTCGTCGGCCGGCAGGCCGAGGTGGCGCAGCTCGTCGGCGCGCTCGCCGGTCCCCCTGCACTCGTCCTGGTCGAGGGCGAGGCCGGCATCGGCAAGACCCGGCTCGTGGACGAATGCCTGCGCGCGCCCGAGCTCGCCCAGCGCTTCGCCCTGGTCGCCGGGTGCCCGCCGCTTCGTGAGCCGTTCCCACTGGGTCCGGTGGTCGACGTCCTTCACCGCCTGCGCGGCCGCCTTGACGACGTCGAGCTGAGTCCGCTGGCCGGAGCACTGCGGCCGTTGTTGCCCGAGTGGTCCGACATCCTGCCCCCTGCGCCCGAGTCGCTGGACGACCCCAAGGCCACCCGCCACCGACTGTTCCGGGCGGTGGCCGAGTTGATCGCGGCCGCCGGCGTCGACGTGCTGGTGGTCGAGGACGCCCACTGGGCCGACACCGCCACCCTCGAGCTCCTGCTCATGCTCGCCACCACCGCAGGCCGCGACATCGCCCTGGTGGTCACCTACCGGCCCACCGACGTCCCTCCGGGCTCGGCCCTGCTGTCCCTGACCTCGCGGCCGGGCCGGCTGACCCGGGTGCGGGTGGGCCTCGAGCCGCTCAGCGTCGACGAGACCACCCGGCTGGTCGCGTCCATGTTCGCCACCGACCAGGTGTCCGAGGAGTTCGTGTCCTTCCTCCACGAACGCACCGGCGGCGTGCCGCTGGCGCTCGAGGAGAGCGTGTCTCTGCTGCACGACCGCGGCGACATCGTCCGTCGCGGCGACGGCTGGACGCGTCGGGCCGTCGACGAGCTACAGGTCCCGCCCACCGTCCGCGACTCCGTCCTCGAGCGGGTCGAGCGGCTCCCGTCCGAGGCTCGGCAGGTGCTCGAGGCCGCGGCCACGCTCGCCGATCCCGCCGACGACGCCCTGCTGGCCCAGGTGGCCGGCCTCGACGCCGCTGCCACCAGCGTCGGCCTGGCCGCGGCGCTCACCTCCGGGCTGCTCCGCGAGTCCGAGCCGGGCCGCTTCGTCTGCCGTCATGCGCTGGCGTCCCGCGCGGTCGAGGAGGCCGTCGCGGTGTCCGAGCGGCGTCGCCTCCACGCCCGGGCCGCGGCGGCCCTGCGCGAGCTCGACCCCCAGCCCGTCACGCGGCTGAGCCGCCACTACCGCGAGGCCCACGACGTCGCCGCGTGGAGCCAGTACGCCGAGGCGGCGGCCGACCTCGCGCTCGAGTCCGGCGAGGATCGCGCCGCAGTCGTGCTGCTCCACGACCTGCTGGGCGCCGAGCATCCGCCGGCCCGGCGGATCACGCTTGCCCGCAAGCTCGGTGAGGCCGCCACCTGGGGAGTCGCGGCCCTCGGCGAGCTCGCGTCGATGGTCACCCACGCCCTCAGCGAGGTGCTGGCGGGCGAGGACATCCCGGCCGGCGAACGCGGCGAGCTTCGGCTGTTGCTGGGCCGGCTGCGTCTCCAACTCGGCGAGTTCGACGCCGCGTCCGACGAGATCGAGGCGGCCGTCGGGGACCTCGACGGCCGCCCCGACCTCGCGGCTCGCGCGATGATCTCCCTCGCGTTCCCGCGCGGCCACGGCTGGCCGGCGCGCCGCCACCTCGAATGGCTCGACCGCGCGACCGACCTCGTCCCGCTCGTCAGCTCGCGCGAGGAGCGCACCTGGCTGGCGGTCGACCGGGCCAGCGCGCTGCTCATGCTCGGCGAGGAGGACGGGTGGAAGGCCGCCGCCGACATCGACGCCCACGACCCCACGCTGTTCGAGCAGCGCCAGCTCGCCCGCTGCCTGATGAACGTCGGCCATCTCGCCATCGCCTGGGGTCGCGACGACGTCGCCCGCAGCCGCCTCGACGCCGCCGTCGAGCTCATGGCGGCCACTGGTTACCAGCGGCTGACCAACTCCGCCCACCTGACCATCGCCCACCTCGACTGGCACGCCGGTGCCTGGGACGGGTTGGCCGAGCGGGTCGGTGCTCTCGCCGATGCTGACGACACCCTTCCCGAGGCCCACCTCGAGGCGGCGCTCGTGCTGGCCCAGCTCGACCTCGCCGGTGGCCAGCGGTCGCGGGCCCGCGACCACCTCCAGATGGTGCTGGCTGATGCCACCCGCCGCGGGCTCGTCGACGTCCAGTGCGCTCCGGCGGCCGCGCTGGGCCGGCTGTACCTCGCTGAGGGCGATGCCGCAGAGGCCGTCCGGGTCACCGCCGCGGGCATCGACCTGATCGCGCGCAAACAGATGTGGGTGTGGGCCACCGACATCGCGGTGGTCCACGTCGAGGCGCTCGTCGCCACCGGCCGTGTTGACGACGCCACGGCACTGGTCGAGCAGTTCGAGGCGGGGCTCGGCGATCTCGACGCCCCGGGACCCCAAGCCGCGCGCCAGGTCTGTACGGCGATCATCGCCGCTGCCCGTGGCGACGCCCGCCGCGCCGCCGACCGGTTCGGCGCCGCGGCGGCAGCCTGGTCGAAACTGCCCCGCCCGTACGCCGAACTGCTCGCCGCCGAGCGCCAGGGCCACAGCCTGGTCGCCGCCGGGGCCGAGGACGACGCTCTGGGCGTGCTGGCGACGGTCCAGGCGCGTCTGCGCGAGCTGGGCGCCGGATGGGACGCCGACCGCGTGGCCCAGCTGCTGCGGCGCCACGGTGTCGAGGTCGCCCGCACCTGGCGAGGTGGCCGGCGCGGGTACGGCGACCAGCTCTCGCCCCGCGAGGTCGAGGTGGTCCGGCTGGTCTCGCGCGGCGACACGAACCGCCAGGTGGCCGAGGCGTTGTACCTGTCGCCGCGCACCGTCGACCGGCACCTCAGCCGGGCCATGCACAAGCTCGGTGTGAGCTCGCGGACCGCCCTGGCCGTAGCGGCCGGCGAGGCCGGCCTCCTCACCGACGCCACCGACCCCACCCAGGCCGCCCCGCCCAATATTGGGTGATCTACCCACTCGCGACTCCACCTCGGCCGCCCGCATGGTTGAGCATCATGAACGAGGACACCTCGCGACCGCCGTCAGCGCCGTCCCAGCCCGCGCCGCCGCCGGCCGATGCACCGACCGACCCGCCGCCGCCCGAGCCCACTCCGGCCGACGACGGGTGGGAAGCGCTCTAGCCACGGCGGTGGCGATCGTTGGCGCATCTCGGCCGCCCCAGCAGCCGGTTCACCCCGACGATCACCGCCGGATGACACCGACACCACGAAAAATGGGTGATCCACCCACTCGCTAGCGACTGTGGCGCAGACCACAGTGGAGCTCCGGTGACTCGCCCCACACCGCGCACGTTCCAGAGACGAGGATCCATGTCGCCCACGCTCGCCACCCGTATCCGCGGCCTGCTGGGCCGCGTCGAGCACGGTCGGCTCCGGCTGATGTCGCTGCTGGTCATGACCGTGGTGATGGCGGTCGTGGGTGGATCGATGTTGCCGGCGTCGGGCGAGCCCGGTTCGGGTGACTCCGACGCGGGCGAGGTGGTGGCGGGTGACGCCGACTCTCCTCCCACCTCCGTGCCAGCCGACGCGTCCGGCACGACCCACACGATCACCCTCCTCACCGGCGACGTCGTCGTCCTCCACATCGGGACCGACGGCCGGCAGGCGGCGTGGGTCGATCAGCCTGCCACCCGCGAGCCCGGGAGCCGCGAACCCCACATCTACGAGCGCGACGGCGAGGTCCACGTCGTGCCCGCCGAGGCCGAGCCCTACCTGAGCGCGGGCGTCCTGGACGAGCGGCTGTTCAACGTCACCTACCTGGCCGAACAGGGCTACGACGACACCGCACGCGCCGACCTGCCGCTGGTGGTGGCCGCGCCTGAAGGAGACACCGTCCGCAGCGCGCCGGTCGCTCCCGCGAGCACCCACACCGAACGCGTTCTGCCCAGCATCGGCGCGGTCTCGGTCACCGCCGACAAGACGCGGATGCGCGAGGTGTGGGAGTCGCTGCGCGGCCCCGACGCCGCTGCCCTCAGCGCCACCGACGCGACGCTGGCCGGCGCCGGCAAGGTGTGGCTGAACGGGCGGGTCCACGCGACCTTGGACGAGAGCGTGGCCCAGATCGGCGCGCCCGAGGCCTGGGCCGCCGGCTTCGACGGCGCGGGCGTGCCCGTCGCCGTCCTCGACACCGGTCACGACCCCCACCACGCCGATCTCGCCGGGAAGGTGAGCACGGCCCACAACTTCACCGACGACCCGGACCCCGAGGGCGAGACGGCCGTCGACGGCAACGGGCACGGCACACATGTCGCGGCGACCGTCGCCGGCACCGGCGCGGCCTCCGACGGCACCCGCTCCGGCGTGGCCCCGGGCGCGGATCTCATGATCGGCAAGGTGCTCGACAGCGAGGGCTCCGGCTACGAGGACTGGATCATCGCCGGCATGGAGTGGGCCGTCGACGAGGGTGCCCGGGTGGTCAACCTGAGCCTCGGCACCCCCGGCTCCAGCGACGGCACCGACCCGATGAGCGTCGCGGTCGACCGGCTGACCGCGAGCTCGGGAGCGCTCTTCGTCGTGGCCGCCGGCAACAACGGACCCTTCCCGGAGACCGTCGGCTCGCCGGGGGCGGCCACCCGCGCGCTGACCGTCGGCGCCGTCACCAAGACCGACGAGCCGGCGTCGTTCTCCTCGCGCGGCCCGCGCTGGGGCGACAGCGCGATCAAGCCCGAGGTGGTGGCCCCCGGCGTGGGCATCGTCGCCGCTCGGGCGGCCGGAACGTCGCTGGGCGACCTGATCGACGAGAACTACACGTCGCTGAACGGCACGTCGATGGCGACCCCGCACGTCGCGGGCGCGGCGGCCATCCTGGCGCAGCAGCACCCGGACTGGACCGCCGACGAGCTCAAGGCCCGGCTGATCTCGACCAGCCTGCCGCTGGAGGGCCAACCCCTGTCCTTCCAGGGCGCCGGTCGCATCGACGTCCCGGCCGCCACCGGCGCGTCGGCCACGGTCAGCGAGGGCGCGGTCTCCTTCGGCCGGGTCGCCCAAGGCTCGGGGACGCTGACCCACACCCTGACCTACAGCAACCCCACCGACCGGCGGATCACCCTGCGCCTGTCGGCCGACGTCGAGTCCGCGGCCGGCACGAGAGCACTGGTGCGGTTCAGCCGCTCGACGCTGGTCGTCCCGGCCGGCGGCACGGCGAGCACCGAGGTCAGCATCTCGACCAGACGCCTCGCCGGCGGCGACTACTCCGGCTACGTCAACGCCCGCGACCTGCGCGATCGCTCGAAGGCTGTCCGCACGGTGATGTCGCTGGGCATCGACGCGCCGCTGCGCACGGTGACGGTCTCGGCCGTCGGCCGCGACGGCAAACCGGCCGGCGGACGGGTCGAGCTGTGGAACACCGACACCGGCCGGCCCGAGTACGCCTTCTTCGACGAGTCCGGGGTGGCGAGCACCCAGGTGCCCGAGGGTCCGTACACCGTCATGACCTCGATCGAGACCCTGGGCGGCAGCGACTGGCGTCCGCTCAGCCACACCGTGGCGGGCGAGCCGGAGCTGACGATCAGCCGAGACCTCACCCTGAGCTACGACGCGCGCAAGGGCCAGCGGATCGCCGTCGAGACGCCACGCGAGGCCGACGTCGACTCCTACCGCGTGTCCTGGCGGCGCACGGTGGGCGACACCTCGATCACTTCGATCATGACCGACGGGCTGGCCAACGAGCCGCTGTACACGCTGACCAGTTCGCGGGTGCGCACGGGCGAGTTCGAGCTGGCGACCACGTGGCAGCTCCAGCAGCCTCTGCTGACCGCCCAGATCGCCGGCGGCGAGCGCGTACAGCCCTCGCCGGCGCTGGCGTCGGATCTCCAGCCGTACGTCGGCGAGGCCAACCTGCCCGTCGTCGACGCCGGTCAGGGCACGCCCGAGGAGTTCGCCCAGGTCGACGTCGAAGGCAAGATCGCGCTGGTGGTCCGGCGCGGCGAGTTCGAGTTGGCCGCCCAGCTCGAGGCGGCGAAGGACGCCGGGGCCGCGCTGGTGCTGGCGTACAACAACCTGCCGGGCACCTGGACCGAGACGGTCTGGCAGGCGGCGCTGCCCGCCTACACCCTCGACGCGACGGCCGGTGCCCAGCTCCAGAAGGCGCTCGCGGCCGGTGAGGCGACCCTCGACCTGGTCGGGCTCCAGGACTCCACCTACCTCTACGAGCTGGCGTACACCGAGAACCGCCAGATCCCCACCGGCCGCACCTACGACGCGGCCGACCACCCGATGGCCACCGTCGAGTCGGACTACCGGCAGGACTCCGAGCGGATGGGCCGCCGCGAGTGGTACATCCCCTACGCCGGCTCGGCTGTGCTCGGCTCCGGTGTCAGCTTCTCCCGCAACGGCCCGGTCAAGCGCACCGAGTACGTCAGCGTCGACGACGTCCAGTGGCAGCGCTTCGCCCAGCCGCACGGCGAGTTCGCCAACATGTACTGGACCTGGACCGGCGCCCGCCAGTACGAGGACGGCGAGACCGACCACCAGCTCTGGTGGGGTCCGCTGACCCGTCCCGGGGTCCCGGATCTCAGCGGCCGCGAGCTGGTCGGCTCGCCGGTGGCCCGGTTCCGCGACGCGATCCGGATCGCGATGCCGCACTACCTCTACGGCACCGGCTCGGCGTACGGATACATCCAGGAGCAGCTCGGTGACGTCTCCGAGCTGACGCTGAGCCGTGACGGCGAGGTGGTCGGCACCGCGACGTGGCCGGAGGCGCAGTTCACCGTCCCCGAGGCCGACGCGGAGTACGAGCTGGCGCTGAACGTCACGAACGGGTCGGGCAACTTCGCCGACACCTCGGTGCACACCGAGACCACCTGGCGGTTCCGTTCCGAGCGCACCGACGAGGACCGCACGGTGCTCCCGCTGGTCCAGGTGGGATACGAGCTCGCTTCCGGTCCGTACAACGACGTTCCGGCCGGTGCGCCCTATCCGCTGGTGCTGCGACCCGGCTACCAGCCCGGCGCCTCCGGTCCGGGCGAGTTCACCACCACGGTCGAGGTGTCCTACGACGACGGCGCCACCTGGGCCGACGTCCCCGTCGAGACCGACGCCGACGCAACCACGGCAACCCTCCCGGCCGCGCCGGGAGCCGGCTTCGCGACCGTCCGGGTGGTGGTCACCGACTCCGCCGGCAACGCGCTGACGCAGCGGATCGACCGCGCCTGGCGCATCGCGGAGGAATGAGCCGCCGCGCTGGGCACCAGACGCCGCGTGTCCCCCGCACGCGGTAATCGGTGCCCGGCGCGGCACCCCACGTGAGGCCACCCCGGGCTCGTGCCCCCACCCGGGGTGGCCTCTCTTCTGGCCACTAGTTGAACACGATTCTCATTGTTATCGTGTCGGCCATGCAGATCGCATTCACGGGCAAGGGCGGCAGCGGCAAGAGCACGGTGGGCTCGCTCTTCATCGAGCACCTCCGGTCCGAGTCGCAGCGCGTCCTCGCCATCGACGCCGACATCAACGTCCATCTCGCCTCGATGCTCGGGCTGGAGGCACCCGAGGAGCTGGCGCTGTCCACGGCCGGCAACATCGACACCATCCGCCGTCGTCTCCTGGGCGCCAACAGCCGTGTCCCGAGCATCGACCACTTCGTCCCGACCACCCCGCCAGGCCCCGGCTCGAACACGTTCTCGCTGGCCGAAGCGGATCCGATCATGTCCGCCTTCGCCACGCCGGCGGCGGACGGTCTCGCGCTCATGCACGTCGGCACGTACCAGGCCGAGGGCATCGGCACCAGCTGCTACCACGAGAACCTCGCGATCCTGGAGAACCTGCTCTCCCACGCCGAGCTGGGCGCCGACGACTGGATCGTCTGCGACATGGTGGCCGGCACCGACGCCTTCTCCAACTCGCTGCACGCCCAGTTCGACGCGATCGTGATCGTCGTCGAGCCCACGCCGGAGTCCGTCGGGGTGGCGCGCAGGTACCGCGAGCTGGCCGAGTCGGCGGGCACCCTCGACGCGATCGTGCTGGTCGGCAACAAGGTCAACGACGCCGACGACCTCGCCTACCTCGAGGAGCAGATCGGTGGCGAGCTGCTGGCCTCGCTGCCCACCCTGACGAGCCTGCGCCGGGCTCGCCAGCGCGGCGGACGCCCCACGCTCGACGACGTGGGGGACACCTCGACGTTCAAGATCATCGAGGGCTTCGCGCGCACGAGCCCGCTGACCCGCGAGCGTCGCACCGCCCTGATCCGGGAGGTCCACCTCCGCCTGGCCCAGCAGGACTGGGTGCGCGGGGTCTACGGCGACATCACCGGCCAGTTCCCGCCGGAGGCTGTCATCGCCGACGACGTGGCGGACGCTCGATGACCACGCTCACCCCGGCGCCGTCCTTCCACCTGACGCCGGCGTTGTCTCCCGCGCTGCGTCAGGTGGTGGACGACGCCGACCTGCTGACCACCCTCGTCGGAGGGTTCGGCTCGCCGCTCAACGTCGTGCTTCCCGCCCAGCTCGGGGCCAACGTCGCCGCGTGCCGTCGCGCGCTCGAAGGCCAGGCCGGGCTGGCCTACCGGATCTTCCTCGCGCACAAGCCGAACCGCTCCGCCGCCATCGTCCGCCAGGCGGCACTCCAGGCGATCGGTCTCGACGTCGCCTCCGAGGGTGAGCTGCGCAGCGGGCTCGCCGCAGGGTTCCCGGGCCACCGGATCGAGGCGACCGGGCCGAAGAACCCGGCCTTCCTGCGCCTGGCGTTGCAGCACGGCGTGTTGATCAACGTCGACAACGCCGTCGAGCTCGACCAGGTCGACGCCGCCCGCCGGGCTCTGGGCCTGTCCGACCCGGCCGAGGTGATGATCCGGATCAGCGGGGTCACTCGCAACGGCCGCCCATCGAGCGAGCTCGACACCAAGTTCGGGGTGCCCGCCGAGGACGTGCCCGCCGTGCTGCGCCGGCTGGTCGAGCGCCGCGACGCCGTCCGGTTGCGCGGCTTCGCCTTCCATCTCCCGTTCTCGAGCGGGCGGGAGCGAGCCCGGGCTGCCGAGACACTGCTCGACCTCCACCTCGAGGCGATCCGTGTCGGCCTCACACCGTGCGCGATCAACGTCGGCGGCGGCTTCAAGGTCAACTACCTCCAGGACGCCGACGAGTGGAACGCCTACGTCTCCGGTCTCAAGGCCGGGCTGCTCGCTCAGGGCCCGTCGCTGTCGTGGAACGGCACCGGCTTCGGGATGTGGGCCAATAACGGCTCGATCGCCGGTGCCGCCCAGCTCGCGAGCTTCGCCCACGCCGAGCTCATGGAAGCCGAGCTGGCCTCGTTCCTCGCCACCCCGATGACCCGCCACGGCGACCGTGACCTCGGGACCTTCCTGGCCGAGAACCTCGTCGAGCTCCACGTCGAGCCCGGCCGCGCGATGTACGACCAGCTCGGCCTGACCGCCGCCCGGGTCAACTTCACCAAGCCCACGGCGCGCGGTGAGTGGCTGGTGGGCCTGGACATGAACCGCTCCAACCTCGACGTCGTCGACCGCGAGTTCTTCGTCGACCCGATCCTGATCCCGCGGTCGCGGGTCGACGCGCCGCAGCCGGGGGCGGATCCGGTCGGCGTGTACTTCGGCGGCAACCTGTGCCTGCCCGGCGACCTGATCCTGCGGCACAAGACGTTCCTCGACCGGCTGCCCGAGGCCGGCGACCTCGTGGTCTTCCCCAACACCGCCGGGTACTTCATGGACTTCACCGAGTCGGAGACGCTGCTCCAGCGGGTGGCACCGAAGGTGGCCGTGGCGCCGGGGCCGCGCGGGCTGTCGTGGTGGCGGGACGAGGACTACCTGCCGGCCGGGCCGGGGGAGGCGTCGTGATCCACGAGCACGTCAGTGAGCTGATCGGCGACACGCCATTGCTCCGCATTCCGGCCGGCGTGCACGGCCTGACCTCGGTCGACGTGTACGCCAAGCTCGAACTCCGCAACCCGTTCGGCTCGGTCAAGGACCGTATCGCGTGGGCGATGCTGCGCGACGACGTCGACGCCCTCGCCCGCGACGGCCGTACCGTCATCGAGTCCTCCAGCGGCAACACCGCCAAGGCATTGCGCGGGCTGACCTCCACGTTCGGCATCCCGTTCCGCACCGTCACCAACCGGATCAAGGTCGAGGAGAGCCGCGAGCTGCTGGAGCTGCTCGGGGCCGACGTCCACGAGCTGCCCGGCACCAGCGACTGCCCCGACCCGAACGACCCCAACGACCCGTTCATGATCATCCAACAGGAGGTGGAAGCCTCCGGCGGGCGCCTGCACCACACCTCGCAGTACACGAACGAGCGTAACGTCGAGGCCCATCACGCCACCGGCGACGAGATCGTCCGCGACCTGGGCAGTGTCGACTACTTCGTCGGCGGGCTGGGCACCACGGGCTCGACCCGCGGGGTCGCCGAGCGGCTGCGGGCGGCGAACCCCGACGTCGAGATCGTCGGCGTCGTCGCCGAGCCGTCCGACTACATCCCGGGCATCCGTACGGCCGACGAGATGTACGAGGTGGGGCTGTACGAACCCGAGGTGTACGCGGGGGTCGAGCAGGTGTCGTCCGGGCAGGCGATCGAGATGACGATGCGGCTGGTGCGGCAGGCGGGGCTGTTCGCCGGGCCCACCAGCGGGGCGAGCCTGCACGGCGCGGTGGCGCACCTTCGCGAGCTCGACCGAGTGGCCACCCGGCGCACCACGGCGGTGTTCATCGCCTGTGACCGGCTCGAGGGCTACCTCTCCTACCTGCGCACCCGCCGCCCGGACCTGTTCGGCGGGCAGCTCGACCCGGACGGCTTCCGCGCGTTCGACCACAGCACGGCGCCGGTGCCGGCCCTGGCGCCGGGCGATGCCGAGCGCTGGATCCGCGAGCGCGGCGCGCTGGTGGTCGACACCAGGGGCGGGCTGGCCTTCGCCACCGGGCACATCGCCGGGTCGGTCAACATCACCGACGAGGCGCTGGAGTTCCTGCTCGACGGCGGGATCCCCTTCTCCGACCGGACGCCGGTACTGCTGGCCTGCCCGGTGGGGATGCGCTCGCGCCGGTATGCGGCGTATCTGGCCGCCCGCGGCGTCGAGGCGGCGAGCCTGGCCGGAGGGATGGTGGCCTGGCGCGACGCCGGCCTGGCGCTGGAGCGGTCGGGATCGTTCGAGCGGACCGGCCGGGCATCGGCGGCCGGCTCGCCGGCCGCCGGATCGGTGGTCGTCGGTGGGTGACGACTTCCGGGCGGCGTTCCCGTTCTTCACGGCCCATCCCGGCCTGGTCTACCTCGACAACGCCGCCACGACCCAGAAGCCGCGCCCGGTCGTCGAGGCGGTCCGGCGGCACCTCGAGGCCGAGTCGGCCAACCCGGGTCGCGGCTCGTACCGGCTGGCCGGTGCGGCTACCCGTGCCGTCGACGCCGTCCGGGCGCGCACGGCGGGCTTCATCGGCGCGGGCGATCCCGACTCGGTGGCCTTCACCAGCGGCGCCACGGCCTCGCTCAACGCCGTGGTCCAGTGCTGGGGCCGGTCCGCGCTGCGGCCCGGCGACGAGGTGCTGCTCTCGCCGTCGGATCACGCGGCCAACGTGGCGCCCTGGTACCGCCTGGCCGCCGACGCCGGGGTGCGCCTGGTCGAGTACCGGCTGACGGCCTCGGGGGACCCGGACATCGCCGACGTCGCCGCGAAGCTGTCGCCGCGGACGAAGGTGGTGGTGCTGACCCACGTCCACAATGTCTTCGGCGAGCTCACCAGCGTCGCCGAGTTCCACCGCCTCGTGGGGCCCGACGTCGCGATCTGCGTCGACGCAGCTCAGAGCGTCGGCCACACGGTCGTCGACGTCGCCGACCTGGGCGCCGACTTCCTGGCATTCTCCGCGCACAAGATGTTCGGTCCACCGGGAGCGGGCGTGTTGTGGGCGGCGCCACGGATGATCGACGCGATGCGCCCCGCGGTGGTGGGCGGCGGCATGGCCGGACGGTCCGGGCTCGCCGCCGTGGTCGAGGCCGGCACGCCGAACACGGCCGGCATCGTCGGCCTGGGCGCGGCGATCGAGTTCATCGAGTCGGCGGGGCTGGCGGCCATCAGCGCACGGCTGTCCGTCGCCACCCGCGAGGTGGTCGACCGGTTGTCGTCGATGAGCCACGTCCGTCTGTTACCCGGCATCGCCTTCAGCACGGCGTGCTCGCTGGGCTTCGGCATCGTCTCGTTCCGGATCGACGGCATGGACGCCGCCGACGTCGGCTTCGTGCTCGACGACGCCGGAATCTGCGTGCGCACCGGCGGCCACTGCGCCCACGACGATCAGCTGAGCGGCGAGTCCGTCCGGATCAGCCTGCACGCCTACACCACCGACGCCGAACTCGACCGGGCCTGCGACGCCGTGGCCGCGTTGGGCCGCCGGATGCTTCCGGGAACGCATGATCGCCCCGTACAGTTGAAGCATTGACGGACCCGCACGACGCGGGCGGCAGAGGAGAACGATGCAGAGCAACAATCCGGTCTTCGGAAGGTCGGAGGCGTTCAAGGGCGGGCAGGCGGGCTTCGATGCCGCCGCGCCCACCGCCGAAGAGCTTCAGCAGATGTACGGCGCGCCGTCGGCCACTCCGGTCCAGACGGGGCGCATGACCTACGACGATGTCGTCGTCAAGACCGGCATCACCTTCGGTGTGCTGCTGGTCGGTGCGGTGATCGGCTGGCAGGCGCCCCAGCTGGCGCTGATCGGCGCCATCGTCGGCCTGGTGCTCGGCCTGGTCAACTCGTTCAAGAAGAACCCGAGCCCGGCGCTCATCCTGGCCTACGCGGCGTTCGAGGGTCTGTTCGTCGGCGGCATCAGCAACGTCTTCGAGAACATGCGAGCCGGCTTCAACGCCGCGGGGGACCCGGTCTACCTCGACGGCATCGTCGCCCAGGCCGTCCTCGGCACGCTGTGCGTGTTCACGGTCGCCCTGGTCGTCTACCGCCAGCGCTGGATCCGGGTCACGTCCAAGTTCCGCAGGGTCGTGATGGTCGCGGGCATCGGCTACCTCGTGTTCAGCCTGATCAACCTGCTGGCCGTGGTCTTCAACTGGACCGACAGCGGCTTCGGGTTCCGCACCGGCGCGCTCGGCATCGGCATCAGCATCTTCGCGGTGATCCTGGCCTCGTTCTTCCTGATGCTCGACTTCGACTTCATCGAGAAGGGCGTCCAGGGCGGCCTCCCGGCCAAGTTCGCCTGGACGGCGGCGTTCGGCCTGGTCGTCACGCTGGTCTGGCTCTACATCGAGATGCTGCGCCTGCTCGCCATCCTGCGCGGCGATTGATTCGCGGCGCTGCGGCGCCGTCCACCAACGACGAAGGCCCGTTCCCGGCAGCTGCTGGGAACGGGCCTTCGTGGTGCTCGGCGGCGGTGGCTACTCGAACAGGCGAGCAGCGCGGCGCAGGTCGTGTTCGTGGACGATGGCGGTGGCGTGGCCGTGGGCCAGCCCGTGCTCGTCGCGCAGCCAGCGCACGCGATCGTCGAAGCGAAGGAACGACGGCCCTGCTTCCAGTGCCTGGAACCACTCCGGAATATCTCGCCCGGTAGCTGTGGGTACTCGGGCGAGAAGGTTGCGGTGGGTCTCCTCGGAGTGGTTCAGGCTCATGACAGCCTCCGGTGGCTCGAGAGGGTCCGTACCTCGACTGTGCCTGACCGGAATCGTCGAAACAAGGGCTAACGCGAGATGGTCTTGGTCGTCACGAGGTCGTTACGCTCACGACACGATGGATGTCGATCAGGTGGCGGAACTGGCCCGTGAGCTCGATCTGCTCACCCGCCGGCTGCGCGATCTCGGTCCCGCCCGGCTGTCCGCGCGAGGGCAGGCCGGTGCGGTCGCCGACGACGCCCGAGCGCTGGCCCAACGGCTGGCGGACGCGGCGGCCGAGCTGCTCGGCGAGGATCGGCGTGAGGTGCCGCGCCTGGGCGATCACGCCGTGGCCGACCAAGTGGCCGTCGTCGGCCGCGAGCTGCTGGAGGCCCTGGCCGGGCGGCACACCACCCACCAGGCAGCCGCGATCCGGCGCGACGTCCAGGCGCTGCGCGGGTCGCTCCCGTAGCCGCGACGCGCGACCGATCGCAGCAGGGTGTCGATGTCGGCGTTCCCCGCGCGACATGGAAGTGAGAGGCTGCCGAGACGAGGCGGCCGTGACCTGACCGGGGAGCAACGATGAAGTACGCGCTGCTGATCTACCAGGACGACCAGCAATGGGCCGACGCCGACGCCGAACAGCGCGCGGCGGTCTATGCCGAGCACGGGGCGTTCATCGAGATGCTGAAGGCGCGCAACGCCTGGCTGGGCGGCGAGGAGCTCGCGCTGGCCCGCACGGCCACCATGGTGCGCAAGAGCGAGGACGGCGTCGCCGTGACCGACGGTCCCTTCGCCGAGACCCACGAGCAGTTCGGCGGCTTCTATCTGGTCGAGGCCGCCGACATGGACGAGGCGCTGGAGTTCGCTCGCGCACTGCCGTCGCAGAGCGTCGAGATCCGGGCGATCGTGGAGTTGGCTCCTGTCGACTCCTGACCCGCTCGAGCAGGCGTACCGCGACCACTGGGTGCGCCTGTTCGCGCTGCTCACGGCCGAGCTGCGCAGCATCGACCTGGCCGAGGACGCCCTCGCCGACGCGTTCGGCGCGGCCGCCACATCCTGGCCGGACGCGGGCCCACCGGCCAATCCCGCGGCCTGGCTGCTCGTGGTGGGTCGACGGCGAGCAGCCGACCGGGCGCGGCGGGAGGCGATCCTCGCGCGCAAGCTGCCCCTGCTCATCGTCGACACCGACCAGGTGGATCGGGACGCGGCGGCGACGACCATCCCCGACGAGCGGCTCCGGCTGCTGTTCACCGCCAGCCACCCCGCGCTGGCCCCGGAGGCTCGCCTGGCACTGACCCTGCGCTACGTCGCCGGGTTGCGCACGCCGGACGTCGCGCGCCTCCTGTTGGTGTCGGAGAGCACCATGGCGGCCCGGCTGACCAGGGCGAAGCACAAGATTGCGCAGGCCGGGATCCCGTACCGCGTGCCGTCCGAGGCCGAGCTGCCCGAACGCACGAGCGCGGTGCTCGCGGTGATCTACCTGATCTTCACCGAGGGCTACGCGGCGGCGGACGGCTCGTCGCTCACCCGACCCGAGCTGGCCGACGAGGCGATCCGGCTGGCCCTGCTGCTCGCCGAGCTGATGCCGGACGAGCCCGAGGCCGAGGCGCTGCTCGGGCTGCTCCTCCTCCAGCACGCCCGACGCGACGCGCGGGTGGACGACGCCGACCTGGTCCGCCTGTCCGACCAAGACCGCAGCCGGTGGCACGCCGACGAGATCACTGCCGGGATCGAGCACGTGCGCGTCGCGACCCAGCATGCCGCCCAGGTGACCAGGCCGGACCCCGGCGAGGGCCGGTACCTGCTCCAGGCCCAGATCGCGGTGCTCCACACGGTGGCCACCAGCGCCGAGGACACCGACTGGATCACGATCGCCGCGCTCTACCTGCGGCTGGAGCGGCTGACCGGATCGCCGGTCGTGCGGGTCAACCGGGCGGTCGCCGTGGCGGAGGCCGGCGACGTCGGGCTGGCCCTGGCCCTGCTCGACGGCCTCGAGGCCGGCCTGCCCGCGTATCCGATGCTGCCGGCCGTCAGGGCCGAGCTGCTGCGCCGGCTGGGCCGGAACCCGGAGGCCGGCCGGGAGTACGACCGCGCCCTGGCGCTGACCTCCAACGCGGTGCGGCGGAGGTTCCTGGCCGCGCGCCGTGCCTCGCTGTCCGGCTGAGGTCGAGCGGCCGGGGCTGGGTCAGAGGCGTTCGAGCAGGATCGCCATGCCCTGACCGCCGCCGACGCACATCGTCTCGAGGCCGATCGTGCCGCCCGTGGACTGCAGGCCGTTGAGCAGCGTCGTCATGATGCGGGCGCCGGTGGAGCCGAAGGGATGGCCCAGGGCGATGGCGCCGCCGTGGACGTTGAGCTTGTCGTAGGGGATGCCCAGCTGGCGCGCGCTGGGCACGACCTGCGCCGCGAAGGCCTCGTTGATCTCCACGAGGTCGACGTCGTCGATGGTCATGCCCGCCCGGGCGAGCACCCGCTGGGTCGACTCGACCGGGCCCAGGCCCATGATCTCCGGCGACAACGCCGAGGTGGCGGTGGCGACGATGCGGGCCAGCGGGGCGAGGCCGAGCTCGCGGGCGCGGACGTCGGACATGATGACCACAGCCGCGGCGCCGTCGTTGAGCGGCGTGCAGTTGCCCGCCGTGACGGTGCCGTGGGGGCGGAACACCGGTGCGAGAGCGGCCAGCTTCTCCAGCGTGGTGCCGGGGCGAGGGCTGTCGTCGGCGTCGACCACGCGCCCGTCGGGGAGAGTGACCGGGGTGATCTCGCGGGCGAAGAAGCCGTCCTTGGCGGCCTGCTCGGCCCGGGTCTGCGAGAGCAGGGCGAACTCGTCCTGGTCGGAGCGGGTGACGCCGACCGAGGTGGCGACGTGTTCGGCGGTCTGGCCCATCTGGATGTAGACGTCGGGCAGCGCGCCGTCGGACCGTGGGTCGTGCCAGGTGTCGTTGGACTCGGCGTACCGGGCCGTGCGGGCGGAGGCGTCGGCGAAGAGGGGGTTCTGGGTCTCGACCGGATCGACGCCCGCGCCGCCGAAGCCGACGTAGCGCGATACGCACTCGACGCCGGCCGACACGAAGACGTCGCCCTCGCCTGCCTTGATGGCGTGGAAGGCCATCCGGGCGGTCTGGACGGACGAGGCGCAGAAGCGGTTGATCGTGGCCGCAGGGACGTGGTCGAGGCCGAGCTGGACGGCGATCCGGCGTGCCAGGTTGCCGCCGTGCTCGTCGCGTGGCTCGGCACAGCCGACGTAGATGTCGTCGATGGTGGCGGGGGCGAGGGCCGGAACGTCGTCGAGCGCCGCCTGGATGATGCTCGTCGCGAGATCGTCGGGGCGGACGTCGACGAGCGAGCCCTTGAAGGCCCGTCCGATCGGGGACCTCGCCGTCGCCACGATCACAGCCTCGGCCATGACTCCTCCTGTCGACCCGGTGCGCCCTGGCGCGGGGTTACTCGCTGGTAACTCTAGTGTCCTCCACCGTAGTCGCATCAGGCGCGGGTTCGCACTCCGGGGCGGGCAGGGGCCGGCGCCGGCGGTTGCGGAGCTGGGCCCAGCGTCCACGCGGTCCGCGGTCGTGGCCGCCCACGGTGGCCGCCGCGACCTCGGTGCCGGCGTGATCGGCC
>DATCVR010000006.1:0-1993 GCA_036566745.1 Jiangellaceae bacterium | reverse complement strand
CGACCTGGCGACCGACGCGCTCGCGTCGCATCGCGAGGAGATCGACGCGCTCAACGTCTTCCCGGTGCCCGACAGCGACACCGGCACCAACCTCTACCTCACGATCGCCGCGGCCCGTGACCGGCTGCGCGAGTTCACCGGCCCCGACTGGCGTGAGGGGCTGCGCGCCTTCTCGCGCGGCGCGCTGCTGGACGCGCGTGGCAACTCGGGCGTGATCCTGGCCGAGATGATCGGCGCCCTGCTGCGCCGGCTGATCCAGGCCACCGAGGAGGAGCGCACCGCCACGGTCTTCGCCGACGCGCTGCGCAAGGCCGCCACCGCTGCGTACGCCGCGGTGGGGGAGCCCCAGGAGGGCACCATGCTCAGCGTGCTCCGGGCCGCCGCGGATGCGGCCGAGGCGTGCGTCGAGATCGACGAGACCGCACGCACCCGCGACGTGATGTCGGTGGCCGCCAGCGCGGCCCGCGCCGCTCTGGCCCGTACGCAGGAGCAGCTGCCCATGCTCGCCGCTGCCGGGGTCGTCGATGCCGGCGGCCGCGGGATCTGCGTGCTTCTCGACGCCTTCGAGACCGCCCTGACCGGGCGACGGCCCAGTCCGCAGGAACCCACCCCGCACATCCCGATCCCGATCCCCGCGGCTCTGGGCGGGGCCGACGGCCACGCGCTGGAGCCCGGTGGCCCGGCGTACGAGGTGATGTACCTGCTCGACGCCGAGGACGCCGCGATCCCCGACCTCCGCAAGCGGCTCCAGCCGCTGGGCGACTCGCTGGTCGTGGTCGGCGGCGAGGGCATCTGGAACATCCATGTCCACGTCGACGACGTCGGCGCCGCGATCGAGGCCGGGATCAACGCCGGTCGGCCCCACCGGATCCATGTGACCCACTTCGCCGAGCAGATCGCCGGCCAGGGCCACGCCACCCGTGGCGGCCGCGCGGTGATCGCGTTCGCGGCCGGGCCGGGTCTGGCCGAGCTCTTCCGCGGTGCCGGCGCGATCGTGATCGAGGGCGGCCCGCACCGCCGCCCGACGACCTCCGAGCTGCTCGAGGCGATCACCGCCTCCGGTGCCGCCGAGGTGATCGTGCTCCCCAACGACTTCCCGACCCGGCAGTCGGCCGAGGCCGCGGCCCGCACCGCCGAGGACGACCTCGACATCAACGTCGCGGTGATCCCGACCCGCAGCCAGGTGCAGGGGCTGGCGGCGATCGCGGTCCACGAGCCCGGCCGCAAGTTCGACAAGGACGTGCTCGAGATGACCGCCACCGCGCGACACGCGCGGCATGGCGCGGTCACGATCTCGAACACCCGAGCGATTACGATGGCCGGGCCGTGTATGCCGGGCGACGCGCTCGGGGTGCTCGACGGAGACTTCGTCAAGGTCGGCCAGGACCTGGAGATGTGCGCGACCTACGTGCTCGCCCGGCTCATCGGTGGTGGTGGCGAGCTGGTGACGCTGGTCTCCGGCCTCGAGGACCCCACGGGCGAGCTCGCCGGTGCCGTCGCGGCGTGGCTGGCTGCCAACCATCCGGCCGTAGATGTGATGGTGTACGACGGAGGCCAGGAGCGCTACCCCCTCCTGATGTCGGTCGAGTAGAGGAGAAGAGACGGTGCCGATCACCCTCGAGTCCCCGATCGAGGCCGTGCTGGGCAACAGCAAGCACGCCACGAAGTTCACCAAGGGTCTCGGGCTGCGCACCGTCGGCGACCTGCTCTACCACTTCCCGCGGCGCTATCTGCGCACCGCCGACCTCAGCCAGACGCCGCAGCTGCACGAGGGCGAGATGCTCACGGTGCTCGGCGAGGTGGTCCGCAGCGTCGTACGGCAGCACACCGACCGCCGCACCGGCCGGCCCGCCTTCCGCGTCGAGACCCAGCTCAAGGCCGGCACCGCCGACCTGCAGCTCACCTTCTTCTCCAAGTCCCAGCGGATCGCCGAGTGGCGCCGCGGCGTGCTCGCCCCGGGCGTCCGGGGCGTCTTCGTCGGCAAGGCCGGATC
>DATCVR010000005.1:0-91064 GCA_036566745.1 Jiangellaceae bacterium | reverse complement strand
TTGAGCGTCCCTTTGCCCCAACCGGAAGGACGCCCTCGTGGCCAACGCTGCGCCCATCTCAATGCCGACCCGGTCGGTGCGAGAACGACAAGTCAGCGATTTCACCGAGTTGGCGCGACGGGTCCAGGACGCGGGCCTGCTTCGAAGGCGTACGTCGTACTACATCGCCAAGATGACGCTTCTCGCGGCGTTGCACGTCGCGGGCGCCTGGCTGTTCGTCGCGATCGGGACGTCCTGGTGGCAGCTGCTCCTCGCGGTCGGGCTGGGGATCCTGTTCACCCAGACCGCCTTCCTCGGCCACGACGCCGCGCACCGCCAGATCTTCACGTCCGGGCGGGCCAACGAGTGGACCGCGCTGGTCATCGCCGACCTGTTCGTCGGGCTCAGCAACGGCTGGTGGGTGCGCAAGCACACCCGGCACCACGCCAACCCGAACAAGATCGACAAGGACCCCGACATCGCCTCGGGCGCGCTCGTGTTCATCGCCGACGAGGCCGTCCCGCGTCGTGGCTTCGCCCGGTGGTTCGTCCGGCGTCAGGGCTGGCTGTTCTTCCCGCTCATCACCCTCGAGGGCCTCGCGCTGCACATCACGGCGTTCACGACGGTGTTCGGGCGCGAGCCGGTGAAGTACCGCGCGGTCGAGATCGTGTTCCTGCTGGTGCGTGTCGGCGGCTACCTGACGGCGGTCTTCTGGCTGCTTCCCTTCGGCATGGCGATGGCGTTCGTCGGCATCCAGATGGCCGTGTTCGGCTTCTACATGGGCGCCTGCTTCGCCCCGAACCACAAGGGCATGCCGATCGTCCCGCCGGACGTCAAGATCGACTTTCTGCGCCGCCAGACGCTGATGTCCCGCAACATCCGCGGCGGGGTCTTCACCGACGTGGCCATGGGCGGGCTCAACTACCAGATCGAGCACCACCTGTTCCCCAACATGCCGCGCCCCCACCTGCGGAAGGTGCAGCCGATGGTCCGCGAGTACTGCGCCGAACGAGGTGTCGCCTACACCGAGACGAGCCTGCTGGAGTCGTACCGGATCGTGGTGCGCTTCCTCAACCGGGTGGGCCTGGGGCAGAGCGACCCGTTCCAGTGCCCGGTCACGGCCCAGTACCGATCCGCCCGCTGACCCGCGCCGGGGTCGGGCGCCCGCCCGCTGAGGTGGGCGCGCCTTCCGGCTGAAGCGCGTTGCGCAGCGCGGGCACGGCGTGGACGAGCGCCTGGATCACCGGGAGGCCGACGTCGGCCGTGCGGTGGACCAGGCGGACCTCCATCCGGAACGTCGGGAGCCGGGCTCGCAGGGGCCGCACGGTCCCGGTGCGTAACGCGGTGGCGAACATGCACACCGGCCCGATGGCCACGAACCCGCCGTACGCCGCGAGCTCGGCCGGAGCCTGTCCGGGCGAGACGTGGACGACGGGGTGGTCGGTGCCGAGCGAACGCAGCTCGGCGACGAGGTCGGGTGCGGTGGGGCCGTAGCCGTGGACGGCGACCGGTCCGGCCGCGACCAGGTCGGCCAGGTGTGCCGGCGTCCGGCCGGGATGCTCGACCAGCGGATGACCTGGCGCGGCCATCGCGACGATCGGGCTCCGGACGATCTGCCGGGTCTTCAGCCCGGCCGGCACCGCGCGGTGGGTGATGAAGCCCGCGTGGGCGCGCCCGTCCTGGACCGCGCTGACGACGTCGACGCTGTGGTCGTCCCAGCAGCGGAGGTCGACGCGGAGCGCGGAGATCGCGTCGAGGACACCGGGAATGACGGTGGACACCAGGCCTGCGGGAGCGGCGATCGCGAGCCGCTGGACGCCCTCGGCGGTCCGCACCGCCTGGCCCGCCTCGTCCAGCAGCCGCAACGAGCGCCGGGCATAGCGCGCGAGTTCCTCGCCGGCCCGGGTGAGCGTGGTGCCGCGGGCGCTGCGCCGGAAGAGCGGTACCCCGAGGCGGCGCTCGAGGGTGGCCATCCGGGCGCTGACCGACGGCTGCGCGACGCTCAGCAGCGTCGCGGCGCCGCTGAAACTGCCCGCCTCGACCACCGCGAGGAACGTCCGGAGGTCGGCGATCTCCAGGTCAGCCATAGGCAAAACCTATCGAATGGCATAGCGAACTGCCTTCTACCCGATAGGTGACCAATACGGAAACCTGGTGTGACGTGCACCTATCCGTTTTGCGCCATCGTCACGTCCGCAATCTCGCACTAGCCCAGGCGGCTGCCACTCTGGGTGACCGCCTGTTCCACATGACTGTCGTGTGGTTGTTCCTCTCCGCCGGGTCGACGTGGATCGCCGCCATCGTCGCCGCCACGGCTGCCGTTCCCTCCCTGCTGACCGCGATCGGTGGGCCTCGGGTGATCGACCGGTGCGCCGACCTGAGGCTGTTGTCCGTCATCGACCTGACGTGCGCCGCCGCCGTGGGCGCGCTCGCGGTCAGCCGATCGGAGCAGCTGCCGACGGCGGGCGTCCTCGTCGTGGGCCTGCTTATCGGCATCCACGCGGCCGTGGGCCGGCCCAACGTCCAGGCGCTCATCCCGTCGCTGGTCTCGCGGAAGGAGGCCGGTCAGGTGATCGCGATGCTCGACCTGGTGGACCGGATCGCGCTCGCAGCCGGGCCTGGTTTGGCCGCGCTGCTGTTGACCGTGCTGTCGCGGCCGCAGCTGCTCGTCGCCAACGCCGCCACCTATGTGGTCTCCGCGGGGACGCTCCTCCTGGTCCGCCGGAGCCTCGCGCGATCGGGGATCGTGGTGCGCCGTCGTCCGCCGCGACCGGCCGAGGAGGTCGCCCCGCGCGGGGCGCCGTTCCGGCTGCGGCCCGACCTGCGCTACGCCATCGGAGTGCGGGCCGCCGGTGCATTGCTGTGGCCCACCGTCACGCTGGGGATCCCGCTGCTGGTCGTGGACGGGTACGAGGGCGAGGTGGCGGGTTACGGCGCGGTGCTGACGGCCTTCGCGGCGGCGAGCGTGGTGGGCAACCTCGTGGCGGGGAACCTGCGCGGCATGAACCTCCGGTTGCTGTGCGGGCTCGCGTGGGGCGTGGCCGGACTGCTGTTCCTGGGGTTGTCGGCCGCGACGTCGTTGCCGGTGATGGTGGCCGTGTACGGGGTCGTGGGGCTGATCGTGCCGATCGGGATCGTGAGCATCGACATGGCGGTCGCGCGCTCGCTGTCCGAGCGGCATCGCGCGGAGGTGTACGCCACCCAGCGGGGGGTGGTGGACGGGGCCAACCTGATCGGGCTGATGATGGCGCCGATCTTCCTGGAGTGGGGGCCGAGGGCGGCGATCGCCCTGGTCGGAGCCGCCATGGTCGTCGTGGTGTCGGGCATCGTGACGCGGTGGCGGGTTCGGCTGCGGGTGGCCCGGCCGGCGCCGGCGTGACCGGCCGGTCACCTCGGTCACCTCAAGGTCGAGCGGAAGCCGACGGTGGAGTAGGGCAGGACGATTCCGTCGGCGTCCGCGTGGGCGTCGTAGATCGAACCGGCCGCCGCGAGCAGATCAGCCCGCTGTTCCTGGGGCAGGACCGCGACGTACGACCGCGATGCCACCAGCGCCAGCAGGCCGTCGCGGTCGAGGCGTTGCTCGTGGGTGAAGGTGGCGGTCTCGGCCGGCTGGAACGGCGGGTCGAGCGACGGGCGCTCGACCTCACGGGGCTCGTCGCTGCTGAGGATCACCGCCCACAGCTCGGCGACCCAGCCGACCGAGCGGTCGGGAAGGTTCCAGACCAGCGCGAGATGGCCGGACGGGCGCAGCACCCGGGCGATCTCGGTCAGGGCACGCCTGGGCTCGAACCAGTGGAAGGCCTGGGCCACCGTCACGACGTCCACGGAGTCGTCCGGCAGCGGGATCCCCTCGGCCGTGCCGGTGGCCGCGCGGACCTGCGGCGATGCCGCGACCAGCCGGTCGAGCATCGGCTCGGACGGGTCCACGGCGATGACGTCGTGCCCGGCCGCTACGAGAGATCGGGTGAGCTTGCCGGTGCCCGCCCCGAGGTCGAGCACGCTGGCCCGGCGCCGTCCGACCAGCCAGGCCACGGCGTCCTCGGGGTAACCGGGCCGGGCGCTGTCGTACTTGTCGGCCACGCCGTCGAAGGGCGTGACCCGGCCCGGTTGATCGTCGGCAGTCATGCGGC
This sequence comes from Jiangellaceae bacterium, assembly GCA_036566745.1. Taxonomy (GTDB): domain Bacteria; phylum Actinomycetota; class Actinomycetes; order Jiangellales; family Jiangellaceae; genus DATCVR01. Next base: position 86,955 of record DATCVR010000005.1, on the reverse strand, counting down.
GCAGCCTAGGCGTCGGCGTGTCGATCGTCAGCGCAGCGCGTGCGTCAGAGCCCGGGCCTGGCTGTTCTGGTAGCCGTCGGCCCACCACGCGGCCGGGCACGGCCACGGCTCGGCACACCGCTGGCACGCCGCCTCGGTGAGGGTCGGCCAGCGGAGCGGCCCCCATCGACGCCAGCCGATCGTGTAGCGCTCGGGTCGATGAGTGCGCTGGAGCTCGCGGGCGTAGTCGTCGACCTGTTCGGCGCTCCACTCGACGAGCCCGAGCATGGGTACACGTGCGGTGAACATGCGCTCTCCCGGGATCCGATGGCTGGAGCCACCGGGCGCAGGTCTGTGCGTGACGGCGCCGATCCCCGCACCCGGTGGTGACAACGAGCGTGACCGGATGTGGCCGACGTCACCAGGGGATAGCGTGACGGGGCGTGACGGCGACGGTTACTCGACGACGGTGGAGCAGACATTGAAGGATGACGCCCCGGCCGCCCTGGTAGAGATCGCCCACGCAGTACGCGCACTGCGCACGGTCCACAGGATGACCCAGGATCAACTCGGCAGGCAGATCGGCTACTCGCGCTCGCAGGTCAACGACGTCGAGCATGCTCGGCAGCTACCCCACGTCGACTTCGCCACGGCGTGCGACGCCACGTTCAACACCGGGACCCTGCTCGTGGGGATGCATGAACGGGCGCAGCGCCACGGCCTGCCGAGCTGGGCGGCCGAACGCATCGAGTACGAGGCGCGAGCCGTCTCGATGGAGTCGTACCAGACGGGCCTGATCCACGGGTTCCTGCAGACGGCCGACTACACCCGTGCGGTGCTCGGCGGCGGCCTGCCGGGCGAGGTCTCCGACGATCAACTGTCGGCTGCCGTCGAACGGCGGCTGCGCAGGCAGGAGGTGCTGACCGGTGGGAATCTCGAGGTGTGCCACATCATCCTGGACGAGTCCACGATTTACCACCACGTGGGCAGTCGTGAGGTGATGCGAGAGCAGCTCGCGCATGTCCTCGACGTGATCGACAAGCGGCTGGCCACCATTCAGGTGCTGCCCAACACGGCGGGCGCCTGTGCCCCGCCAGCACCATTCACTCTGATGACTCTTGACGACAGCACGAAGCTCGTCTACCAAGAGAACGCCCTCGGAGGGCAAACGACGTCCAACGCTGCCGTCGTGCGGCGCGGTGGATATCGGATGGACGTGCTCAGGGCACAAGCGAGACCGTTAGGCGACAGCGCCCGGATGATCAGGGCCCGGATGGAGGATCTATGACGGAGATGCTCACCTGGCGAAAGTCCTCGTTCAGTGGTCAGGAAGAAGGACAGCAGTGCGTCGAGGTCGCCGATCTCGGCGACGGCGGCATGGCCGTCCGCGACTCGAAGAACCCGCGCGGCGACGTGCTCCGGTTCACCGCCGGCGAGTGGACGGCGTTCGTCAAGGGCGTCCACGCCGGAGAGTTCGACTGACAGCTGATCAACCCGAACCGCCTTGCTCACCCCCGAGCAGGGCGGTTCTTTCATGTCTCGTCCCGTTCGCCCGAGGCGCACGGAAGGGGGTTGCTTGGCGTTCGGTCGCGATATATCGTTTGAATATCGCGACTGTTCAGTGGAGGTTCTGATGCATGCGACGTACGCGATGGGCGGGCCGTGGGCTCGCAGCGGGTCCGAGTGCCGCGACCTGCGTGAGGAATGGATGGCAGCCATGACCGGTCGGCGCGGGCGCCACCACGGCTTCGGCCCGTGGTCGATGTTCGGCACGGCAGGCCCCTGGGGAGGCTCCTGGCCCGGCGATCCGCGCGGACCGCGGCGCGGCCCCAAGGCCCGGCGAGGCGACGTCCGGGCAGCCATCCTCGCGGTGCTGGCGGAGTCGCCGATGAACGGCTACCAGATCATCCAGGAGATCGCCGAGCGCAGCGGAGGCGTCTGGAAGCCCAGCCCGGGCTCCATCTACCCCACGCTCCAGCAGTTGGAGGACGAAGGGCTGGTGCGGGCCGCCGAACGCGACGGCCGGCGTACCTTCGAGCTCACCGACGAAGGCGCGGCCTACGTCGAGTCCCACCAGGACGAGGTGTCCGCGCCGTGGGAGGCGATGAACGCCGCCGCCGGCGAGGACGACGAGAACGGCCTGCGCCCGCTGGTGGGTCAGGTGGCAGCGGCGCTGTGGCAGATCATCGCCACCGGAAGCGACGACCAGCAGGCCCGGGCCCGCGACCTGCTGGCCGACATGAGGCGACGCCTGTACGGCATCCTCGCCGACGGCGACGGCGACGACGACCAGGACGGAGACGACCGGCGATGAGCGAGCATCCCGGACTACGCATCGGCGACACCGATCGCGACGCCGCGGTCACGGCCCTCGGCGAGCACTACGCCGCGGGCAGGCTGACCAAGGACGAGTACGACGAGCGCACCGCGCGCGTGTGGGCCGCCCGCTTCGACGACGACATCGACCCGCTCTTCGCCGACCTGCCGCGACGCGCCGCTTCGGCGGTCGTCGCCACGCAGGGGCAGCCGGGGCGGGCGCCCTGGGCGGCGGGTGGTCCGGGCGCCGGGCGTCCCCCGTTGTGGGTCTTCCCGCTGGCGCTGCTGGCCGTCGGAGCCTTCGTCTCGATGGTGGCCCTGATCGGCCCGTGGGTGCTGTTCGGCCTCTTCTGGTTCGCCGCGATCGGCGGCATGGGCCGGCGTCACGCCTGGCACGGCGGCCGGGGCTCGTGGCACGGCCGCGGCGACTGGGGCGGCTATCGGCGGGGCGACTGGCGCAGCGATGGGCGCGGCGACTGGCGAGCCCAGCGGTTCGGCGCCGACCGGCCGGCGACGGATTCGCGTCGCTCGTGGTGAGCCGACGCGTCTAGGGCGTGTGGATCAAGTCGGTCTTGATCCAGACCAGGATGGCGGCGAGGGCGATCGCGGCGCGGCGGTGGCGGGCGGTCTTGTCTGATCGCATCGCGATGCCGCGCTATCGCTTGAGCCGGTTGAAGCAGCGCTCGACGACGTTGCGGCCGCGGTAGCGGGTCGAGAGCATCATCGAGTTCACGGGTGTCGGCCCGCGACGACGGACGGGCGATAATCTGACGCCTGTGGATGAGGAACTGATAGCGCGGGGATTCTGGGGTCCGAGGCAGGAGTCGCCGGATCGGATCGCCGACAAGCTGGTTGCGTTCGTCACGGGACTGGATGAAGTGGTAGGGGAGAGTGTCCCGTGGTCATCTCACCGCCTTCCAGGAAAATCGATTGCCGAGCCGGCGAACGCTCGGCAGGTGATATCTGACGCTTTCCGCGAAAATACAGACGCTCCGCATCTCGGGATAAATCAGTCGTACGACGCGGGCGGTAAAAGGGTCAAGAAGTTCTCGATCGGACTGAGTGCGGGGGGATATTCTGATTCCCCGAATGTGCGGAATGCCTTCATCGTGAAGTGGCGTGGGGCCGATCCGGCGGAGCTCGCTGACCCGATTTTGCGCCAGCTTATCTCGGTGTGGGATCCGGACTGGGCCGCCGTGACGTCGAGGTCCCTCCTGAACGCTCTTGCCGAGGTGCAGCCTGCCGGTAAGTCAGGTCCGAAGGTCGGATACCTGAGCTACCTCTCGGAGGGGAGGGCGCAGGCCCTGCCGGGTGGCATGGACGAGCACTTGCTGAAGCTCGACAACGGCGGTGTCATCATCGGCTCGGGCGAGAGCGACGGCTTCTTGTCCGTGGACAAGGCCACCGAGTTCGCCAGAGGGCTCAAGCACAGCGCAGCCTTCTCGCCGACGCCGACTTCTCGCAGCACGTTCTGAGCCTCACGAGTTCCGGTCGCCACGCACCCGCCGGCCTGAGCGAGGTCAGGTCTCGGCGGCCTGCACGAGGAGGGCCGCGGCGCCGGCGCCGGCGAGGACCAGCCTCCACGCTGAACTGGCCGCCGACGGCGAGGCCGGCGAGCGTGAGCACCGAGCCGGCCATGACGTAGGCCGCGAGCGTGGCGCGCACCCGTGCCCGCCGGCGTCCTGGTACAGCAGCGCCACCGGGGCCCGCCGATCGCGGACGCCGTGCCGCCCGGTCCGGCGTCCGGGCCATCCGGCTCGTAGGCTCGGCACCGTGCACGCACCCCCCGACCCGTTCGCCGGTGTCGCGGCGCTGAACGGCGTCGGGTCGTCGGCTGCCCACGCCCGCGACTCCATCGACGCGCTGTTGCGCCATCCCGCCATGCGCCGCGAGGCGGCGCGGGTCGCGGCGGAGTCCGCCCTGATGGGGGGACGGGCCTCGGCCGCGCTGGCCGGCGCCGACCCGGTCGACGTGGCCGACCCCCATCTCCAGGGGGCGTTGCGCATGGTCGCTGAGGTGCCCGAGCTTGCCGGCGTGTGGTCCCGTTCGCCGCGCCAGGCGCTGGCGCGCCTCCACGTGCTGGCGGCCCGCGACCTGGTCGACGACGAGGATCTGCTCGGACGCCCCCGCGCCGACGTCGACGCCGCCCGCCTCGATCAGCTCATGGACCTCGCCGTGGCTCCGACGGCTGCCCCGGCGGTCGTCGTCGCGGCGATCGTGCACGGCGAGCTGCGGTCACTGCGGCCGTTCGGGACCGCCGACGATCTCGTCGCCCGGGCGGCCGAACGGCTGGTGCTCGTGGCCCGTGGGGTCGACACCAAGGCCGTGAGCGTCCCCGAAGCCGGGCATCTCGCGTTGGTGCGGGCCTACGAACCGTTGCTCGAGGCGTACGCCGCCGGATCGCCCGACGGGGTCGGGGCCTGGGTGCGTCATTGCACGGAGGCCTATGCGCGCGGCGCGGAGGAAGGGCTCGGCATCGCGGCGCGGCCTGGAGGTTCGTGATCGTGGTCACCACGTGCGAGCGGCGCTCCACATGACGTAGGAGCGCCGCCGCTGACACGGCGATGGCGGGTTACCAGAGCGTGCATCACGTCTGTCGCCTCGGCTGTCCCGGGGACGACTGCCCGTACATGGGTGGATCGCCGCGTGGGTGCCTGCCTGCCGTGCTGGGGACCTTTCGGTCCGTACCTCATGTGTAGGCCATCGCCTCGGCGTGGCGGAAGGGCAACGGGCAGATCTTTACGTTTCGCACGCATCGCCGGAGAACCGGGCGAGCTCGACGAGCAGCCGGGTGTCGGCGTAGACCACGACCCGAGTCTCGTTGATCTCCTGCTCCGTGGACTCGACGTCGGCGAGCACCACGGCCTCGACGAGCTCGCCGGCCGCATCGCAATCGTGCACCCGCCAGCGCAGTTCGAACTCCTCCGGGCGGCCCGGCGCGAGCGCTTCGGGCAGGTCGGAGACCTCGAGGGTGAACCCGGGCGTGTCCGTGGTCAGCGCGGTCACGGTGAGCGGGCCGGCGCCGAACTGCTGGATCCGGGCCCGCATGACCATCGCGGCGGCGTCGCGCGACACGACGTCGAGGGTCGACATGTCCAGGCCGTAGCTCGCCTGCGACGTACACGAGGCGTCCCAGGCCCACAACGTCGTGTTCTCCACGGGTGGCAGGGTGGTCTCGGCGCTGCGCTCGCCGGCTTCGGTGCGAGCCCGCACGGTGAGCCGCGAACCGGGCCGCTGGCCGCAGTCGGGCTCGACCGTGGTGGTGAAGCTGGCCCATTCACCGGGATCGATCTGCACCGGCGTGGACTCTCCGGTGTCGGAGACCGGCAGCCAACCGGTCATGGTGACGGCGAGGACGTCGATGGGGCGCGTGCCGGAGTTGTGCAGCGGAAAGACCGCGCGGTGGGGTCGTGCGCGGCCGAAGGCGCCCGGGGTGTCGAAGGACGGCTGGCCGGCCACCAACGCGATCCGGGCTCCGTCCGCCGCGTCGTGCCGGGTGTCCGACGCGACGATGCCGACCACCGCACCGAGTACGAGCGCAGCGCCGAGCACGATCCAGCGCCGTGGAGACGCCACGCCCTCGACGGTGGTTGGTGGCTGGACGGGATCGCCGTCGACCGAGAGCACGAGCGGCGGTGAATCGCCCGGTTCGGTCGGCGGCGGAGCTGGTGCGGCGCGGGTCGCACCGTCAGCCGTCGCCGCGCGATCGGCCTTCGGCTCACGACCGAGCTCGACCACCTCACGCCCGTCCGGGCTCCCCATGATGGGATTCTGGCCCCTCCGGCGCGGCGGGGCCAGAGCCTTGGGTCAGCTCAGTTGCGCCCGCGCCGCCGAACCGCGTACCAGGCCAGGCCTGCCGCGGCCGCCCCAGCGCCGATGGCCGCCGCCGCGATGGCCGGCTTCGGGGCGTCACGCAGCGACGATGCGCGCTGGCGCAGCGCCACCGGCTTGGAGAAGACGAGCACCGGCCAGCCGTGCTCGGCCGCGGCCTTGCGCAGCGCGCGGTCGGGGTTGACGGCGTAGGAGTGACCCACAGCCTCGAGCATCGGGAGGTCGGTGGCGGAGTCGGAGTAGGCGTAGCTGCGCGAGAGGTCGTAGCCCCGCTTCTCGGCCAGCTCGCGCATCGCCACGGCCTTGTTCTCGGCGTAGGCGTAGAACTCGATCTCGCCGGTGAACAGGCCGTCGTCGCCGACCACCATGCGGGTGGCGACGCTGGTGTCGGCGCCGAGCATCTCGCCGATCGGTTCGACGACCTCGGCCCCGCTGGATGACACCAGCACGATGTCGCGGCCGGCCGAGCGGTGCTCCTCGATGAGGGTGACAGCCTCGTCGTAGACGATCGGGTCGACGATGGTGTGCAGGGTCTCGGCCACGATGTCCTTCACCGCCTGGACGTCCCAGCCGGTGACCAGAGCCGAGAGGTACTCGCGCATCCGCTCCATCTGGTCGTGGTCGGCGCCACCGACCAGATAGACGAACTGTGCGTACGCGCTGCGCAGAACGGCGCGGCGGTTGATGAGCCCGCCCTGGTAGAAGCTTCGGGAGAAGGCCAGCGTGCTCGACTTGGCGATGATCGTCTTGTCGAGGTCGAAGAACGCGGCCGTCGTGGCGGTATCGGAGGCGGGCGTGGCGCCTGGCGATGCCTGGGGCGCGGGGGCGGTGGGGTGGGCGTCGTTGTCCACGGTGTCGAGGATAGGAGGTGGCGCAAGTCGGTGTGACGCCCGGCGGTCATCGGACTCGATGGAATCGGTTCAAGATTTTCTCGAGGTCCTTGGTTTCGGATCCATGGAGCAGGGGCAGGATGCTCGCGGCGGCACCCCCCCCGCCGCCTTGACCCGGCCCGCCCCCCTGGCCGGGTCCGCACGGCCCCCGCCACCCACCCGGCGGGGGCCGTGCCTCTTTCCCAGGGCGTTTCGGGCGGGATGCCTGGGGCGGCTGAGTTCTCCTGGGACGGCTGGCCGGCCTGTGGTGCCGGTGTCGTCCACACCCTGGATCCAGGCCGCGGCGTCGTCCACAGATGCGGCCGGAGCCGGTGACGCCCGAGGGGTTCGGTCGTGATCGTGAGCGGATCAGCCCCGTCTCCCTCGGAGGTATCCGTGATCCGCTCGTCCTCCCGTCGCGACCCCTCTCCCAAGATCGCAGTCGCCGACCGGCCGCTGGTCGTCACCGCGGACGACCGCCTGCTCGACGACCTCCTCCGCCTCGCTGCCGCCGCCGGGGTCGAGCTCGAGGTCGCCCATGACGCCGCGGCGGCACGTTTGCGCTGGTCGCCCGCACCACTCGTGGTCATCGGCGACGACCAGGCCGCCGCGCTGGCCGCCCTCGCGCCGGTCCGGCGCCACGGCGTGCTCCTGATCGCGAGCGACGTCGACGACGCCGACGTGTGGCGCCGCGGGGTGGCGCTCGGCGCCGACCAGGTGCTGTTCTTCCCGGCGGACGAGCCGTGGCTGGCCGACCGGTTCGCGGATGCCGCCGAGGGCGAGTCGGGCGAGGCGCTCGTGGTGGGGGTGGTGGGTGGGCGCGGAGGGGCCGGAGCGTCGGTGTTCGCGACCGCGCTGGCCGTCACGGCGAGCCGGCGCGGGCTGTCGGCGATGCTGGTCGACCTCGATCCCCTGGGCGGAGGTCTCGACCTCGTCCTCGGCGCCGAGCACGTCTCCGGCCTGCGCTGGCCCGAGCTCGCCGACAGTCGCGGACGTCTGGGCGCGCGGGCACTACAGGCCGAGCTGCCCGCGAGGCAGGGGTTGACGGTGGTCTCGTGCGATCGTCGCGACCTCCCCTCGTTACCGGCCGAAGCGGTAGCCGCGGTGGTGGCAGCAGGCCGCCGAGGCTGCGACGTCGTCGTCCTCGACCTCCCGCGACGACTCCACCCGGCCATCGACGAGGTCATCGCCAGTTGCGCCTGCGTGGCCCTCGTGGTCCCGACCGAGGTGCGGGCCGTCGCGGCGGCGTCGCGGATGGCGGCGGCGCTCACCACCATCGCGCCCAGCGTCCGGGTGGTCGCCCGAGGTCCGTCCTCGTCCGGGCTCGACGGTGCGGCCGTGGCGTCGGCGCTCGGGCTGCCGCTCGCGGCCGACATGCCCGCCGAGCCGCGGCTGACCGAGCAGCTCGATCGGGGCGAGCCTCCCGGCCTCGACGCCAAGGGCCCGCTCGCGGCCGGATGCGCCACGTTCCTCGACGATCTCCTCTTCGACCACCGGGTGCGGGTCGCATGAGCCGCCCGGCGCCGTCCACGGCGGCGGACGCGGCCGGAGCGGCGATCGACGACGCACTGCTCGAGCGGGTGCGCCGCAGCCTGGCGGCCACGGCGCAGGCACCCACCCCGGCCCGGGTGGCCGCGGCGCTGCGTGCGGTCGGCGCGGTTCTCGGCGACGCCACGGTGCTCGAGATCACCGATCGGCTGCGCGCCGACATCTCCGGCATTGGCCCGCTCGACGCCCTGATCCGCGCCCCCGGCGTCACCGACGTGCTGGTCAACGCACCCGGCGAGGTGTGGGTCGACCGCGGTCACGGCCTGACACGGGCCTCGGTGCGCTTCCGCGACGAGGCCGAGGTCAGGGCGTTAGCCCGGCGTCTCGCAGCGTCGGCGGGTCGTCGTCTCGACGATGCCGTGCCGTTCGTCGACGCCCGGCTGGCCGGTGGCGTGCGCCTCCACGCCGTCCTGCCGCCGATCGCGCCGGACGGGACGCTCGTCTCGTTGCGGATCCCGGCGCTGCGGCCGTTCGTCCTCGACGACCTCGTCCGGAGCGCCACTGTCGCGCCGGGGCTCGAGCCGTGGTTGCGGGCGATCGTGGAGTTCCGGCTGGCGTTCCTCGTCTCCGGTGGCACGGGCGCCGGAAAGACAACCGTCCTCGCCGCGCTGCTGGCCGCGGCCGATCCGGGCGAACGCATCATCCTGGTCGAGGACTCCGGCGAGCTGCGTCCCTCGCACGCCCATGTACTCCGGCTCGAGGCACGGGCGCCCAACGTCGAAGGGGTGGGCAGGGTCGGGCTGGACGACCTCGTGCGACAGGCGCTGCGGATGCGGCCTGATCGGCTGGTCGTGGGCGAGGTCCGGGGCGCCGAGATCATCGATCTCCTGGCCGCGCTCAACACCGGCCACGAAGGCGGCTGCGGCACCATCCACGCCAACTCGGCCGACGACGTGCCCGCGCGGATGGAGGCGCTGGGCATCGCGGCGGGACTGCCCCGCGACGCGGTCGCCGCACAGGCCGTCTCGGCCATCGACGTCGTGCTCCATCTCGTCCGCGATGCCCACGGCCGCCGACGCGTGAGCCAGCTCCGTGTCCTCGTCCCTTCTGCGGGTGGTGGCATGCGCATGGAGCCGGCGTTCGACGTGGACGAAGCCGGCGTGATCGTCGAGGGCGGCGGGGCGGACGTGTTGCGCGACGCCCTGGGCGCCCGTGGGTGGTCGTCGTGATCGCGTGGCTGCCGGCCCTGCTGGCCGGCGTCGCGGCCGCCTTGGCGAGTGGACGTGGAGCGTCGCTCGTCGATCGGCGGCTCGGTCACCTGGCCCGCCCTGTGCGCGGCGCGAGCCCGCGAGTCGGCGGCATGCGACGGGTGGCCGAGGCGGCACGCCGGAGGGCCCGCCGGCGATCCATGCAGCGCGGTCGATCGGACGACGTCGTCGAGGGGTGCTTGAGCCTCGCGGCCGAGCTCCGAGCCGGCGCGCCACCGACGCAGGCGCTCGCGGTGGCTGCCGGCGAGTGGCCCGGGCTCTTCGGTCCCGCCGCCGGCCGGGCGTCGATCGGCGGCGACCCGGTGGCCGCCCTTCGCGAGACGGCCACCAGCCCGGGCGCGGGAGCGTTGCGGGCGGTCGCGACGGCGTGGGAGGTGTCCGAGCGCACCGGCGCAGGGCTGTCGACGGTGCTCGTGGCGGTGGCCGACACAATGCGGAGCGAGGCGGTGGTACGGCGTGAGGGCGCGGCTGCGCTGGCCACGGTCAAGGCCACGGCACGGCTGTTGGCGTTGTTGCCGGTGGGCACCCTCCTGCTGTTCTCCGCGGGTGAGGGCGGCGCGCCCGTGCGGTTCCTGCTCGGTGACCCCTACGGCATCTGCTGTCTCGTCGTCGCGGGCCTGCTGGTCGGGGCTGGGCTGATGTGGGTCGAGCGGATGTCCCGGCGGGCGCTGAGATCGGCGTGGCCGGAATGAGGATCCTGGCGGTGGCGTGTGCCGGGCTGGCCGTGATGCTCATGGTCGGGCGGACGCCGGCCCGAGTCCGGCTGGCCGCGATCCTCGACCTGCGTGGCCCCCCGACCACGGACGACGGCCGGATCGACCCGCCGTCTTCAGCTCGCTCGCGGGGGTGGTCGCCGGCTCGGACTCGGACGGTCGCGTCGGTCCTCGCGGGTGCGGGCGCAGCGCTCGTGGTCGAGGGCTGGGGCGGCCTGGTCGCCGGTGTCGTGATCGGTGCGGGGGCATGGAACCTCCTCGGCCGTATCGAGCCCGCGGGGCGGCGTGCTCGCGAACGCGAGCAGATCGTGGCTGCCCTGCCGCTGGCAGCGGATCTCCTCGTCGCGGCACTCGAAGCCGGTAGCCCGCCGGTGCGTGCCGTCGAGGCGGTCGGCTCGGCCGTGGGCGGACCGCTCGGCCGCACGCTGGTGGCTGCGGCGCAGGCGGCCCAGCTGGGCGATCCGAGCAGCGGGTGGAGGCTCCTGGTCGGCGATGCCGCGGTGCGGCCGCTGGGTCGCGCCCTGGCGGCGTCGGTGAGCCGGGGCACCTCGCCGGTGCCGGTGCTCGAACGGGTCGCGGTCGACGCCCGGGACGCCGCACGCTGGGCCGGTGAGGCCAGGGCACGGTCCTTGGGCGCCAAGGCGGCCGCGCCCTTGGGGCTGTGCTTCCTGCCTGCGTTCGTGCTGGTCGGCATCGTGCCGATCGTCGCGACGTCCGGAGCCCTGCTGCCGTGAGCTGTGCAGGCGCGAACCGGCCTCCGTCCACAGCCGCGGGCGGATCCGTCGCGTTGTCCCCAGATGCCCTCCAGCCCATGGGATCGCGGACCGCGCCGGACCAGCCTGGTCACAGCACCGCACCCGCGGGCTCCGCACCGGCCGGCTGCCGGGTCATCGGAGGCTCACATGATCAAGGCCATCACCCAGGTCAAGACGGTCGGCACCGCCGCGGTCGTCAACCGGCTCCGTGGCGGCGAGCGGGGCATGACCACAGCCGAGTACGCAGTCGGCACCGTTGCCGCCTGCGGCTTCGGCGGCATTCTCTACAAGCTCCTGACCAGCGACGCCGTCATGGACCTACTCGGTGGGGTCATCGAGAAGGCGTTCGGGGTCCTCGGCGGATGAGCACCACCACGACGCGCCGGCGTGTGGCTATGCGCCGGCGCCCGGCCAGAGGTGATCCCGAGCGAGGCATGGTGACGGCCGAGATCGCCACGGTCCTGCCCACACTCGTGGTGCTCCTGCTCGCCGCGGTCTGGGCCGTGGGTCTCGCCTCGGCTCAGCTGCGGTGCTCGGATGCCGCGCGGGAGGCGGCTCGGGCCGCCGCGCGAGGGGAGGACGTCTCGGTGGTCCGCGAGGTCGCGCTGGCCGTCGCGCCGGACGGCGCAGCGGTCGAGATCGACCACGCTGACGGCATGGTTCTCATCGAGGTCCATGCACCGGTCGCGCTTCCACCGCCGCTTGGATCCATGTCGAGCGGGCCCACGGTGAGGGGCAGGGCTGTGGCGGTGGAGGAGGCACGGTGAGGTGGCCGGCGCGTTCGAGCAGTGAGCAGGGGGCCGGCTCGGTGCTGGTGCTCGCGGTGGCGATGGTCGTCCTTGCCGCGTTGCTCGGGGCTGCCGTGCTGGCCAGTGGGCAGGCGGCCCGGCGACATGCCGCAGCCGCGGCTGACCTCGCCGCGCTCGCCGCAGCGGGCCGGTTGGCTCTCGGACCACACCAGCCCGAACCCTGCGAGGTGGCGGCCAAGGTCGCGGCGGCCAACGGTGGGCGTCTTCGCGCGTGTGTGATCGACGGTCTCGAGGTCGAGGTCCAGGTCACCGTTCGCGTCGCGGCACCGATGACGTGGCTGCCCGACCAGCATCGTCGGGCTCGGGCCGGTCCGTCGCAGGCATCGGGCTGAGCGGGTGCGGGTGGGGTCGGGTGCGAGGTTCGACGTCGGCTGTCGTGGGCGTGGCGGTGAAGCGTGCCATTTCCACGCCCTGAGGCCGACGTTCGAATCTCGCACCCGACCCCGGCGCGGCGCCGCCACCTCATCGCCCGCTCGACCATCAGCCCGCTGCGCTCGGTTCCACGTGAATCCAGCTCGTGGCAGCGCCGGGTCAGGCTTCGGGGGCCTCGGGGCGGTGAGGGCGGCTGCGGGTGGCTCCGAGGCAGGCGGCCATGACGCACCCGATCGCGACCCATTCGCGGAGATGGAGGATCTCGTTGAGCACTACCAGCCCGACCAGTGCGGCCACGGCAGGCTCGAGACTCATCAGGATGCCGAAGACCCGCGGCGGCATCCGCCTGAGCGCCTCGAGCTCGAGCGTGTACGGGATCACCGACGACAACAGCCCGATCGCCACCGCGACGATCAACAGATCGGGCCGCCACATCTCGGTGCCGCCCGTGCTCAACCCGATCGGCGCCACGGCGATCGTTCCCACCACGCTGGCCAGCGCCAGCCCCGACGACCCCTCGAACCGGCGTCCGGTCTGCGCGCTGAGCACGATGTACGCAGCCCATCCGGCGCCGGCCAGCACGGCGAAGCCGACTCCCACCACGTCGAGGTCGCCTCCACTGCCGCGAGCCAGCAGCACCACGCCCAGCCCGGCCAGTCCCACCCACACCAGGTCGAGGCGGCGGCGCGAATAGGCCACCGACACAGCCAACGGCCCCAGGAACTCGATCGTCACGGCGATACCCAGCGGGATACGCGAGAAGGACTCGTAGATCGAGAGGTTCATGGTCGCCAGGGCCAACCCGAACCCGACGATGACGAGGAGGTCGGAGCGGCTCGCGCCCCTCACGGTGGCTCGCAGGGCCGAGCGCGTGAACAGGACCAACACCACGGCCGACGTCAGGAGCCGGAGGAACACCACGGCGCTCGGGGGCAACGAGGCGAACAGTTCCTTCGCGAAGCCTGCTCCCACCTGAACCGAGACGATTCCCGCGAGGACCAGCCCGGGCGCGGGGATCGAGCGGATCGGGGAGGCCACGCCGTCAGGCTACGAGAGGAGAGCCGTGGCGATCGCAGGTCAGCGGGAGGGGTCCGCCGGACGTTCGTTTCCCTGGTCGCTGTCGGAGGCTTGGCCAGGCGTGCCCGATGGCGCGGCGGAGGTGCCCGAGGGCGGGCGGGTCTCCGGGTCGTCGTCGGGTGGCGGCCACGACTCCGTGCTGCCATCGGGGAAGGTCTCATTCGCTCCATCGCCGGCCGACGGAGCGTCACCAGCTCCGCCGCCAACGCCCGATCCACCGCCGTCGCCAGCGACGCCCGATCCCGCGCGCGTGTCGCTACCCGACCCCGCCCCGGCATCGCCTCCGGAGTCGGCCGTACTTGCACGGCGCTCGAGGTCACGGATCTTCTGGTGTTTGCGCCAACCCTGCTTCAGACCGACCCGCAACAGCACCAGCGCCAGCAGCGTGACCAGTCCGACCACCACGCCGGTCAGGAACAGCCCGGCCGCCGACGTCTGGACGTCGAGCCCGAACAGGTCGATCGTCAGCGACTGGCCGTCGCCGGTGACGACGGCGAGCACGAGCAGAACGGCCAGCACGAGGAGGATGAGTGCCAGTGCCACCATGTGTGCGCCTCCCGTCGGTGATCGATGCCGACGATACCGATTCGGCACCCCTGGGGCAGGCGATCCGCCGCCCGGTCACGCCGGTGGTGCGCCCGCGAGTAAGGCGTCGAGCAGGCGGATCGCGCCGGCCTTGTCCAGCGGTTCGTTCCCGTTGCCGCATTTCGGCGACTGTACGCACGACGGGCACCCCGCCTGGCACTCGCAGTCGGCGATCGCCTGCCGGGTGGCAGCCAGCCACGACTGCGCGGTCAGGTAGCCACGCTCGGCGAATCCGGAGCCGCCCGGGTGGCCGTCGTGCACGAACACCGTGAGCAGGCCGGTGTCCGGATGGCGCACCGTCGACAACCCACCCACGTCCCAGCGATCGCAGCTGGCCATCAGCGGAAGCATGCCGATCGAGGCGTGCTCGGCCGCATGGGCCGAACCAGCCGCGTCGGCCTCCGACACCCCGGCCGTCGCCACGGCGTCGTCTGGCAGCGTCCACCACACCGCCCGGGTGCGCAGATGCCGTTCGGGCAGGTCGAGCGGCTCCTCGCCCAGCACCTCGCCGGTCCCCACGGCGCGCTTGAGGTAGCCCACCACCTGGCTGGCCACCTCGACCGATCCGAACGCGAGGCGGGCCGCTCCCCACGTCGTCGCGGCCGACTCCTCCAGCACCCGCAGGGTGCTCACGTCACGTGCCATCGTGCTGTAGTCGGTGGACTCTCGGCGGATCATGGCGATGCTTTCGTCGAGGTCGAGCGACTCCACCAGGTAGCTCTCGCCCTGGTGGACGTAGACCGCGCCGGCGTGGGCGCTCGTATGGGCGCGCGCGGCGTCGACCGTCCCGAGGAGACGCCCGGTGTCGCGCTCGACGAGGCTGACGAGACGCCCACCAGTGCCACGCAGGTCTGCTTGGTCCACGGCGCGGTCACGTCGGGTCCAGTGCCAGGTCGGCTCGTCGGTGCCCCGCCGGCGCAACACCTTCTGCCGCTCCAGCGTCGCAACGAGCTCCGCTGCGGCCGGCCCGAACAACTCCAGATCACTGCTGGTCAGAGCCCGCTCAGCGGCCGCGGCGCACAGATGGGGCGCGAGCACGTAGGGGTTGTCGGGATCCAGGACGGTGGCCTCGACCGCCTGCCCGAAGACCGCTTCGGGATGGTGCACGAGGTAGGAGTCGAGGGGATCGTCGCGCGCGATCAGCACCGCCACCGAGTCACGCCGCGACCGTCCGGCGCGCCCGGCCTGCTGCCACAACGACGCTCGCGTGCCCGGCCAGCCGGCGATCAGCACGGCGTCCAGCCCGCTGACGTCCACCCCCAGCTCGAGCGCCGTCGTGGCCGCCACGCCTACCAGCCGTCCGTCGTGCAGGGCGGCCTCGACCGAGCGTCGCTCATGTGCCAGGTAGCCCGCCCGGTACGACGCCACGCGGCCGGGCAAGTCCGGGTCGACCTCCGACAGCGCCTGGCGGGTCAACCCGGCGACCGTCTCGGCCGCCCGCCGCGACCGCACGAACGCGACCGTCCGCGCGTCGGCGACGACCAGGTCGGCCAGCAGGTCACTCGTCTCGGCCAGCACGCCGCGCCGCCGCTGGCGATCCTCGCTGGTGACCAGCGGCGGCTCCCACAGCAGGAACGCCTTCTCGCCCCGCGGCGACCCGTCATCCTCGACGGCTACGACCGGGCGGCCGGTGAGCCGCTCGGCGGTCGCGCCGGGGTCGGAGGTCGTGGCAGAGGCGAGCACGAACACCGGATCGGCACCGTACGACGCGCAGATCCGCCGCAGCCGCCGCAGCACATGGGCCACGTGCGAGCCGAACACTCCGCGATACCCGTGACACTCGTCGACCACCACGAACCGCAGCGAGCGCAGGAACCCTGCCCAGCGATGGTGGCCGGGCAGGATCGAGCGGTGCAGCATGTCCGGGTTGGTGAGGAGGTAGGTCGCGTGGGCGCGGGCCATGTCACGCAGCTCGATCGGGGTGTCGCCGTCATAGGTCGTCGCCACCACGTCGGGCACGCCGAGCTCGTCCAGCGAGCGGAGCTGGTCCGCGGCGAGGGCCTTCGTGGGGGAGATGTAGAGGGTGGTGCCGCCACGCCGCCGCCCGGGGCGAGCCGCTGACAGCGTCGGCATCAGGTACGCCAGCGACTTGCCCGACGCCGTGCCGGTGGCCACCACCACCGACTGGCCGGACCACGCCAGGTCGGCGGCCTTCACCTGGTGTGACCAGGGGCGATCGATGCCCGCCGCCACCAGCTTGTCCCGCACGACCGGGTCGAGCCATCCCGGCCACTCGACGGTCTCGGCGTTGCGCGCCGGAATCGTCTCGACGTGGGTGACTCGTCCGGCCCGGTGGGGTCCGGAGAGCAGGACGTCGAGGAGTTCATACGGACGGCCCACGTCCGTGAGTGTCGCATCATGGTTGAATGCCGGGGGGCAAGGACCTCGCGCATCCGGTGTGCGCTCGTGATTGGGGCTCTACGTGGACCTGTCGTTGTCGACCCGGCTCGAGACTGGGCCCGAGGGCGGTCCGGTCGACGAGTTCAGCGTCGTCGAGGTCGCCGGCGAGATCGACGTCTACACCGCCCCACGGCTGCGCGAACAGCTCGTCGACCTGGTCGACGGCGGCCACTTCAACATCGTCGTCGACATGCGCGGTGTCGAGTTCCTCGACTCCACCGGGCTGGGTGTGCTGGTCGGTGGCCTCAAGCGGGTTCGCCAGCACGACGGCACGCTCCGGCTGGTGTGCGCGCAGGAGCGCATTCTCAAGATCTTCCGCATCACCGGGCTGACCAAGGTCTTCCCCATCCACGCGACCCTCGAGGACGCAGTCGCGGCCTGACCTGCGCCGCGTTCCACGTTCGCGTGGGCGTGACCTGCGCCGCGTTCCACGTTCGCGTGCGGGTACGCCCGCACGCCGCTCAGCCGAACCCGGTGTTCTCGCTGCCCACGCAGACCTCTAGACTCCGGCACCAGTCAGGACGGCTGCCCGTAGCCCATCACGGCCGGGCACGCCCTGGATCGCACCACCACCGTCGCGTGTCTCGCCTGGTCGGCGCCGATATCGACGGTGGGGATCAGGCCCTGCCCGAGGGCCACGTCAAGGAGGACGAATGACCGGGCTCATCCGCGCTGCCGACGGCGGCACGACGGTCTCGCTGTCCGGCGGAAACCTCTCCTATGTCATCGTCGTCGCGCTGATCGCGCTGGCGGCACTGGTGATGGCGGTGTTGTTCCGCCGGGAGGTTCTCGCTGCGAGCGAGGGCACCGAGAACATGAAGACCATCGCGCGCGCTGTCCAGGAGGGCGCCGCGGCCTACCTCAACCGGCAGTTCCGGACGCTGAGCATCTTCGTGGTGCTGGTGTTCGGCCTGCTGTTCCTGCTCCCCGGCGAGACGGACGTGCGCATCGGGCGCTCGCTGTTCTTCCTCGTGGGCGCGGGATTCTCGGCCGCGATCGGCTACCTCGGCATGTGGCTGTCCACGCGCGCGAACGTCCGAATGGCCGCGGCTGCCAACGACGAGGGTCGCGACCCGGCCATGCGCGTGGCGTTCCGCACCGGCGGCGTGGTGGGTATGGCCACGGTCGGTCTGGGCCTGCTCGGCGCGGCCGTCGTCGTCCTCCTGTACAAGGGCGACGCGCCCAGCGTGCTCGAGGGCTTCGGGTTCGGCGCCGCGCTGCTCGCGATGTTCATGCGCGTCGGCGGCGGCATCTTCACCAAGGCCGCCGATGTCGGCGCCGACCTGGTCGGCAAGGTCGAGCAGGGCATCCCCGAGGACGACCCGCGCAACGCCGCGACCATCGCCGACAACGTGGGCGACAACGTCGGCGACTGCGCCGGCATGGCGGCCGACCTCTTCGAGTCGTATGCGGTCATGCTGGTCGCCGCGCTCATCCTCGGCAAGGCCGCGTTCGGCGCCGAAGGCCTGGTCTTCCCCCTGATCGTGCCGGCCATCGGTGCGGTCACGGCCGTCCTGGGCATCTACCTCACCCGGCCGCGCGCCGGCGAGAGCGGCCTGTCGACCATCAACCGGTCGTTCTACATCTCCGCCGTCGTCTCAGCGGTGTTGTCCACCATCGCGGCGTTCGCGTACCTGCCGAGCTCGTTCAGCGAGCTCGAGGGTGGCCTAGGCGACCTCGACGGCGACCCGCGGGTGCTCGCCACGGTGGCGGTCATCATCGGCATCGTGCTGGCCGGCATCATCCTCTGGCTCACCGGCTACTTCACCGGCACCGACAAGAAGCCGGTCCAGGACGTCGGGAAGACCTCGCTGACCGGTCCGGCCACGGTGATCCTGTCGGGCATCGCGCTCGGCCTCGAATCGGCCGTCTACACCGCGCTGATCATCGGCGGCGCCGTCTACGGCGTGTTCCTGCTCGGTGGCGGTTCGATCATTCTGTCGCTGTTCCTCATCGCCCTGGCCGGCACCGGCCTGCTCACCACGGTGGGCGTCATCGTGGCGATGGACACCTTCGGCCCGGTCAGCGACAACGCCCAGGGCATCGCCGAGATGTCGGGCGACGTCAACGCCGAGGGCGCGCAGATCCTCACCGAGCTCGACGCGGTGGGCAACACCACCAAGGCGATCACCAAGGGCATCGCGATCGCCACGGCGGTTCTCGCGGCCACGGCGCTTTTCGGGTCGTACACCACCGCCATCACCACCTCGGTCGAGGAGGCCGGCAGCGCTCTGGGCGACGTCAGCGCGAGCATCGTCAACTCCTTCAGCTACCTCGTGACCTCGCCGAACACCCTGGTCGGCGTGATCATCGGTGCGGCTGTGGTGTTCCTGTTCTCCGGCCTGGCGATCAACGCCGTTGGCCGGGCGGCGGGTGCCGTCGTGTTCGAGGTGCGCCGCCAGTTCCGCGACGACCCGGGCATCATGGCCGGCACGTCCACGCCGGCCTACGGTCGCGTCGTCGACATCGTCACGAAGGACTCGCTGCGCGAGCTGGCCACCCCCGGCCTGCTGGCGGCCCTGGCCCCGATCGCCGTGGGCTTCGGCCTCGGTGTCGGTCCGCTGGCCGGGTACCTCGGCGGTGCGATCGCCTGCGGCACGCTGATGGCGGTCTTCCTGGCGAACTCCGGTGGCGCGTGGGACAACTCGAAGAAGCTGGTCGAGGACGGTCACCACGGCGGCAAGGGCTCGCCCGCCCACGACGCCACGGTCATCGGCGACACCGTCGGCGATCCCTTCAAGGACACCGCCGGTCCCGCGATCAACCCGCTGCTCAAGGTCATGAACCTGGTCTCCGTGCTGATCGCGCCGGCTATCGTCTCGATGACGATCGGCGCCGATGCCAACCAGGGCCTGCGCTACACGATCGCGATCGTGGCGGTCTTGATCATCGTCGGGGCGGTGTGGAACTCCAAGCGACGTTCCACGGTCATCGGCGACGACGAGCCGGCCAAGGTCGAGGCCGGCGCCTGAGCAACACCTGACATCACGGCCGGCGAGGGGCCGGGACCGATCGTTGGTCCCGGCCCCTCGTCGTGTCCTGGCTCGTTTCCGGGTGCGGGCCTTCGTGTCCCGGAGCCGCCAATGCCGGTCTCCTGGACGTGTCCGAACCCACGGTGCGCCGGCGCCTGGGCCCGAGCGGCGAGAATGCTGCGGTGACGAGACCCCAACCGCGATTGAGCGACGACGACGTGGCCCGGCTGCGCGAATCCCTGGCCCAGGCCGGCTTCACCGTCGACGCCGTGCGTGACCTGCTCGGTGCACGTGCCAGCTCCGCGCTCGACCGCAACGAGACCACCCCAGGGCTCGCCGCGACGTCGGGTGGGTCACCGCTGGAGACCCTCACCCGGCTCTGGCCGCTGCAGGCGACGGTGGATCGCGCGGCCGCCGAGGCCGTCCTGCCGCTCGGCGCGCTCATGGCCGGCGGGTTCGTGGCCGTCGCGGGTGACTCCGTGCGTGCGCTGGTCGACGTGCGGCCGTACGCCGACGACGCCGGCGACTGGTGGGTCGCCGCCGACCTCACACCTGGGCTCGACGGCGAGCGCACGGTCGTGCCGGAGGAGCACGTCCTCGGTGTCAACGCCGCCTCCAGCACTCTCGCCCAGCTCACTGTGCGCCGGCCGGCCGGGCGCGCGCTCGACCTCGGGACCGGCTGCGGGGTCCAGGCGCTGCACCTGGCCCGGCACTGCGACGAGGTCGTGGCCACCGACGTGAACCGCCGCGCGCTCGCGTTGGCGTCCGTCACGGCACGCATCAACGGGATCGACGTCGACCTCCGCGAGGGCAGCCTCTTCGAGCCCGTGGCCGACGAACGGTTCGACCTGATCGCCACGAATCCGCCGTTCGTCGTCTCGCCCGGCGGCCAGCACATCTACCGCGACAGCGGCTTCGCCGGCGACGAGGTCTCGCGACGGGTGATCGTCGACGGGGCCGGCCGGCTCGCTGACGGCGGCACCCTGCAGTCGCTCGCCAACTGGATGCACGTGCGCGGCGAGGACTGGCGCGAGCGCGTGGGCGGCTGGGTGGCGTCGACGGGCTGCGACGCGTGGGTCGTCCAACGCGCGGTCCAGGATCCCGCCGAGTACGTCGAGCTGTGGTTGCGTGACTCCGGCGACGTCGGCCGGGACGGGTACCGCGAGCGATACGAGGCATGGCTGTCGTGGTTCGACGCCAACGACGTCGAGGGCGTGGGATTCGGCTGGGTGAACCTCCGCGCCTCCGGCGCGGCGCGACCCGCCCAGAGCCTGGAGGAGTGGCCGCACGCGGTCGAGCAGCCGCTGGGGCCGACCGTGGCAGGGTGGTTCGACCGAGCCGAGGCGCTGCGGGTGAGCGACGACGAACTGTGGGGGACGCGGCTGAGGATGGCCGCGGACGTCGTGCAGGAGCAGATCGGGCGCCCCGGCGACGAGGACCCCGAGCACATCGTGCTGCGTCAGCGCCGGGGTCTGATGCGGGCCGTCCAGATGGGTACGGCCGAAGCCGGGCTGATCGGGGCGTGCGACTCCACGCTGCCTCTCAACGCGATCGTCGACGCGCTGGCCAGCGTGCTCGAGGTCGATGCGCCGGCGCTGCGGGCGGAGCTCATGCCCCGCGTGCGCGAATTCGTGGCGGACGGCTTCCTCACCCCTGCCGGAATGATCACGTCCACGTGATTATTCCGCGCACCACGAGGCCTGGAGGCATGGTGGTGCGGGTGCACGCCTCGTGGTGCGCGGGGGTCGAGTTGGCTAAAACGTGCACGTCGTGCAAAAATGCATGTCGTGCACGTTGTTGAGGAAGTCGGGCTCCGGGAGCGGAAGAAGCAGGCGACCCGCGCCGCTCTGACGTCGGCGGCCCGGCACCTCGTCGGCGAGCGCGGGTTCGACGCCGTGACTGCCGAGATGATCTGCGAGCTGGCGGGCGTCTCGGTGCGAACGTTCTTCAACTACTTCGACTCGAAGGAGTCGGCCACTCTCGGCGCCCAGGAGCCGATCGGCACCCCGGAGACTCGTGCCGAGTTCCTCGCCGGCGGCCCGTCCGGCCTGCTCCTGCCCGACCTCCTGGGCCTGCTCTTCCCGGTCGAGACCTTCGTCGAGTCGCGGCGCGAGGAGTTCCTCGAGCTGCTTCGGCTCACTCAGTTCGAGCCCCGCCTGCTCGCGGCTCAGCTGAGCCGGATCGGTGAGCAGGAGCGCGAGGTCGCCGAGCTCGTGGCCGAACGATGTGGCCTGCCGCCCGACGACCCGACGAGCCTCACCGCCGCGGCCGTCTCGTTCGCGCTGCTGCGCCGGGCCTGCGTCGAGTGGCTGGCCCACGACGGCCGCGACGGCGCCGAATGCCTCATGCACGTCCAGGAACAGGCCGCTGACCTGCTCCGACTTCCCTGACGCGCCCAGAGTCACCGCCCCACCACGATCGAACCGGCCGAGGAGGCCGGCGAGGAGAGCCCATGTCTGCCGTCTCTGCCCCCGGAAGCACACCGCCCGACGCGGCCGGTCCGCTGGTGCTGACCCAGCGCCGGATCTGGCTGATCTTCAGCGCCCTGATGGCCGGCATGTTCCTGTCGAGCCTCGACCAGACGATCGTCTCGACCGCGATGCCCACCATCGTCGGCGACCTCGGCGGCGTCTCCCAGATGGCGTGGGTGACGACGGCGTACCTGCTGGCGACCACGATCGTGATGCCGATCTACGGCAAGTTCGGCGACATCTGGGGCCGGCGCGGGCTCTTCCTGTTCGCCATCGGCCTGTTCACGGTGGCGAGCGCGGGAGCGGCGCTGAGCTCGAGCTTCACCGAGTTCGTGATCTGGCGCGGCGTCCAGGGCCTCGGCGGTGGCGGGCTGATGATCCTCGCGCAGGCCATCATCGCCGACGTGGTCCCCGCACGTGAGCGCGGGAAGTACATGGGCCCGATGGGCGCCGTCTTCGGCATCTCCGCCGTGGCCGGGCCGCTGCTCGGCGGGTACATCACCGACCATCTGAGCTGGCAGTGGGCATTCTGGATCAACATCCCGGTGGGCGTGGCGGCGTTCGTCATCGCGTACTTCTCGCTCACGCTGCCCAAGAAGAAGAGCACCGCTCGCCTCGACTACCTCGGCGTGGTCACCCTCTCGGCGGCCACGACCTCGCTGATCTTCTTCACCGACTGGGGCGGCAAGGCCTACCCCTGGGGCTCGTGGCAGGTGCTGAGCCTGATCGCGGTGTTCGTCGTGGCCGTGGTGGCGTTCGTGTTCGTCGAGCGCCGCGCGGAGCAGCCGATCATCCCGCTGTCGTTGTTCCGCAACAAGGTGTTCGTCGTCGCGACCGCGCTCGGGCTCTTCCTGGGCGTCGGGATGTTCTCCGCCCTCGCCTTCCTGCCGACGTTCCTGCAGATGGCGTCGGGGACGTCGGCGGCGACGTCGGGGCTGTTGATGATCCCGATGATGGTGGGTCTAATGCTGACCTCGATCGTCTCGGGCGTGCTGATCACCAAGACCGGGCGGTACAAGAGGTTCCCCATCGCCGGCGTGGTCGTCTCCGGGCTGTCGATGCTGTGGATGATGACGCTGTCCGGCTCGACCCCGGTGTGGGTGGTGGGCGTCCAGCTGTTCGTGCTCGGCGCCGGGCTCGGGCTGATCATGCAGGTCGTGGTGCTCGTGGTGCAGAACGCCGTCGATCCGGCCGACATCGGCACGGCCACGGCGACCAACAACTACTTCCGCGAGGTCGGCGCCACGCTGGGGGTGGCGGTGTTCGGTTCGCTGTTCACGAGCCGGCTGGCCACGAACCTGATGGAGGCGCTCGCCGGCAACCCTGAGCAGGCGGCCGCCGCCGGGATCACCTCGCCGGACACGTTGGTGCCCGAGCTCGTCCACAGCGCGGGCGAACCGTTGCGGGGAGCGATCGTCGATTCGTACGCCAGCGCGCTCGCGCCGGTGTTCGGGTACCTCCTGCCGGCGTTCGCCATCGCGCTCGTGCTGGCGTTCATGTTGCGGGAGATCCCGTTGTCCGACGTGGCCGGGATGGTCGCGCGCGGTGAGGCGGTCGAGGGTGACGACGCGGTCCACCACGGCCAGGCCGGGTCGGCGGCGGACGAGGACGGGCGCCGTTCCGGAGCCGAGAACAGCGTCGGTGCCGGTGCCGGTGCCGGTGCCGCGGCCGTGAGTGACCGCACCGACGAAGGCGACGACGACGTGCCGCCGCGTGAGCTGGTCACCTCGCCCACGGCCTGACGACGGAGTGACGCGCCGACGTCGTGGTGGCCGAAGGCACGAGTCTCGGGAAATGAGACAACAACGGCCGACATGTGGACATCGCGACGGTGGCCCGCATATCGTCGTCGCAAGGTCATGAGCGTCAGCGTCAAGCCCCGGCTCGCTGGCCGGCAACCCTCCTCCGCGGCGGGGTGCCCCGGGTGAGGACCTGGCCGCCTCTGGCCTGGGGCGGCAAGCGCGGACCCGTCCACCCACGGGTTCCACCGACCCGCGAAGGTGGCTGACGATGACCCTCACCGAGCTCCCCGAGTGTCCGACTCCGACCAGCTCGGCTCCGACCAGCTCGGCCCCGTCTGCGGCGCGGCTGCCGCTGTTGCCCGTCGTCGGCGGTGACCTCGAGTCGCCGCTGGTCACCGGGGGCAACCGGCCCTACGCCAACCTCGACTACGCCGCCAGCGCGCCGAGCCTCAAGGTAGTGGCCGACCACGTGGCGCGGATCCTGCCGTACTACGCCAGCGTCCATCGAGGCGCCGGGTACGCCTCGCAGGTGTCCACGCGACTCTACGAGGGCGCCCGCGCCACCGTGGCTCGCTTCGTCGGCGCCCGCGGCGACGACGTCGTCGTGTTCACCCGCAACACGACCGACTCGCTGAACCTCCTCGCCTCCTGCGTTCCGGCAGGCGGCGAGGTCGTGGTGCTCGACGTCGAGCACCACGCCAACCTCCTGCCCTGGCAGGGTGCGGAGCCGGCCGCCCGGGTGGTCGACGCGGCCCCCACCATCGAGCGCACGCTGGCCCGCCTCGACGAGGACCTGGCCCGTCGCCAGGCCGCGCTGCTCGCGGTCACGGGCGCGTCCAACGTCACCGGCGAGCAGCTCCCGATCGGCCGCCTGGCCCGGCTGGCCCACCGCCACGGCGCCCGGATCTGTGTGGACGCCGCCCAGCTCGCGCCGCACCGGCAGATCGACCTGATCGCCTCCGGTGTCGACTACCTGGCCTTCTCGGGACACAAGCTCTACGCGCCGTTCGGTGCCGGGGTGCTGGTCGGCCGCGCCGACTGGCTCCATGCCGCGCCGCCGTACCTGGCCGGTGGCGGTGCCGTGCGATCGGTGACACTGGACCGGACCGACTGGGCGGATGCCCCGGCTCGCCACGAGGCCGGATCACCCAACGTCGTCGGCGTGGCAGCGCTGGCCCGCGCCTGCGAGGCGATCGCCGCGTTGCCCGAGGGCGCACTGGAGGCTCACGAGACCGCGCTGCGCTCGCGGCTGATCGCCGGGCTGGCGGCCGTGCCAGGGGTGCGGACACACCGGATCTGGTTGGACAGCTCGTCGGCGATCGGCGTCGTGGCGTTCTCCGTGGACGGCTTCGACGCGGGATACGTCGCCGCCTATCTCTCCGCCGAGCACGGTGTCGGCGTTCGTGACGGCAAGTTCTGCGCCCACCCCCTGGTCGAGCGCCTCGGCGTCCGCGACGGTGCGCTGCGGGCGAGCTTCGGGCTGGGCTCCACGGCGGCCGACGTCGATCGGCTCGTAGCCGCGGTGGAGCAGCTCGTGCGCTACGGCGCGCAGTGGACGTACGGCGTGGTTGACGGCCGCTGTGTGCCGACCCCCGATCCGCGGCCGGTCCCTGCCTGGGTGCCTGAGGCCGAGGAGTCGGGAACAGCCCCCTGCGAAGACCCGGCCTGACCCATGAACGGCCCGGCGGCAGTGGCTTCGGCGCTCGCCAACCGCGATTTGGGTCCGGATCGTGACAACGCGGGCCCTTGTCCCGACGCGGCGTTCGGGGTGCCATGGAGGCATGCGTGGGCGCCGCGTGGCTCTGGTCGCCGTCGTCGCGCTGCTCGCCGGGTGCACGGCTTCCGACCCCGGTGATCCGCCGTCGTCCCCGGTGGCCGGTTCCACGCCACCGGGGACGGCCTCGGAGGCGCCCGACCGCGTGACCCCCACGCCCACCCCCACCCCCACCCCTACGCCGACCCCGACGCCGGCCGTGTTCGACGCGACCGCCGCGTTCGACGTCATCGAGCACCTCGCCGGCACCATCGGGCCACGGGAGGCGTCCGGCCCGGCGTTCCACCAGGCCGCAGCCGACGTCGAGGGCTGGTTCACCGCCCTGGGCTACGTGGTGACGCAGGTCCCGGTGCCGGTACCGGCCGGCAACTCGTGGGGCGTCGACGTGCCCGCAGGAACCTCCGCGAACGTCATCGCGGACCCGCCCGGATTCGACCCGACGGCGCCGCATGTCATCGTGGGCGCCCACCTCGACACCGTGCCCCAGGCTCCGGGCGCCGAGGACAACGCCTCGGGGATCGGTGTGATGATCGACCTGGCCCGGATGGCCGCCGCGGAGCCGCTGGGGATGCCGGTGCGGTTCATCGCCTTCGGCGCCGAGGAGCCGCGTGGCGACGGCGACGCGCTGCACCACTTCGGCTCTCAGCAGTACGTCCGCGACCTGCCTGCGGCCCAGGCTGTGGCCTTGGCCGGCATGGTGTCGCTGGACCGGGTCGGGGTGGCGGCGGAGCACGTGCCGATCTGCACCGGAGGCAGCGGGACGACTGCCGTGCGCGACGCCCTGGTCGCCGCCGCCGCCAGCGTGGCCGTTGCGGCGGCTGCCTGCGAGAACCGCAGCAGCGACCACTGGTCCTTCGAGAAGGCGGAGCTGCCCTCGGCCCGGCTGGGAAGCGTCCCCTATCCGGGGTACCACTCGGCCGGAGACGTCCCCACGGTCGTCGACCTGAGCCAGCTCGACGAGGTCGGGCGGACGGTCTGGGCCTGGCTGCGCTCGCTGTGACCTCAGCCGCCGGGGCCGAAGGGCGGCTGGCTGGTCTCCCGCATCAGCGCGAGGATCGGCGCGGCCTGGTCCGGCGTCGCGAGCCGTGGAGCGAAGTCGTCGCCGATGACGTACGGCACCGGCTCGACCGCCGCGACCCGCCCGTCGACGATCACGATCTCCAGGAACACGCCTTCCTGGGTCTCCCGCATGAAGTCCATGTCGAAGACGAAGTTGCCGAGCGAGTGCACCACGGGGGTCGGGCCGACCATCTCCCAGCCCTGCACCCAGTGCGGATGCCCGCCGGCGACGAGGTCGGCCCCGGCCTGCGCGAACGCCTCGGCGACGGCGCGCTGGCCGGGCTCCGGCAGGTTCGTGTACTGCGTGCCCCAGTGGGGGATCACGACGACCACATCGACCAGCGGATCGAGTGCGGCAATGTCGGCGACGATGCGATCGAGGGCGGCCTGGTCGAGCGGGCCGGTCCGCGGCGGCATGTTCAGGCGGTTCGTCCCAGGCTGGTCGGTACCGGCCGCGGGGGACTCGCCGATCGACTCGGTGCCGATGACGCCGATGCTCGTGCCGCCGCGTTCGACCATCACCGGGCTGCGGGCCTCGGCCAGGGTGGCCCCCGCGCCGACCGGCTCGATGCCCATGGCCCGGACCGCCTCGACGGTCTGGACCAGGGCGGCGTCGCCCCAGTCTCCCACGTGGTTGTTGGCCAGCGACAGCACGTCGAAGCCGGCGAGCTGGAGGCCCGCCGCGACCCCGGGGTCGGCCGCGAACGAGTCGCCGCCCTGCGTGGGCGACCCGTCGCGCGACAGGGTCGACTCGAGGTTGCCGACGGTGACGTCCGCCGAGGCCAGCCGTTCGGCCAATGGCCGAAGCGGCGCCGCAAGATCGCCCACCGCGGCCATCGCCTCGCCCACGCGCCGGCCGAGCATGATGTCGCCGACGATCGTCATCGTGACCGGTTCGCCGAGCGTGGCGGTGGCCTCGGCCTCGAGCGGGTACGTCGTGGGCGAGCGCAGGGGGTGGACACCGCCGACGGTCAGCGCGCGGACGGTCGGGTCCATCGCCTGGGCCGGCACCAGTGCGATCGTGGCGGGGTCGGCTCGGACCGCGTCGAGCGCCTCGGCGGTGCTCGCCAGGCGCTGGGCAGCCGGCCCACCGGCGGTCGGGCCCACGCCGGCCGCGACGATCCGCAGAGGACCCGAGGCCTGGCCCAGCGCGGACCAGTTCGTCGCGCCGTCGACGGAGAAGGCGCGTGCCGACGCCACAGGGACGTCGACGACGTTGCGGGTCGGGTTCACGGCCAGCACGAGCGGGGTGGTCACCCGCGGAGAGGGGGTGGAGGACGGCGTGGCCGGCGACGGAGTCGTCTGGAGGGCGCTCGCCGTGGGGCCGGGTCGAGGTCCCTCGGGCGTCGACGTGCAGGCCGCGAGCAGGCCAGCCGCCCCGGCCACCGCCACGACCCGCGTCGAGCGACGCACGCCTCCGATCGTAGGGCGTATCGGGCGAAGCGGGCAGGGCGAAGCGTGCAGGGCGCCGACTCCGCCGATCTCCACGCTGATTCCGCGATCTCCCGGCTGACCTGCCTGAATCCGCCGCGCCGCCGTCATGCCGCCCTAGACTCATACCCATCGACATCGGTCCAGCAGAGGACACGTCATGGTCGACGACGGCAGCCGGCTCGTGGACGCGTACCTGGCCGCGCGCCCGGACGACATCCGCGAGGCCCTCCAGGACCTCCGCCGGATGATCCTGGACGCCGTGCCCGGCGGCGTCGTCGAGAAGATCAGCTACCAGGTGCCCACCGTCCGGTACGAGGGCCGGGCGGTGGTGGCCTTCGGCGCCCGCACCAGCCGGTGCAGCCTCTACGTCATGAGCCCGGAGCTGGTGGCCTCGATGACGGACGACCTGCATGACTTCGACGTCTCCGGGGCCACGGTGCACTTCACGCCCCAGGAGCCGCTGCCCGCCGCGCTCGTCGGCCGGATCGTGCGGGCGCGGATCCAGGAGAACGCGGCGCTCGGCTAGGGCATTTCGGCCGGGCCGTCGGCGCCTCTACTGTGGCGCGGGTGATGACGCAGGTGATCGTCCTCAACGGTGGCTCCAGCTCGGGGAAGTCGGGCATCGCCCGCTGCCTGCAAGAGGTCCTGCCGGATCCGTGGCTGGCCTTCGGGACCGACACGCTGGTCGATGCCCTACCCGCGTCCATGCGGTCGTCGGACGGCATCGAGTTCGCTCCGGACGGCGAGGTGATCGTCGGGCCGGAGTTCCGGACGGTGGAAGCGGCCTGGATCGAGGGGATCGCCGCGATGGCCCGCGCGGGCGCGCGAGTGATCGTCGACGAGGTCTTCCTCGGCCGAGCGGCGTCCCAGCAGCGGTGGCAGAAGGCCCTCGACGGACTGCGGGTGGTGTGGGTCGGCGTCAGGTGCGACGCCTCGGTGGCCTCGGGCCGGGAGATCGCGCGCGGCGATCGGGTCGCCGGGATGGCCGCGATGCAGGCGGAGGTGGTCCACCAGGGCGTGCACTATGACCTCGAGGTGGACACGACTCGCACCGAGTCCCTGGAGTGCGCCCGGATCATCGCCGCCCACGTCGCCTGATCGATCGTGCGCCCGTGGTCCCGTGCGGGCAGGCGACCGACGAGGTATTGACATGAAATGATGTTCCTTGTTTCGTCCGTGCATGGTCGCACTGCGGGAACTCTCGGGTCAGCGCATCGTCCGGACCTCGGTTGCGGTGACGGCGCTCGCCGTCGGTGCCGCCCTCCTGCCGGCGCCGGCGGGGGCGGAGGAGTCCGCCGTGCCGCTCGAGGCGGTCCCGTCCGACGGCACCACCGTCCACCTGGGATCGCCGCGGTCAGTCATCCACACGCCGAACGTCGACGCCGGCGAGGTCGCGTGGGCGCCGGACGTCCACGCCTACGACGCCGGCACGGCGGCCGCGCCGACCCGCCCGGTCCACGTCTCCTTCGGCCGCCACCGCGACTTCCGGCCGTGGGCCGACCCAGGCAGCAAGACCTCGTTCGACAGCGGGCTCAACTTCACGCCGACCATGAAGGTGCCCGGCATTTTCACCTCCGTCCGCCGGGCCGACGGCACGGTGCTGGACTTCTCGATGACCAACGGCGAGGACACCTCGAACATCGTCGACGCCGACACCCGCCGCGCCTATATCCGCACGTCGACCGATGGTGGTGTGACGTTCGGACCTGCGGCGGAGACGCTCGTGGACATCGCGCCGGAGGTGTTCAACACCGGTGGCAACCTGTACCCGAACAATCTGATCGCGGCGCCCGACGGCACCTTGTACCTGGGCGCGTACGCCGTGCTGCCGCACAGCACCGGGCCGTCGATGTCGTCGCTGTTGCTCCAGAGCACCGACGACGGCGCGAGC
This sequence comes from Jiangellaceae bacterium, assembly GCA_036566745.1. Taxonomy (GTDB): domain Bacteria; phylum Actinomycetota; class Actinomycetes; order Jiangellales; family Jiangellaceae; genus DATCVR01. The sequence goes on along the minus strand of DATCVR010000005.1, from coordinate 57,150 downwards.
TGGCAGCTGCACTCGGTGATCGCCCGCGGAGCGCGAGCCGTAGGCGACTTCCAGTTCAACGAGACCGCGCTGGCCTTCGACGTCAACGGCGAGCTCGTGGCGGTCATGCGCAACTGCCAGACGATCCAGCCGGAGCCCGGCTCGGCGGCGGCCTGCGGGTACGTCCCGTTGATGTCGGCGCGCATCGACCTCGACGACCCGGACGCGCAGTGGACCACCCCGGCGCCCATCGACGCGCCCGGATTCCCGAGCATGATCCAGCCTCGCCTGCGCCTGCTGCCCAACGGTGTGATGGCGCTGCTCGCCGGGAGGCAGGACACCTGGCTGACGATCTCACCCGACGGAACCGGCACCTCCTGGGAGCAGCCGACCCTGGTCTACCGCAACGCCGCCCTCGACCAGGACGGCAACCCGCTGCCCTATCCCGGCACCATCAACGAGGGCTCCAGCGGCAACAGCGGCATGGACTGGGTGGCCTCGAACCGGGTGCTGGCCGCCGCCGACAGCTGTCACGCCGTCTTCGCCTTCGGGTCCGACACCGACAAGTGCAACTGGCGTGAGCACCTGTACACGATGACCGACCTCGACCACCAGGCGATCGTCCGGCGTCCGGTCGACATCCTGACTCCGGGCGCGGGCAAGCTCGACCTGGCCGGCAAGATCCGCGCGAAGACGGCGTCGATCACCGTGGCGAACGAGTACCGCACCGCCACCCGTCCTCGCCTCGGTGCTCAGGGCGCCGTGGACGGCAGCAGCGAGCCGTGGTCCAGCGCGGCGGCGGCCGGTGGGCCTGGCGTCTACACGATCGCTCTCGACCGGCAGTACCGCCTGGAGAAGATCGGCCTGAGCCAGTGGATCGGTCATGAACAGAGCGCTACGGTCGAGGTCGCGACCTCGCCGGACGGCCCGTGGACCACGTGGTGGGACACCGGAGTCCAGCGCGACTTCGCCCTGGCGTACTCGCCGCCGTCGTTGCCCGTCGTCGACGCGAGGTACGTCCGCGTGACCACGGCCGGCTCCCAGAGCTGCCCGGCGGGCATGGCGGCGCCGTGCAGCATGCTCAACGAGATCGAGCTGTACGCCGCCGACCTGCAGACCTTCGAGAACGATCCGCTCTTCACCTCGCCGCGCGACTACGAGCGCTCGGCCACCGGCGTCTACACGACCGACGTCAACACCGCCGGGGCCGCGCGGGTGCTGCGACTCTCCGACGCGATCTCCGACGGCAGCTCGTTCGTCCGCAAGGCGGGGGAGCCCACCGCCACGAAGACGCTCGCCTTCCGTTTCCGGCCCGAGCCGCGCGGCTTCGACGAGGGCGTCGACCACGACGCGTTCGTCGTCACGCTCGCCGGCACGAACGGCCGCAAGGACGTCGAGCCCTACCGCTTCGGGATCTTCGACGACGGATCGATCGGCCAGTACGTCGCCAAGTCACGGACCTGGACGGAGCTGGCGCCGGCCGGCACGGTGCCCGGGACCGCCGACACGCTGGAACGGTGGAGCAGCGTCGCGGTCGAGGCGACCCTCACCGGCGCGACGATCCGGGTCAACGGCACCGAGGTGGCCACGGCGAAGCCCGACGGCAAGGTGTCGGCGCTGACCTCGCACACGCTCGCCTGTGACCCCGATCCCGACGTGACCAGCCAGACGTTCCTCATCGACGAGGTGGAGTTCCGCCCCTGACGGGGCTTGACTTAGAGCGCACTCTAAGTCCTAGGTTCGAGGTCATGACGACGACGGAGCAGCTCCAGCGGGGCCCGGCCGAGCCTGGCGAGGCCATCTCCGACATCGCCGAGCGGGTCGGGGTGAGCGCGCACACCCTCCGCTACTACGAACGCATCGGCCTGCTGCAGGTCGGGCGTGACTCGGCCGGACGCCGGGTCTACTCCGACGCCGACGTCCGGCGGATCGTCTTCATCACCCGGCTGCGGCTGACCGACATGCCCATCCGGCAGATCCAGCGCTACTTCGCGCTGGTCGACGCCGGTCCGGCCACCGAGCCGGACCGCCTCGAGCTGCTGCTCCGGCACCGCGAATCGGTGCGGGCCCGGCTCGTGGCGCTCACCGCGGCGCTCGACGCCGTCGACTTCAAGATCGCCTCCTACGGCGGCGCGGCCTCGCTCTGACGCCGGCCGGGGCGACCCCCACCTCTCGATCGCTCGACCCACCATCAGGAGAGCCGGCATGACCCTGCCCACCCGCGTCCTCGGACGCTCCGACCTGACCGTCTCCGCCCTCGGCCTCGGCTGCATGGGCATGAGCGACTTCTACGGCGACCGCGACGAGTCCGAGGCGGTCGCGACCATCCATCGGGCGCTCGACCTGGGCGTCACGTTCTTCGACACCGCCGACATGTACGGCCCGCACACCAACGAGCAGCTGGTCGGCCGTGCGCTGGGCTCCCGGCGCGACGACGTCGTGCTGGCGACCAAGTTCGGCATCGTCCGCGACCCGGCCGACCCCAGTGCGCGCGGTGTCAACGGCCGCCCGGAGTACGTCAAGACGGCTATCGACGGCTCGCTGCAGCGGCTCGGTGTGGACCACGTCGACCTCTACTACCAGCACCGGGTCGACCCGGCCGTGCCCATCGAGGAGACGGTCGGGGCGATGGCCGAGCTCGTGGCGGCGGGCAAGGTGCGGCACCTGGGCCTGTCCGAGGCGTCGGCCGCGACCATCCGGCGAGCCCATGCCGTCCACCCCATCACCGCCCTCCAGACCGAGTGGTCGCTGTGGAGCCGTGACCTCGAGGACGAGATCGCGCCCACGGCCCGCGAGCTCGGCATCGGGATCGTCGCCTACAGCCCGCTGGGCCGGGGCTTCCTGACCGGCGCGATCCGGACGCCGGACGACTTCGAGCCCGGCGACTTCCGGCGCAGCCAGCCGCGGTTCCAGGGCGCCGCGTTCGACGCGAATCTGCGGCTGGTCGACTCGGTGCGTGAGCTCGCGGCCAGCAAGGGCGTCACCGCTGGCCAGGTGGCTCTGGCCTGGGTGTTGGCCCGCGGCGAGGATGTCGTGCCGATCCCCGGAACCAAGCGGAGGCGGTACCTCGAGGAGAACCTCGGCGCGGCCGGCGTCGTGCTCGACGCCGGCGAGCTGGAGGCTCTCGACGGCCTGGTCGCCGACGGCGACCGCTACGCGAACTTGAGCGCGGTGGCCGGGGTGTCGGCCTCACGCTGACGGCATCACGTCGGCCTCGCGGGGGCGGCGGCTCCTCTCGGCCTGGAGCCGCCGCCACGCCACGACGCCGCACAGGCCGAAGCCGAGCGCGTTGAGCACTCCATGGGTGGCCGCCATGAGCTCGACCGACAGGTGCGGGACGTCCGGCCACACCGCGCCCGCCGCCCAGCCGAGCGCCAGGACCATGGTCACCACCGGGGTCGCCGCGCAGATCGCGAACAGCACCCGCGTGGCCGGCACCGCCGACGTCGGCCGGACCGCACGCCAGACGACCCAGCCCGTGGCCCACATGCCGGCCGTCAGGACCACCGTGCCGACCAGCTCGGTGAGGTCGCCGGTGAAGAAGCCGACGGCCACGATCACAGTGCCGGCCGGAACGCTCAGCGCGGCTGCTCCGGCCAGTGCTCCGCCCGTGGCGCTGGCAGCCAGGCCGGCGACGAGAGCCGCCGCGAACCCGGCGAAGTGGAAGTGCGCGACGGTCAGCGCGAGCCACGTCATGCCGTACCCGAGCAGCTCGTATCCGGCTCGCTCGGCCACCAGCGCGATCCCCGCCACGGCCGGCGTGACCATCGCGGTGAGCACGGCGATCTCGACCGGGTCGAGTCGGCGGCGCCGCGCCAGCCGGGCGAGCGCCAGCGCGGCCAGCCACAGCGTAACGGCCGCATAACCGCTGGCCAGAGCGGTAGCTAGCCCGCCGCGCGGCAGCAGCAAAGACGCCGCGCCGACCCCGCCGGCGACCGGCCAGACCTGTCCGATGGGGCCCAGTCGGCCGTGGTCGTCGTCGATCAGGCGCAGGCCCAGCGGGACCACGACCAGCATCCCGACGGCGACCATGAGCCCCACCAGAGGGGTCATGCGAGCGCTGCCGACAGCCCGAGCGCCACCAGGGCGCTGTCGCGAATCGTTGCGTGGTCCATCGTCGTCCTGGGTGAGCGGGGCAGGGGCTAGATCGTCCCACGGACCCGGTCGGCGGGACGGCGGGGCCCGGCCGGTGCGAGGAGGGTGCGTAGTCTTCTCGTCCGAGACGGAGGTGCGCCGTGATCGACGACGAGGCGGACATCGTGGCGGCCCTGGCGGCCGTCGAGGCCCGCATCGCTCAGGCCTGCCGCGCCGCGGGTCGCGACCGGTCCGACGTCGCCCTGCTGCTGGCCACGAAGACGGTCACCCCCCGGCGGATCGCCGCGGCGGTGCGTGCCGGAGCGCGGCTGATCGGGGAGAACCGCGTCCAGGAGCTCGTGGACAAGGCCGACGACCTGGCCGGCCTGCCGTGCGAACGGCACTTCATCGGGCATCTGCAGACCAACAAGATCAACCTGGTGCTGCGTCACGTCACGTGTATCCAGTCGATCGACCGGATCGACCTCGCGGAGCGGATCCAGCGGCGGCTCGACGTCACGGACGGCACGCTCGACGTCTTCCTCCAGATCAACGTCTCGGCCGAGGCGAGCAAGTTCGGGGTGCCTCCGGGGTCGGCGGTGTCGTTGGCGCGCGAGGTGGCCGCACTGGACCGGCTGCGGGTGAAGGGCCTGATGACGATCGGTCCGGCCTCGCCGGACACGGACGCGGTGCGTGCGGGCTACCGGTCGTTGCGTGCGGCCCGCGATCACGTCGCCGAGGCGGGCCTGGGCGGGGTCGACGCGCGCGAACTCTCGATGGGCATGAGCGGCGATCTCGAGCTGGCGATCGCCGAGGGCGCCACGATGGTGCGGGTCGGCAGCGCCGTCTTCGGCCGCCGCCCCGTCCCCACGCGCTGACCGTCCCTGCGTTGATCGTGGAGTTCTGGTCGAGTCGTGCCCCGGTATGCCCCGGTATGCCCCGTTTGATCCCGCGGAAACTCCAAGATCAACGGGAGGTGGCCGCCGCCGTCGCGGTGGCTGAGCCGATCGGGGCGGCGGCCGCGTCGGCGTCCGCGCCGGCCGCGGCGGCGTGTCGTTCGGCGCGCATGGCCGGGAGGTAGAGGGGCGCGGCCGCGGCGATCACGATGGCGCCGACGATCATGGCCGTGCTGACGGACGTCCCGTCGGCAAGGGCGGTCAGCGCGATCAGCCCGAAGGAGCCGGCCGGCATGCTGACCATCGAGTTCAGCGAGAGCACGGTCGATCGGTGCGAGCTGGTGACCTGCTGGTGGAGCAGCGTCATGTGCAGCGGATTCGACGCACCGTGTACGACGTAGTTGGCCAGGAACGCCGCGATGACCCCCACTGGGCCCGCGAACAGCGCCATCCCCACGATCGTGACGCCTTGCAGCACCCTCATCGCGCCGGCCGTCAGCGCGATCCCGAACCGGCGGGAGGCGAGTGGCACCAGCGCCGCGCCGAGCGCCGAGGCCAGCCAGGCCGCCGACCCCACCGGCCCCATGATCGCTGCGGCGGCGTCGGCACCGCTCGTGACCTCGGTCAACCGCACCGGCAGCAGGCTCTCGAACGTCACCATGCCGAAGCCCCAGAACAGCTCGACCGCCACCAGCGCCATCAGCACCCGCGACCGCCGGAGCAGCCCGAAGGTCTCGCCGATGACGGCCGGCACCCGGCGTACCGACTGCGTCATCGCGTGCCAGCCCTTCGCCGGGCGCACCTCGGTGAGCAGGAACGCCAAGGCGACCAGGCTGACGACCTGGGCGACCACGGCCGCGAGGACCGGCAGGGCGAGCGCCTCGATCGACGGGAAGGGGTCGAGGGCCACCAGCCCGCCGGCGATCAGCGCACCCGCGGCGATGGCGACGCCCAGCACGGCGCCGCCACCGGCCAGCCCGCGAGAGATGTCGGCCTCGGGGTCGTCGGCCAGGGCCGCGTCGACGAACCATGCGTCGAGCGGGCCGCTGTCGAGCGCGCGATACACGCCCTGGACGGCCCAGACGGCGGCGAACATGGCGAAGGAGTCGGCCACGAACAGCAGCCCCAGGGAGACCAGCGACAGCACTCCGGCCATGAGCAGGACCGGCTTGCGGCCCAGCGAGTCGGACAGCCCGCCGGTGGGCAGCTCGAGGCCGAGCACCACGAACCCCTGGATCGCGGCCGCGAGGCCCAGCTGCGGCAGCGTCAGCCCGCGCTCCAGTGGCAGCAGCGCCATGATCGGGATCAGCATCCCGGTGGGGAACCACCGCAGGCCGAGCAAGATCAGATAGCGCCGCCGCGCGTGCCGTACGTCGAGGTGGGTCATGGCGTGTCCTCCTCGGCCTGCGTGTTGGGCTCGGCCGGGTAGGTCACCAGGTGGACGGCCACCCGGGCGGCCTCGGGGTCGTCGGCGGGCCGCTGGCGCTCGACGAACCGTTCGACGACCGCGTCGACCTCGGCGGTGAGGGCGCGCAGGTCGTCCGGGCGGAGCCGGAGGTGCATGTCGTCATGGCCGGCGGCGTCGATCCAGTCGTGTGACCAGCGGTCCCGATCGGCGAACCAGCGCTGGACGCCGTCGACGAGAAGGCGGAGCTGTTCGCTCTGGAGTGCCTGGACGATCTGCCGGCCGGCGTCGTCGTCGAGGAAGTCCGTGGTCTGCCAGCTGGTGACGTCGTGGGCCGCCCGCCACCGTCGCTCGCGCTTCGACGGCTGGTCGTCGTCCTCGACCACGAAGCCGTACCGGGCCAGCTGGCGCAGGTGGTACGACGTGGACCCGCTGGACTCCCCGAAACGCCGGCCCAGCTCCGAGGCGGTGGCCGGGCCGTCGGTGCGCAGTGATCCGAGCAGCCGCATACGCAGGGGATGGACGAACGCGCGTAGGGTCTCGACGTCCTCGATGCGCTTCTTGGACAGGGCCAAACGGACAGCGTAGACCGCAAAGACTTGTTTGCAAAGAGGTCTTTGCGGTTGCTCCCGTGCAACCTCTCGGGAACAACGTCGTATAGCGTGCGTTTCTCCAGGGGAGCGCACGACCGGAATGAACGGGGAGCACACACATGGCCGGAACCACGAGCTCGGCGCGACGGCGCCTGGTGGTGGTGGAGTCGCCTGCGAAGATCAAGTCGATCGCGGGCTATCTCGGCGACGGTTATGTCGTCGAATCCTCCTTCGGTCACATCCGCGATCTCCCGTCGAAGAAGACCGAGGTGCCGGCGGCCGACCGCGAACGCTACGGCGACCCGGTGGGCGTCGACGTCAACGGCGGGTTCGAGCCGCTCTACATCGTCTCCAGCGGCCGGGCGAAAGACCAGGTCCGCAAGCTCAAGAGCTTGCTCAAGGATGCCGACGAACTCCTGCTCGCCACCGACGGCGACCGCGAGGGCGAGGCCATCGCCTGGCACCTGCGCGAGACCCTCAAGCCCAAGGTGCCGGTGCGCCGGATGGTCTTCCACGAGATCACCCGCGACGCCATCCAGGCCGCCGTGCAGAACCCGCGCGACATCGACGAGGACCTCGTCGACGCCCAGGAGACCCGCCGCATCGTCGACCGTCTCTACGGCTACCAGGTCTCGCCGGTCCTCTGGCGCAAGGTGATGCAGGGGCTGTCCGCCGGGCGGGTCCAGAGCGTGGCCACCCGCCTCGTGGTCGACCGCGAGCGCGAGCGGCTGGCGTTCCGGTCGGCGTCCTACTGGGACCTCACCGCCACGTTCGACACCGGCAAGGACGAAGCGCCCCACGCCTTCGACGCCCGGCTGATCACCGTCGACGGCGCCCGGGTGGCCTCCGGCCGCGACTTCGACGCTCGTGGGCAGGTCAAGACCAAGGGCGAGGTCGTGGTCCTCGACGAGGCCCGCGCCGGCGCCCTGGCCGGTGCCCTGGCCGACGTGCCCTACGAGGTCACCTCCGTCGAGGCCAAGCCCTACACACGCAAGCCGTACGCGCCGTTCCGCACGACCACGCTCCAGCAGGAGGCCTCGCGCAAGCTCGGCTACGGCGCGGCCCGCACCATGCAGGTGGCCCAGCGGCTGTACGAGAACGGCTACATCACCTATATGCGTACCGACTCCACGGTGCTCTCGGACTCCGCGCTGACCGCGGCCCGGGCCCAGGTGACCGAGCTGTACGGCCGCGAGTACCTCCCCGACGCCCCGCGCAAGTACGCCAACAAGGTCAAGAACGCCCAGGAGGCCCACGAGGCGATCCGTCCGGCCGGCGAGTCCTTCCGCACTCCTGCCGAGACCGGCCTGCGCGACGACGAGTACCGCCTCTACGAGCTGATCTGGATGCGCACCGTCGCCTCCCAGATGCGCGACGCCAAGGGCGAGACGGTCACCGTCCGGGTGGGCGCCACCGCCTCCACCGGCGAGACCGTCGGCTTCAGCGCGTCCGGGCGCACCATCACGTTCCACGGCTTCCTCAAGGCCTACGTCGAGGGTGCGGACGACCCCGAGGCCGAGCTCGACGACCGCGAGCGCCAGCTCCCGCACCTCGCCCAGGGGCAGGCGCTCACGGTTGCCGGCATCGCCCCCGAGGGCCACGCCACCAAGCCGCCGGCGCGCTACACCGAGGCCACGCTGGTCAAGGAGCTGGAAGAGCGCGACATCGGCCGCCCGTCCACCTACGCCTCGATCGTCAACACCATCCTCAACCGCGGGTACGTCTTCAAGAAGGGCACCGCGCTGGTGCCGTCGTGGCTGGCCTTCGCGGTGGTGCGGCTGCTCGAGGAGCACTTCACCCGGCTCGTCGACTACGAGTTCACCGCGAAGATGGAGGATGCGCTCGACGACATCGCCGCCGGCCGCGCCGACCGTGGCGCCGAGCTCGACCAGTTCTGGAACGGCGACGACACCGTCGAGGGCCTGAAGAAGCTGGCCGACAACCTCGGCGAGATCGACGCCCGCGGCATCTCCTCGTTCCCGCTGGGTGAAGGCCTGACCGTCCGGGTCGGCCGGTACGGCCCCTACATCGAGGACGACGAGGGCAACCGCGGAAGCGTGCCCGAGGACCTCCCGCCCGACGAGCTGACCATCGACAAGGCCCGCGAGCTGATCGCGCGGGGCAACGGCGACCGCGAACTCGGCGTCAACCCCGCCACCGGGCGCACGGTCGTGGCGAAGTCGGGCCGGTACGGGCCCTACATCACCGAGGTGCTGCCCGAGGACGCCCCCAAGAACGAGAAGCCGCCCACGGCCTCGCTGTTCAAGACGATGGCGCCCGAGACCATCACGCTGGAGGAAGCGCTCAAGCTGCTCACCCTGCCGCGCACGGTGGGCAAGGACGCCGAGGGCAACGAGATCATCGCCACCAACGGGCGCTACGGGCCGTATGTCAAGAAGGGCACCGACTCCCGCTCGCTGCCCGACGAGGATGCCCTGTTCTCCGTGACCGTCGAGGAGGCCGAGAAGCTGTTCGCCCAGCCGAAGGGCCGACGCGGCGCACGGGCCGCCACGCCACCGCTGCGTGAGTTGGGCGACGACCCGGCCAACGGCAAGCCGCTGGTGATCAAGGACGGGCGGTTCGGCCCGTACATCACCGACGGCGAGACGAACGTGACGGTGCCGCGCGGCACCGAGATCGAGCAGATCTCCCTCGAACGGGCCGCCGAGCTCATGGCGGAGAAGCGTGCCAAGGGTCCGGCCCCGAAGAAGCGCGCCACTCGGTCGAAGGCTCGTTCCTGACGGCTTGGCGCGCGACGCCATGCTCGACACGTCCAGCCGGGCCTCGATGATCACGGGCTTAGGCTGGGCGGCATGACCGACCACGTCGCGGCCGTCAACCGGCTCACCACGTCCTGGCTCGAGCGGCTCGGCCCGGGCTCCGGGGTGATGTCCGGTGCCGGCTTGTGGCCGCTGCTGGCCGTACTGGCGGCGTCCGCCGACGATCCCGGCCGTGACGAGCTGGCCGCGGCCACGGGGGTGCCGGCCGACGAGGCGATGGAGGCCGCCGCGGTCGTCCTGCGCGCGCTCGACGACGCCGACGGCGTCGATGCCGCGCTGGGCCTGTGGGCCCGGGCCGACGCTCAGGTGCGCCCCGACTGGCGCGCCGAGGTCCCCGCCGGCACGCTCGGCGAGCTGTCCGGCGACCCGGCGGTCGACCAGCCCGTGCTCGACGCGTGGGCGAGGGAGCGTACCGGCGGCCTGATCGAGAAGTTCCCCATCGAGGCCGGCCCCCACCTCGCGATCACCCTGGCCACCGCGCTGGCCCTGCGCACCACCTGGGTACGGAGGTTCTCCGACGAAGCTCTCGTGCCGTCGTCAGGCCCGTGGCAGGGCACCCGTCTGGCCGGTCTCAAGCGCACCACGCCCGACCTCGACGACCTCGTGGTCGCCACCACACCGGCCGGCGAGATCACCGCCACCCGGATCGAGGGCGACAACGGCCTGGACGTCCACCTCGTGCTCGGCGGCGCCGACCGGGGCCCCGCCGAGATCCTGCCGCCTGCCGTTGCGGTCATCGCCGGCGATCACCCGGTGCGCATCGGCTCCGAGCTGCTCGCCGATCACGGCGCGGACCTCGGCCCGGGCGTGTCGGTCGTGCCTGCGACGCGGGCCGGGCTGGCGGTCGCCACGCCGCGCTTCACGGTCCGCTCCGAGCACGATCTGATGCGTCACGCCGACATCTTCGGGCTCACCGCGGTGAGCGGGCCCGGTGAGGGTCACTTCTCGCGGATCAGCGCGGTGCCGCTGAAGGTCGACGAGGCCCGGCAGTCGGCCGTGGCGATCTTCAGTGCGCTGGGGTTCGAGGCTGCGGCCGTCACGGCGATCGGCCTCAGGGCGGTCTCGATGCCGAGCTTCACGACGCGAGGGCTGGCAGTCGCGTACGACCGGCCGTTCGGCTTCGTGGCGGTCCACCGCGAGTCGGGGCTCGTGCTGTTCGCGGGCTGGGTCGACGCCGCCGAGGCGTGGTCGGCGCCGCGCTGAGCCGGGACCACCGGCACGGCGCGGCTCGACATCCGGCGCCGGGTGCGGACCACCGCGTGGATGGCCGCCACCCAGACCCCCACGACGATGCCCACGGCAACCCCGAGCAACACCTGGAGCCACAGGGGCGCATCGGTGACGGTGCCTGTGACGAAGCCCAGCCCGACCATCCAGGCACCCCACGCGCCGGCGCCGATCACGCTGAACACCGCGAAGCGCCGGACCGGCACCCCGGCCAGGCCGGCAGCCCCGGCGCCGGCCGTGCGGCCGAACGGGACGAACCGGGCCGCGATGATGGCGGCGCCGCTGGTGGAGCCCATGCGGGTGTGGGCGCGCCGCACTGACCGGGCGATCCGGCGGCCGAACCGCGACCGGTCGAGCACCCCCGGCAGCTTGTGGCGGCCGAGGGCATAGACGGCGTGGTCGCCGAGGACCGCGCCGAGGGCGGCGGCCAGCCCGGCCCAGATCACGTTGAGGTGACCTGCGGCGGAGAGCGCTCCGGCCGAGATCACCGCGACCTCGGACGGCACGGCCGGGATCATCGCGTCGAGGGCGACCAATGCTGCCACGACCAGGTAGGCGGCGAGGGGCACGGTCACGAACGACAGGAGGTCCACGCCATCCAATGTCCGTGATCGAACCGGTGTCGGCAACGAACTTTGGTCGGGTTCAGGGAAACGTCAGGGTAGCTCTCAGGGTGGACCCCGGGACGACCTCAGACCAACGGATGCGCCGTTGCTCAGGATGCCGGGGATGCCACCGGCTCGTGCCCGTCGGCCAGGACGCGAAGGATCGCGATGAGCGGCGGCCACTGGTCGGTGGGAAGCGCGCTGAACACCTGCTCGGCGGCGCGTTCGTAGTCTGTCCGCCAGGCTCGGGCGCGGCTGCGTCCCGTGGCCGTGATGGTGACGCGGGCGGCCCGGGCGTCGTCCGGATCGGGGCCGCGCTCGACGAGACCGTCGCGCACCAGCGACTCGACCAGGGTCGAGGCAGTGCCTTGGGTGATGCCGACTCGCGCGCCGAGCGCGGTCAGGCGCAGAGGGCCGTCGCGATCGAGCGCGACGAGCAGCGAGAAACGCGGCATGGACAGGCCGTGTCGGCTGAGCTGTTCGGAGAGACGGCCGCCGAGCAGCTTGGCCGTACGTCCGAACTCGTCGGCCAACTCAGCAGCTTGGCGCGCGGAGCCGGGCGCGGACGTGGACGGCGGTTCTCCCGGAGGCACGGGCCCACGCTACTGCGCGCATCGGCCGGAGCGTGTACATTGACGTCAATACATTGATATCAATGGTTTGACCCGAGGAGAGCTGCTCATGCACCCGACCCAGCCCCCGCAGGCCGCACAGCCCGCACGGCCCGCCGCGAAGGTCGCCGGGCCCGATCGCTCGTACGGCGGCGGCGCGCCCGAGCCGGAGCAGATCAACGCCCTCTGGGGGGAGGCGTTCAACGCCGGTGACATCGAGGCGATGCTCGCCCTCTACGAGCCCGAAGCGGTGCTGGTGCCGGGCCCGGGCCAGGACCCGGTGTCGGGGCTCGAGGCGATCGAGGCGAGCCTGCGTTGGCTCGTCAGCCTGCGTGGCACGATCACCCATCAGCCGCGCTTCTGGCTTCGTCAGGGTGACCTCGCGATGGGCCGGATCGACTTTCACCTGACCGGCACCGATCCGGCCGGAGCCCCGGTCGAGCTGCGCGGTGCGACGGCGGAGGTGGCGCGCCGGCAACCGGACGGAACCTGGAAATACGTCTTCGACCACCCGTTCGGCGCCGGAGAGGTGAGCGCCTGAGAGTGGGCGGCGGCGGCGGCGCGCTCGCAGTACGGCCTGGCGAGCGCCGGGTGGGACGGCGGGCGCCGAACCCGTCGGTGCGGGTCACTACGCTGGCGGCGTGAACGAGTCGGACGGGGTGGGTGTGCGCGGGCTGTTCGTCGCGTTCGAGGGCGGCGACGGCGCGGGCAAGTCCACCCAGGCCGAGTTCCTGGCCGAGCGGCTGCGGGCGGCGGGGCGTGAGGTCGTGGTCACCCGCGAGCCCGGCGACTCCCGCATCGGGCCCCAGGTGCGCTCCATCGTCCTCGACGGCGGCGATCTCGACCCGCGGGCCGAGGCGCTGCTCTTCGCGGCCGACCGTGCCGATCACGTGGCCGCGGTGATCCAGCCGGCCCTGGCCCGCGGAGCGGTCGTGCTGGTCGATCGGTACATCGATTCCTCCATCGCCTACCAGGGCGCCGGCCGGGGGCTGGGCGTCGATCGCATCGCGGCGATCTCGGAGTTCGCCACCGGTGGCCTGCTTCCCCACCTCACGGTCGTGCTCGACGTCGACGCCGTGGTCGGACGCAGCCGGGTCGAGCGGCTGGGCTACGTCGACCGCATCGAGCGCGAGTCCGACGACCTCCACACCCGCGTCCGCCAGGCGTTCCTTGACCTCGCCGCAGCCGCCCCGCAGCGCTACGTGGTGGTCGACGCCGCCCGTCCGGCCCACGAACTGGCGGCCGACATCGGCGCCGCCGTGGAGGCGATCGTATGAGCGTGTGGGACGCCGTGGTGGGCCAGTCGATCGTCGGTGGCCTCCAGCGGGCGGTCGCCGACGCCCAGGGCGTGCTGGCCGGTGAGGCCCCCGGGTCCATGGCCCATGCGTGGCTGTTCACCGGCCCCCCGGGCTCGGGTCGCTCCGTGGTGGCCCGGGCGTTCGCGGCGGCGCTCCAGTGCCCCGACGGCGGCTGCGGAGTCTGCTCGCAGTGCGCCGAGGTCCGCGCCGGCACCCACCCGGACGTCGTCGACCTTCACACCGAAGGACTGAACATCAAGATCAGCCAGGTGCGCGATCTCGTGCCCCGCGCGGCGCTGCGTCCGGCTCGCGGGCGCTGGCAGGTCGTCGTGGTCGAGGACGCCGACCGGCTGGGCGAGGACGCCGCCGACGCGCTGCTGCTCGCGGTCGAGGAGCCGCCCCCGCGCACGGTGTGGATGCTCTGTGCGCCCACGGCCGAGGACATCGTGCCCACCATCCGGTCCCGCTGCCGGGTCGTCAATCTCCGCACCCCGCCCTACGCCGACGTCGCGGCGTTCCTGGCCACCACCGAGGGCGTCGATCCGCAGACCGCCGCGTTCGCCGCCCGAGCCGCTCAGGGCCACATCGGGCGGGCCCGGGCGCTGGCCACCGACGAGGCCGCACGCGAACGCCGCACCGAGGTGTTGCGGCTGCCGTTCGCGCTCAGCGACCTCCGGCAGTGCCTCGACGCCGCGGCCAATCTCGTCGACGCCGCCAAGGCCGACGCCGAGCGCCGGTGCGACGCCCTCGACGCCCGCGAGACCGACGAGCTCAAGAAGGCGCTGGGCGCGGGCACCGTCGGCCGCAAGCCCCGCAACCTCGACGCCGCGGTCAAGGAGCTCGAGCGCGAACAGAAGCTGCGGCGCACCCGCGTCCAGCGCGACTCCCTCGACCGCGCGCTGGTCGACGTCCTGGCCCTCTACCGCGACGTCCTCATGGTCCAGCTGGGGGTGCGCACCGAGCTGATCAACGAGGAGATGCGGCCCTCGGTCGACCGCCTGGCCCGCAACGGCACCTCCGAGGCCACACTGCGCCGGATGCAGGCCGTGGGCGACGCACGCGAGGCGCTGCAGGCCAACGCCGCGCCCCTCCTGGCGCTCGAGGCGATGGCGCTCACCCTCCGCGAGGGCTGAGCGCGAGCCACCTAGGCTGACCCGATGACCGACCACGCCGGCCCCTGGGAGATCGTCGAGCGGCTGCGCGGCTGGGCGGCGGACACGCCGTGGTGCGAGTGGGTCGAGCTGGGCGGGTCGCTGGCGCGCGGTGCCGGCGACGCGTGGTCCGACGTCGACGCCGGGCTGGGCGTGCTCACCGACGGCGTGGCCTTCGCCGAGCGTCGCGACATCGCCCTGGCTGCGGCGGGCACCTTCGCGCAGGTCGCCGACACCCTCGTCCAGCCCTACGGCACCGGCGACCGCCCGGCCGACCACCTCGTCGTCCAGTATGCCGACGGCCGCCAGCTCAGCCTCGTGGTGATGCCGGCCGAGAACCGCCCCGGCCTGCCGCCCGGGTCGAGAGCAGTCCTCGACCGCGCGGGCCGGCTGTCCACCCCCTACGTCCCGCCGGTGGCGAGCGCCGACGCCGGCCAGGTACGGGAGTGGGCCTTCCTCGCCTGGTGGGCGCTCGCGGACGTCGCCAAGCACGCGCGGCGCGCCTCCGTCTGGCGGGCGATCGGTGCGCTGGACGAGGCGCGCACCCACGTCTGGCAGGTGCACGCCGCGGCCCTCGGGCTGGACTACCCGGGGTACGGCGCCGTGAGCGTCGAGAACGCCGCCGGCGCGTCGCCGGCCGGGATCGAGCAGACGCTGCCCGCGGCGGCCACCGCGCCGGCGATCCTCGCCGCGGCCCGCGCACTCGCCGACGTGCTCGATCCACTGGCTGCCGCCCATGACGTCGACGGCGTCCGAGCCGAGGCCCGGCGCCGGCTGGGCTGACGACCCGTCGCCCGATCCGGAACCTTCACCGTCCGCCGCGCCGCAGGCCGAGCGTGGCGGGGATCACCTCACGCCGTATGGTGGTCGCCGTGAGCATGGTGATGGCAGTGGCCTTCACCCGGTACGGGCGGCTCTACTACCTCGATCCGGGCGAACACACGCCGAGGGTAGGCGACAAGGTGCTCGTCCCGACCGACGACGGTCCCGAGGTCGCCGAGACGGTGTGGGCGCCGCAATGGGTGACCGACGACATCGGAGGCCTGCCCACGTGCGCGGGCCCGGCCACCGAGGGTGATCTCGAGCGCGACGAGGCCAACCGCCGCCGGCGTGCCGAGGCGCGGGTGGTGGCGCGGCGGCTGATCCGCCAGCACGGCCTCCCGATGAAGATCGTGGGCGTCGACTACGTGGACACCCGCGACGACGTCGATCAGCTCATCACCATCTACTTCAGCGCGCCCACCCGCGTCGACTTCCGTGAGCTGGTTCGCGACCTCGCGCGCAACCTCCACGCCCGCATCGACCTGCGGCAGCTCGGCGCTCGCGACGAAGCGCGGGTCCAGGGCGGCATCGGACCGTGCGGGCGCGAGACGTGCTGCTCGACGTTCCTCACCGACTTCGAGCCGGTGAGTATCCGGATGGCCAAGGACCAGGACCTCCCGCTCAACCCGCTCAAGATCTCCGGCGCGTGCGGCCGGCTCATGTGCTGCCTCAAGTACGAGCACCCGCTGTACCAGGACTTCAAGGTCAGCGTGCCGGCGCTCGGCTGCGGTGTGGAGACCGAGGACGGCGTCGAGGGCACCGTGGTGGGCTACAACGTGCCGAGCGAGACGGTGTACGTCCGCGACCGCAAGACCGGCCGCCGCACGGCCTGCCCCAAGGCCAGCGTGTGCGGATCGCGTCAGGCGTACGAAGGCGCCGTGGCCGAGGGCATGCGCCCCACGTCGGACGTGGCCGACGCCGACGACGTGCCAGGTGCCGCCGACGTGCCCGCCGCCGACGACCTCGGCGACCAGGCCGACGAGGAGAACATGTGACACGGAGGACCCTCGCCGTGGTGATCGCCGCGACCGCTGTGGTCGCGGCGTGCTCGTCTCCGGCCTCCGACCTCGCCGATCAACAAGGTCCTGAGCGGCTCGAGTCCACCCCGGCGCCCGACGCCACCGTGGGCATCGAGCCAGGGCTCGCCGACTTCTACACCCAGACGCTGAGCTGGTCGAGCTGCGGCGGCGACTTCCAATGCTCGACCCTCACCGTGCCGCTCGACTACGCCGAACCCGACGGCGAGTCGATCGAGCTGTCGGTCCTGCGCTCCCCGGCCACGAGCGACGACCCGGTCGGATCGCTGCTGGTCAACCCGGGTGGTCCGGGCGGGTCGGCCGTCGAGTACGCCCGTGCGGCGCGTTCGGTGGCCACCGAGAAGGTGCTCGAACGCTACGACATCGTCGGCGTCGACCCCCGGGGCGTGGGCGAGTCGACCCCGATCGACTGTGTCGACGACGCCGAACTCGACGAATACCTCGCCGTCGACCCCTCGCCCGACGACGACGACGAGATCGCCGCGCTGCAGACCGCCATCGAGGAGTTCAACCAGGGCTGCGTCGACAACTCCGGCGACCTCCTGGCGCACATCGGCACCCCCGACGTCGCCCGCGACATGGACGTCCTGCGGGCGGCTCTGGGCGACGAGAAGCTGACCTACCTCGGCAAGTCCTACGGCACGTTCCTCGGCGCGGTGTACGCCGACTTGTTCCCCGAGCGGGTCGGCCGGCTCGTCCTCGACGGCGCCATCGACCCGGCGCTGTCCGGCGACGCCGTGGCGCTCGGCCAGGCCCAGGGCTTCGAGCAGGCTCTCGACTCCTTCCTCACGTGGTGCGTCGATCAGGGCTGCTCGATCGGCGAGGACAAGGACAGCGCGCGCGAGGCCCTGGCCACCCTGATCGACGAGCTCGACTCCGAGCCGCTCGACACCGGCGACGACGACCGCCCGCTCGACCAGTCACTGGCGATGTACGGCGTGATCCTCCCGCTCTACCTCAGCGCCGACGAGGGCTATCCCACTCTCGACACCGCCCTCGACCTGGCGGTCAACGAGGACGACGGCTCGTTGCTCTTGACGCTGGCCGACCTGTACCTCGACCGCAGCAGCGACGGCGTCTACAACGGCAACCAGAACGAGGTCATCACCGCCGTCAACTGCCTCGACCGGCCGGAGTCGATCACGGCCGAGCAGGCCGAGGCGAAGCTGCCGGAGTACGAGGCCGCGTCGCCCCTGTTCGGGTCGTTCCTCGCCTGGGGCGGCTTGGCCTGCTCGGCGTGGACGGTCCCGTCCACCTCCGCGCCGGCCCCGATCGCCGCGTCCGGTGCGGCGCCCATCCTCGTCGTCGGCACCACCGGCGACCCCGCCACGCCCTACCCGTGGGCCCAGGCGCTGGCCGGCCAGCTCGAGTCCGGCGTGCTCCTGACCTACGAGGGCGCGGTCCACACGGCGTACCTGTCGGGAAGCAGCTGCATCGACGACGCCGTCGACGCCTACCTCCTGGACGGCACCGTTCCCGAGGAGGGCCTGACCTGCAGCTGAGGTGTCCTTCGGCGCCCTGTCGGACACTTCACGGATAATGGGCCATATGCGTCGGCTCATCGCGTCACTGCTCGGTCTGGTCGCTGCCCTCGTCCTCACGGCGTGCGGCGGCGACGGCGGCGACCCCGAGCGGCCCGAGGGACCGCGCGCGCCGGGTGCGTTGCCGCGACTGATCGGCGTGAGCGGCGAGGTGCCCTACGACCAGCCCGTCACCCTCAGCGTCGGCAACGCGCGCATCGAATCGGCCGAGGTCACCCTTGAAGGTGGCGCAGCCCTCGACGGCGCCGTCGGCGACGACGAACGCTCCTGGGTGAGCACGGCAGAGCCCGAGCCGGGCGCGAGTTATGCCGTCTCCGTGGTCGCCTCCGACGCCTACGGCCTCCAGCACACGCTCACCGGTGCGCTGAGCGTGGCCGGGGTCCCCGACGGCAACCGGCTGACCTTGAGCATGCAGCCCGCGAAGGGCGAGGTCGTGGGGGTCGGCGCGCCGATCGTCGTCCGCTTCGACCAGGCAGTCGACGACCGCGAGGCGGTCGAGGGGGCCATGCACGTCGCGTCGGCGCCGCAGGTCGTCGGCAGCTGGCACTGGGTCAGCTCGACCGAGGCGCACTTCCGGCCGAAGGAGACGTGGCCGGCGGGTGCGCAGGTAGCGGTCAACCTCGACCTGAACGGCGTCAGGGCCGGCGACGACCTCTGGGGTGGCCGGTCCTATGACCTCGCGTTCGAGGTCGGGCCGGCCCAGGTGGCCAAGGTCGACGCGGCCACCCACACGATGTCGATCGTCGTCGACGGGCAGACCGTCAACAGCTGGGACACCAGCCTCGGCGCACCCGAGTTCGCCACCCGCAACGGCACGTACGTGGTGCTCTCCAAGGAGGAGAAGCGCCAGATGACCTCGTGCAACGCCGACATCACCTGTGATCCGGCCAGCCCGGAGTTCTACGACCTCGAGGTCGACTGGGCCGTGCGGCTGTCCTGGAGCGGCACGTTCGTCCACTCCGCGCCGTGGTCCGAGGGGTCCCAGGGCTCGGACAACGTCTCCCACGGGTGCATCAACCTCAGCGACGCCAACGGCCAGGCGTTCTTCTCGATGGTGCGCTACGGCGACCTCGTCACGGTGGCGAACTCCAGCCGCGGGCCCGAGGACCTCGTGAGCAAGGGCGATCCGGGCATGGTCGACTGGAACATCCCGTGGGCCGAGTACGTCGCCGGGTCGGCGCTGGGCGCGGAGATCACCACCGACGCACTCTGAGCGGACCGTCCGGTGCGAAGACGCTGCCGGTTCGCTGCCCGTCCGGCAGAATTCTCGAGGGTGGAGCGGACGACAGGAGGGTCCCGATGAAGCTGGCCGAAGCCTTGGCACGACGCTCTGAGCTGACCGATCGCTTCGGCGAGCTGCAGCGACGCGCCGCCGAGTCCGCGCGCTACCAGGAGGGCGACGCGCCAGCCGAGGACGCTTCGGAGCTGATGGCCGAATCGGATCGGGTGGCCGACGAGCTCGAACGGCTGATCCGCCGGATCAACGCCACCAACCTCGCCACCGAGCTCGCGCCCGGCACCTCGGTCACGGACGCCCTCGCGCAGCGCGACGTGCTCCGGTTGCGACGCCGGTTCCGAGCCGACCTGGCCGACGCCGCCGTCACCAGCACCGAGCGGTGGACCCGGTCGGAGATCAAGATGGTGCCGGCCGTCGACGTCCGCGAACTCCGGCGGCAGGCGGACGCCGTCGCGGCCGAGCTGCGGGCGCTCGACACCCGGCTGCAGGAGGTGAACTGGACGGCTGAGCTGCTCGAATGAGCGCTCGGCGGACGATGGCTGTCGGTAGCCGTCAGAGGCCAGGGGCGGGCACAACCCACTGCTGGAAACAGCACTCCTTGTGGGGTCGTCAGGGCAGGCCCGAACGCAATGTGCAGCCCTCGTACGGCGCACAAGCGCACGGCGCATCGCTCATCGCGCACTACCGCGTGCCGACCTGATCGACGACGGCGAGGGCGGGTGAGGGGACCAGCCATCGTCGCAGGAGCGCCGCCGGGTCCCGATTCGGATTCGGTGGCCTCCTCGTCCTATACTCGTCCGGCGTGCCGGGTTCCGGCACTCGCCGCCTTAGCTCAGTCGGCAGAGCGTCTCACTCGTAATGAGAAGGTCGTCGGTTCGATTCCGACAGGCGGCTCACAGAGAAACCCCAGGTCAGAGACTTACTGACCTGGGGCTGGCTGCTTCTCAGGGGTAGGTCTTGCTAACGCCCTGCTACCCGGACGGTGGAGAGTTGGCCTCAGTTCAGTACTGGCGGCTCTATGACGTCGGGGCCTCGTCCTCATCAGCGTCTGTGCCCCCGCGTCGTCGGTGACGTGGCCGGTGTTGGTCTCTCGTGTCCATGGTTCGACTGTGTCCTGCCGCCTTTCCCGATGCCATCCAATGGCCGCGAGAACGCACCATGAGCGCGTTCCCGGTGCAGGTGGCTCAGCCTTCTGGTCGAGGCTTCGTCGTCGTGCCACCGCGATCATGGCGGCGACACCGGCGGCGGTTAGCACGACGAACATGGCCGCGTGGCCGCCCAAGCGCTGGGCGATAACGCTGCCCGGCCCAGGGAGTTATGGCCATAGCCATGGTCGTGGGGGCGTTGAGGATGCCGTAGAGCGTGCCGAATCCGGCGATGCCCCAGCGGTCGCTGATCGCGGTCGACTGCATCAGGGTGAACGCGCCGCGAGCAATGCCCAGGATGACACTGGCTGCGACGAGGGCTGCGGCCGGGCCGGGCAGGAGACCGCGGCGGCGATCGTCGCTGCGGATGCAGCGAGGATGATCACCACCCGGAACCGGGGTGTCGTGCGACGAGAAGCGGAGCGTAGCCCAGGCGACCGAGTAGTTGCCCGGCGCCGGCAAGCCCGAGTCCCCAGGTGGCAAGTGACATCGACAGTCCGTGCTCGGTGAGCATTGGAACGAGGTGGATGGTGGCGGCAAATAGTGCGAAGGACGTCAATGCCCACGCACGCGGTGAGTCGGACGAACGCCGCGCTCGTGGCTACGGCGCGGACGTGTCCGCTGCGTGCACGTGGTGCCATTCGTGATGCGAAAGCGGACGCTCAACGCCGCGCCCACGGCGTCCCATCGGCGCTCAACCGACGACCCCCTCCGAGGCTTCGCCACATGCTGGCTTAGCCACCACCTCGGCTCGAAATGTGCTGAGAGAGGCGATCAGCGCGCAGCTGATGAGGATGTAGACAGGAAAGCCGTAATGGGCGAGGTTCCAGTCGTCGACGGTCAGAAGCGTGATGCTCGCGCTGGAGGCTGCTAACCAGTACACCCACGGGCTCTCGCTTTTCGGGTGCCGATACGCCTTGACAACCGTGGGCATTCCGGCCAAAGCGTCAGCAGTGATCGTCAGCACGATGGCGGCGAGTCCGTGCCCGGCGAACAGCCACACTCCGACGGCGATCGCGGAGAGAATCCCGCAGACGATGTCGAGCGAAGAGAGTCGCCAGGAGGAATGGGGATTGATGAACGATGCCAAGAAGATAAGCGCTGGCCCGAAGCCGACCATGAATGTCATGACGGATTGAGTTCCGACGCCGTCACCGACTTCGGCGCCGAAGGCGACCATCGGCGCGAATGCCCAGACGAACCAGGTGACACGGTTCGGTTTGGTCCGGCCTCTGAGCGTGGCGATGACGTAGCTCGTTGATCCCGTCACGTTGAGAATGGCCGCTACATAGACGAAGCGCTCATCCAGCAGGACGTGCCTCCAAAGCGAACAATGTGCAGCCTGTATCGGAGCACCGAGTCGAACCGCACAGAGATCGGGGCCGGCAGCCCCCACTCCTGTCACACGTCACTTAGCCACCCGTCCAGGTCCAGAGCTCATCACTCGACCAGCTCGCTCGTCGCGCTGACATCCACTAGCCGAACAACCCCTGTCCGATGTATTCGCCATCGCTCGGTAAGCCGGGGACAGCGAAAATGGCGCTTCCCGTGTGTTGCAGAAAGGTATGGAGTTTGTCGCTTCGCGACAGCAGCTCCTGCAAGGGCACGTATTGCGCCGCTGGATCACGCACGTAGGTCATGAACAGCATGCCGTTGTCCCAATGCCCCATGCCCGGCTGAGCCGGGCCATGGTCGTGTGGGGCGGTGCCAGGTGGGTGGGCGTGTCCCTCATCGGGAATTCCGGCGCTCGCGGGTAATGCGAGGCCGTTGTCGTAGTTGTAGCTCCGTCGGAAGATCGGTGTCAGCTCGTGTGCGATCCGGACGTGAGCGTCCGTGGGAATGAGCGGATTGCCATCGCCGTCGGTTTTCCTGAGATCCAGCGGAGTGTGTTCGCCGCCCCCCGACAAAGGGGCACCGGTACGGCGGTCCCGGCCCAGGGCGGCGTTCTGCTCTTCAGCCGAGGCCAGGTCCCACATCGGCGTCAGCATGCGAATCTTTCGGAGCACCACGTACGTCCCACCGTTCATCCAGTCCGGCTCGTCTGCGGCGGCCCACACCGACTCCCCGAAGGAACTCGAACCCGGATGCAGATTGGCAGTGCCGTCCAGCTGTCCGAACAGATTTCGAGGTGTCCGACCCGGGCCGGGCTTGGTCAAGAAGCCTTGATGGGTCCAGCGCGCGGCGGCGACTCCCGGTACTCGAGCTCGGACTTCACGGATCGCATGCGCGACCACCGTGGGGTCATCCGCGCAGATCTGTACGAACACGTCGCCCCCCACCCAGCGGGGATCGAGCCGATCACCATCGAACGACGGCAGCTCGATCAGCCGCCGTGGTGCGGCTTTCACGGGCCCGAAGGCGCCGGCGAAGATTCTCGGGCCGAACCCGAACGTGATGGTGAGGCCTTCTGGGCCGAGATCGTCGGCCAGGCCACTGTCGGCGACATCGCGGTTGAATCGAGCCGGCCCTGGCTCGCCGACCATGAGTGCGGCCGCCAGCGTCGACAGTCGTTTCACCGACTCGTCGAAACTGGCACGCGCCGGCTCGAGGAAGTCGAACGCCGCGACGCACGCATACGTCTGTTGGGCCGTGGCTATCCCCGGCTGGTGAGGCCCGCCGAGGTTCGCCGTCGCGGTGGAGTCGTCCGCGTGAGGTGTCTCAGGAGTCGTGGCGCGGCCCACCACATAGCCACCAGCGCCCGCCGCGGCGACGCCGACGGCTGCCGCCTGCAGCACGGCACGTCGCGTCAGGCGTCCCGCGATCTCGTCCTTCTCGATCCCTCCTGCTTCAACGTCTGGTTCGCCCTTTCCAGGATCGTCACGCCGGCGGTTTGCCACTCGGTGTCGCCTTCCGCGATGAGTCGTGTCACTCGCTCATCAATGGTCAGACGCCACTGAGGTGACCTCCAGTGGCTGCGCCGCCACTGTTCGACAGCTTTCCGTCACTCCTCGACGGTTGTCCGATGGCCGACGCCAGCGCCTTCCGATAGTCGCGCGGAGACGTTCCGAGAGCCCGGCGGAAATGGACCCGAAGATTCGCAGCAGTGCCGAATCCCGAACGCGCCGCGACCTGCTCGATACTGAACTGGCCACGCTCCAGCAGCTCGCGAGCAAGGTCGATGCGCGCGGTGCGCACCCATTGCATGGGCGAAACGCCGGTCTCGGCGACGAAGCGCCGCGTGAGCGTCCGCTCGGACAGGCTGGCGTGCCGTGCCAGATCGACCACGTTCAAGGGCCGATGCAACTGGCCAAGAACCCACGATCGGGTCTCCGCCAGAGTGACACCACGTGAATGCGGGATCGACCGCTCGACATACTGCGACTGGCCGCCCGTTCGATACGGCGCGGCAACGATGTCGCGAGCGATCGTGTTGGCGACGACCGCGCCGAGGTCCTTGCGGATGATGTGAAGGCACAGATCGATGCCCGCAGCGACGCCGGCGGACGTCATGACGTTGCCTTCATCCACGTAGAGGGCGTCGCGATCGATCCGCACGTCCGGGTACCGCTCGGCCAGCTGGTCGACGAACCTCCAATGAGTGGTCGCTGATCGACCTCGCAGGATGCCGCTCGCCGCCAACGCGAATGCGCCAGTGCAGATGGATACGACGCGCGCTCCGCGTTCGTGCGCGGTTGAGAGCGCATCGAGAACTGCCGATGACGGTGACCGGACGTGAGGCCAGAAGCCTGGAACGACGACGGTGTCCGCCGCTGCCAGAGTCGTCAGGTCATGGATCACCCGAACGGCGAAGCCGCCCGACGTCATCACCTCTCCAGGAGCTTCGGCGCACACCTGGACCTGATACGGCGTGCGATAACGCTCGGCGAAGAGTTGCGTTGGAATGCTCAGGTCGAGGGCAACCACGCCATCGAGGGCCAACACCGCGACCGCATGCTGGGCCATGGTGCGAAGGCGCTGCGGCGATGACTCGCCGGGGTGAGGTGAAGGTCGGTCCCGTAGCGGCTCGGGCGCGGCACCGTGCTTGGCGAACGTCGTCAAGCGAAGATCGCTGACAGCCGCTTCGAGGCGGCGTCGGAGTAGCGGAGATCGCCCTCGCGCAGTCCGTACGCGAGGTCCTCCACGAGGGCGCACCGGGCGAAGAACCGTGTCCGGGCCAGGGTGGCTGGATCCAGCTGCCGGTCGTAATGCGCCAGCATTACCTCGAAGGCCGCGGGCCCGAGATCACGGTAGGGCCTTGCTAGGTCATGCGCGGGGTCGGCGAGCGCGGCGTCGGTCCAGTCGATCACGCCGGTCACGGAGGCGGGCTCTCCACCCACGAGCAGGTGCTCAGCGCCGAGGTCGTTGTGGCAGAACGCGACAGCTGGGGATTCCGGAGGCGGTGGCGCCGCCAGGAAGTCCTCGATCCGGCTCTGGTCGGCGGCCGCGACGTAGGACGCGATCTCGCGATACGCGACCCTCGTCTCCTCCAGCCAGGCCTGCGGAGGCGCGTCGTCGTGGTCGACGAGGCCCGCCAACTCCTCGAGCGGCACCAGATGCAGTCGGCTCAGGAACGACCCCAGCGCCGGGGCCAGCCGCGCGGGGTCGACGTCGGGCCGGTCGAGCAGGGGCCGCCCAGGCAGCAAGCGGTGTGCGATCACCCCGGTGATCTCGTCGACGAACACGACCTCGGGTACGGGCAGTGTCGACCAGGCAGCAACGGCCGTCAGCAACGCGGCCTCGCGGCGAACTCCGGTGGACTGGCGCACCTGGTCGGGATCGCGCCGCCGCCGAACGACGAGTTCACCGTTCACGTCGTAGGCGACGTTGTCGAGGCCCGAACCCAGCTCGACGACCGAGCGCAGCCGCAAGCGCGGCAGGTGCTGTGCCAGGGCGGCGCTGATCTCGTCCGGGACGCTTGCGGCGGGCGGGTTCCCTCGCCGTGTCATGTCGCCGTCCTCAGCTCTGTCGGTCACATCTGAACATCCTGCGCATGCACCTGGCCGACGTGCGGGTGGTCGCCAGCCCGTGCTCTGACGATGGCACTGTCGCCGGGCCACGTCGACCCACCAGAGTAGGAACAGCCGTACCGTCTCGGGGTGAGGTTCGGGCCGCGGCCACGGATGTTCGTGACAGGCACTGGACGCTGGATCGAATCCGGTGCAAACCTCATTCTCATGGCCTTCGACGTTGTGGCGACAAGTGGCCGGATTGCCGAGATGGTCGAGCGCGACTATCTCGTGCCTGCGTTGGGTCAGCAGGCGGCCGCACAGCTGAATCAATTCGCGGCCACAGGCAATCTGGACGATGTCGATCCGGCCGAGTTCGCCGCACGCGTGACGAAGCTGCTTCAGTCCGTGACCGATGATTTACACCTCCGCGTGATTCACCATCCGGACGGCGCTCCTGACCTCGAGGATGACGATGTCTACGAAGCCCGCTGGCGTGATCAGGCGGCTGTGACGGCCGGCGGTGTGCGACGCGTCGAACGAGTTCCCGGCAACATCGCGGTCGTCGAGTTCGGCCCGATCATCGGCCTCCCTGCTCACGCGGGAAACTGGCTGACCGCCGCGATGAGCTTGTGTCGAGGCGCCGACGCCGTGGTGCTGGACCTGCGAGAATGTGTGGGAGGGACGCCCGATGGCGTGGCGCTGATCTGCAGCTATCTGCTCGGACCGGAGCCGGTACACATCACCGACATCCTCGACCGCCATGGTCGTCGGCAGTTCTGGACCGCGGCATTGGTGCCAGGGGACCGGTTGCCGGCGACGTGCCCAGTCGCTGTGCTGGTCTCTCAGCGCACCTTCTCGGGAGGCGAGGATCTGGCCTTCAACTTGCAGGAACTCGGCCGCGCGACCGTCATCGGAGCGACGACCCGTGGTGGCGCTCACCCCCGAATCGGTGTCCGCGTCCACGATCAGCTCGAACTGGCGCTACCCATCGCCCGCCCAGTCAGTCCCAGAAGCGGCGGCAATTGGGAGGGCATCGGAGTACAGCCGGACATTCCTTGCGACCCGGAAGGTGCCTTCGCGAGAGCGGTCGAACTCCTCGGAAACGAGGCACCTCCGCCTGCCGCGCCGACCGGGTGACCACCCGCCGGGACCTGGCGGGTGGGACCGGCGGCCGAGCGTCATGGCGGGCTTCCTCGGGGACCGTGCGGGGCGTGCCAGACTGACGCGTCCGAGCCCGCATCGAGCATCTGGAATGGAACGTCACGTGGCTGTGGAAGACGAGCGAACGCGCACCGGCGGCTGCCTCTGCGGGAACATTCGGTACGAGGTCGTGGGGCCCGAGGACTATCCGCATGTGTGCAGCTGCCCGCACTGCCAGCGTCTTTCGGGCGGGCCTCTGATGTCGTGGGTGGGCTTTCCGCTCGCCGGTTTCAGCTGGACCGGACCTGGCGGTGAGCCGTCGTGGCACTACACGTGGCCGGACTCCAAGCGCGGGTTCTGCGGAGCGTGCGGCAGTCAGGTGTGTGCCCAGGACGACGACGCCGACACCATCTGTATGACGATGTCGAGCCTGGACAAACCCGGCGAGTTCTCCCCGGTCGCGCAGAGCTTCAGGGAGGATGGCGTCGCCTGGCTGCCGCACGTTCCGTGGAGTGGCGCGACGTCGGACGGCCGGCTCAGCCGTTCACGAAGGTGAGGCTCGACGCGTCGTAGCGGCTGCCCGCGAACTGCTCGGGCGGGGCGGCGGCCTCGATGGCAGTGAGGTCCTCGGCGGACAGGTCGACGGTCAGGGCCGCGAGGTTCTCCTCCAGGTACCGCTGCCGCCGGGTACCGGGGATCGGCACCACGTCGTCGCCTCGGTGCTGCACCCAGGCCAGAGCGAGCTGGCCGGCGGTGACTCCCTTCGCCGCTGCCAGCTCGTTGAGCTTCGCGACGATCGCCAGGTTCCGTTCGAGGTTGCCGTCGGCGAAACGAGGCTGGCCGCGCCGTACGTCGGTCTCCGCCAGTCCCTCGACCGAGCTGTATCGCCCGGTCAGGAAGCCGCGTCCGAGCGGGGAGAACGGGACCACGCCGATGCCGAGCTCGCGGCAGACCGGGGCGATCTCCGCCTCGAGGTCGCGGGTCCACAGCGACCATTCGCTCTGCAACGCGGCGATCGGGTGTACTGCGTGCGCCCGACGGATCGTTCGCGCGCTTGCCTCGGACAGTCCGAGGTGGCGGACCCTCCCGGCCTGGACCAGCTCGGCCATGGCGCCGACGGTCTCCTCGATCGGCACCTGCGGATCGACCCGGTGCTGGTAGTAGAGGTCGATGTGGTCGACCCCGAGCCGGCGCAGCGACGCCTCACATGCCTGCCGCACGTAGGCGGCGTCGCCGCGGACCAGGGTGGGCTCGCCCAGGCGGTTGGCGAAGCCGAACTTCGTGGCCAGGACCACCTCGTCGCGGCGCCCGGCGATAGCCCGTCCGATCAGCTCCTCGTTGTGCCCGGCGCCGTAGTAGTCGGACGTGTCAAGCAAGGTCACCCCGAGGTCGAGGGCGTGGTGCAACGTCGCGATCGACTGCGCGTCGTCCGTGGAGCCGTACCCGTGGCTCATGCCCATGCACCCCAGGCCCTGCGCGGAGACCGCCAGGTCGCCCAGGTACCGGGTGGGGATGCCGGTCATGCCGCAGCTTCCTACGTTCGGAATCGTCATGCCCGGGACGCTAAGTGTTCGAGCGTGCTCGAGGTCAACCAGCCGTGAGCGGTGGAGGGCCCCTGGCGGCTGTCGGGGCGGCCGGGCACCCTGGTTCCGTGCCGCGCCAGAACTGGATCAGCTTCCTGACCGACTACGGCCACGACGACGTGTATGTCGGGGTGTGTCACGGCGTCATCGCCCGCACCGCCCCGCACGCCAGGATCATCGACGTCTGCCACACCGTGCCGTCCGGCTCGATTCCGGCCGGTGCCCGGCTGCTGGCCAAGGCTGTGCCGCACCTGCCTGTCGGCATCGTCCTCGCCGTGGTCGACCCTGGCGTCGGCACCCCGCGGCGGCCGGTCGGAGTGGTGGCGGGCGACTCGATCCTGGTCGGCCCGGACAACGGGCTGCTGATGCCGGCCGCCGAGGCCCTCGGCGGCGTGCGGGCCGCGTTCGAGCTCACCGGCCACGAGCCGGCGTCCGCCACCTTCCACGGTCGCGACGTCTTCGCCCCGGCCGCCGCCCAGCTCGCGCTCGGCCTCGAGCCCACGCTGCTCGGCCCTCGCCTCGACCCGGACTCCCTCGTGATGCTTCCCCAGCCCGAGGTCGAGGTCACCTCCGAGGCGATCATCGGCGAGGTCGCGCTCGTCGACGGGTTCGGGAACCTGCAGACCACGATCGCGGGCGACGTCTTCGACAGGCCCGCCGGCGCCCGCGTCGTGCTCTCGTTCGGCGGCCGCCCCAGCATCGCCACGGTCGGCCGCACCTTCGCCGACGTGCCCCGGGGCGAGCTCGTGCTCTACGTCGACTCCGCCGGCTATCTCGCCGTGGCCGTGAACGGGGGCAGCGCTGCCCAGGAGGTGGGCGCGGGCCTGGGTGCGGCGATCACGATCAGCCGTCGGCCGGCCTGATGGGAGCGTGACGCACGGGCAACCGGCCGGTCAGGCGTCGACCACCAAGCGGACCGTCACCAGGTCGCCCACGTCGAGCCCTTCGGCCCGCCGCACGACCGCCTTCACCGGAACGATGTAGCTGCCGTCCTTGGGGAACAGCGACGTCTTCCACTCGGTCCGCCCGATCTCGGCCGTGACCGGGATCATGCCCCAGCCGTAGCTCACGACCGCGGCCGTCGCGTCCAGCTCGTGGCAGTTCTCTTCCGGCACGGTCACGAAGTGCCACGGCGCCGGACCTCTCCAGAACCACATCTCCCCGCTGAACTCCAGCTCCATCGGCCCAGGATAAGAGCCGTCGTGGCGCGGAGACCTGCGCCTATCCGTCAGGTCGGCCAGCGGCCCACCGGTCGGCGGACTCCCGCGCGAGCGTCGCCTCGATGCCGTCCAGGACGATCGCGAGCCCGACCGAGAACGTCTCGTCGGCCTCACGTTCGAGGTACGGAGTGGAGTCGCCAGGCGGCGCGGCGACGACGCCGTCACTCCCCAGCCACACCGTCATCGGGAACCGCTCCGCGAAATCCGGCGCCAGCTCGTGGAGGAGGGCGGACCGGGTCGACCACCATTCCTGGTCGGAGACGCCGGTGGCCGTGGTGGCGATCCGCGACTCGGCGATGATCTGTGCGGTGCCGCGCACGACTTGGAACATGACACCCACGACGCGCCGCACGACTCGGGCGGGCAGTCCGGTGTCGTGCAGGATGCGCAGCAGGGACTCGAGGACGGCCTGCTCGTCGGGGCCCAGGGCGGAGCGCGCCTGGGAGACCTGGAGCGCCCACGGATGCCGCAGGTAGAAGGCCAGCAGGTGCTCGGCCCACGAGGTGAGTGCGGCGCGCCAGCCCTGGTCGAGATCGTGTTCGGCGGGCAGCTCGGCATGGGCGCGGTCGTGCATGAGGTCGAGGAGCTCGCCCTTGCCCGGGACGTACGTGTACAGCGCCATGGCGGTCCGGCCGAGTCGATCGGCGACCGCGCGCATCGACAGGCCGCCCAGCCCATGCGCGTCGGCCACCGCGATCGCGGCGTCGACGATGGCGTCGACGGTCAGGCCGGGCTTGGGTCCGGGGGCGGTTCGGGCTGGTCCGGCAGCGTTGCCGGGAGTCTGCCGTCGCCAGAGCAGGGCCATCGATCGGGCGGCATCGCCCTGGCCGGCGAACACGGTCACGTCGCAACTCCTTACGTCGTACGCTATCGTAGCCGACGGATCACTTTACGATGTACGGAATTACCCCTACGTGGGCGAGAGGTGGAGCGACGGATGATCGAGGCACGACTTCACGACGGGAGCCGGATCGGCGTCGAGGTTCGCGGCCAGGGGCCCACCGTGGTGATGCCGGTCAACCCGGTGCCGGTCGAAGGCCCGCGGGCCGATGAGATGCGTGCCTGGGGCGTCGACCCGGCGCTGGGCCGGAACCTCGTCGACGGCCTGAGCGAGGCGTTCCGAGTGGTGGCCTTCGACTACGAGGGCCACGTGCTGGCCGAGCCGAAGCCGGACACCCTGACCCCGGCGAGCATCGCCGCCGACGTGCTGGCCGTGGCCGACGCGGTCGGGGCGGAGCGGTTCGCCTACTACGGGTACTCGTGGCTCGCGCTGAGCGGGTTGCAGTTGGCGATCCGCACGGATCGGCTGTCGGCGCTGGTCATGGGCGGTTTCCCACCTGTCGGCGGTCCTTACGACGAGATGCTTCGGGTCACGATGGCCACGCACGCGATGGCCGTGGCGGGGCCGGGCGATCAGCCGACGGCGGAGCCCCGGGACGTCGAGGGCACCGGCGAGGACACCGACTGGTCGACCGTCGAGGTGCGGATGACGGAGGCCCAGACCCGCCAGTTCGTCACGCTGTACACGTCGCTGCGCGGTTTCGACGACCGTTCCGTCCAGGCGCGGATCTCCTGCCCCCGGCTCTGCTTCGCGGGCTCCGCGGACGTGATCGACTACGACGAACGCTGGGGCGGCGTCCGGGTCGACATCGCCGGGCCCCTGCTCGATTGGCGTGACGAGCTCGAGTCGCTCGGCTGGGACGTCGAGGTGCTCGACGGCCTCGACCACACGCTGGCGATGCAGCCGCCCAGCGTGCTGCCGATCTTGCGGCCCTGGCTGAGCTCCGCGACAGCGGGTGTCACCGAGGCGGTGCGTCGCCCGGGGCCCGATCGAGCCGAAGGATGAACTCCTCGGCGTCGGCGTGGTCCGGCAGCTCGTGGGCGGCGAGCTTCCGG
This sequence comes from Jiangellaceae bacterium, assembly GCA_036566745.1. Lineage (GTDB taxonomy): Bacteria > Actinomycetota > Actinomycetes > Jiangellales > Jiangellaceae > DATCVR01. Next base: position 26,021 of record DATCVR010000005.1, on the reverse strand, counting down.
AAGCCGCACTTCTCCAGCACCCGGACCGACGCGGCATTGTGCCGGACCACATGGGCGTACAACGGCCGCTCGGTGACCTCGGCGAGGAGCGCAGCCAGGGCCGCCGTGGCGATGCCCCGACCCCAGTGCTGCCGGTTGATCCAGTAGCCGATCTCGCGGTCGCCGTCCTGGACCCAGCTCACGATGTCGCCGACCACCTCGTCGTCGACGACGATCACCCGCGTCACCGTCGACGGATCGGCGTCGATCGTGGCCCGATGGGCCAGGAAGGCGTCGAGCTCGCGCGCGGGGAAGGCTGCCATCGCCGTGGCCTCGGGGTCGCGCTGGTTCTCGAACAGGGCCGGCAGGTCGGCCTGAGCCACGGCCCGCAGGCGGACGTTCACGGTCATGTCGTGACCGTAACGCGAGGGCCGGACGCATGGGGCGACGGCGGCGGGCGTCCGGGTCGTGGCCTGGGGCTGGCAGCTCGATCGGGTGGAGGCTAACCCCACCTCGATCTCGCTGGTCAGCGCCATGGGGGCCGGTCGCCGGCCTCCGTAGCGTCGTTCCCGAGATCGCGCAGCGGGCGCGGCAGATCAGGGAGCGGCGACGTGAACAGGGCTGAGCTGGGAGAACACGGGATGGTGGGCGACGCCGTGCGGCTGCGCTCGGTCCGCAAGGTCTATGGCAAGGGTGACAACGGCATCGTCGCACTCGACGATGTCACGCAAGGTTTCGCGGGCGGCACGTTCACGGCGGTCATGGGGCCGTCCGGATCGGGCAAGAGCACGTTGTTGCAGTGCGCCGCCGGCCTCGACCGCCCCACCTCGGGTTCGGTGCTGCTCGACGGGCACGAACTCGGTGACCTCGACGAGACCGCCCTGACGACACTCCGACGCGAACGGATCGGCTTCGTCTTCCAGGCGTTCAACCTGCTGCCGGCCCTCACCGTCGAGCAGAACGTCACGCTGCCCCTACAACTGGCCGGACGCCGCCCACCGAAGGGCCGGGTCGCGGAGGTGCTCGACCAGGTCGGCCTGACGCAGCGCAGGCGGCACCGTCCGGCGGAGCTCTCCGGCGGCCAGCAACAGCGCGCGGCGATCGCTCGTGCCCTGGTCACGGACCCGACGGTGATCTTCGCGGACGAACCGACCGGTGCCCTCGACACCCGGACCGCGCGGGAGGTTCTCGCACTGCTCCAGCGCTCGGTGCGGGTGTCGCGGCAGACGATCGTGATGGTGACGCACGACCCCGTGGCGGCCTCGTACGCCGACCGGGTGCTCTTCCTGGCTGACGGGCGGATCGCCGGCGAGCTGCAGGCGCCGACCGCCGACGCCGTGGCCGAGCGGATGACCCACCTCGGCGCATGGGCCGACGAGTCCGTCGGGTCCGACGGATCCGTCGGATCCGCAGCCGCCGGGAGCGTGCGCTGATGTGGCGGCTGGCGCTTCGCACCCTGCGGTTCCGCAAGGGCGGCTTCGTGGCGGCGTTCATCGCGATGTTCGCGGGCGCCGTGCTCGTCATGGCCTGCGGTGGCCTGATGGAGACCGGGATCCGCACCGACGTCCCGGCCCAGCGACTGGCCGGGGCGGACATCGTCGTCGCAGGTGACCAACGGTACGAGCTGCCGAAGGCCGACCCCGGCGACCCCGAGGAGGACACCGAGTCGGCCTTCCTCGCCGAACGGGTCCGCGTCGCGGCCGGCTTGGTCGACGAGCTGGCGGCGGTGCCCGGGGTCGAGCGGGCCACCGGCCACGACCTGACCGGCGGAACCGCCCCGTCGGGCACCGTGGACGCGATCAAGGTCGACGCCGCGCCCGGAGTCGATGTCGCGGAGCTGCGCGGGCGGGTCGACGCCGTGCTGGACGGCACTGCCGCGACCACCCTCGTCGGCGACGATCGCGGGTTGGCCGAGCTGCCGGAGGCGCGCGCCGGAGCGGAGAATCTCGTCACGCTGGCCGGAGTCTTCGGCGGCTGGGCGATCATGGCGGCGATGTTCGGCGTCGCGTCGACCCTGGCTCTCTCGGTCCAGCAACGCCAGCGCGAGATGGCGTTGCTGCGGGCCGTGGGCACGACACCGGGCCAACTGCGCCGGATGGTCCTGGGGGAGACGCTGATCCTCGCGGTCGTGGCCACCGGGCTCGCGTATCTGCCCGGCCCGCTCGTGGGCGAGTGGCTCTTCGAGCGGATGACCGGCGCCGGCGTCGTCCCTGCGGGCGTCGAGTTCCATCAGGGATGGATCCCGGCCGCGGTGGCCGTGGGCGCGTCGTTGCTGGCGGCGGTCGGCGGCGCCCTGGTGGCCGGCCGTCGGGCGGCGGCGGTCCGGCCGACACAGGCGCTCGCCGAGGTGAGTCTCGAGGGACGTCTGATCGGCCCGGCCCGGGTCGTGTTCGCGCTGCTGTTCCTGGCCGGCGGCATCGCGCTCGGCGTGGTGACGGTGACCGTCATGAGCGGGCCGTTGACCTCCAGCACGGCCGGGCCGGCGGTCATCCTGTGGGCCATCGGGCTGGCGCTGCTCAGCCCGGTGCTGACCCGCGCGATGACGGGCGTGTTGCGGTGGCCGATCCGGGTGTTCGGGCTGTCCGGACACCTCGCGGTCCTCAACGCTCGGGCACGCACGGCACGGATGGCCGCCGTGGTGTCGCCGGTGATCCTCCTGACCGGGATCGCCACGGGCACGCTGTACCTCCAGGCCACCGAGGACGCCACCAGCCGGCAGGAGTTCGCCGACGGATTCGTGGCCGACGTCGTGGTGTCCTCGCCGGAGGGTGTCGACGATGACCTGGTGCGCGAGGTCAGCCGCGTGGACGGGGTCGCGGGGGCGTCCGCGCACGTCACGAGCACCGCGTTCGTCGAGCGTCCGTTCGACTCGACACAGAACGAGGACGGCTGGGCCATCCAGGGCGTGAGCGCGTCGGGTGCCGCGGCCACGACGCCGGTGGCCGCGCGGTCCGGGTCCCTGGCCGAGCTGACCGGCGACGCCGTGGCCCTGCCCGCCGAGCACGCCCAGGCGCTCGGCGTGACTGTGGGCGACGAGATCCGGCTCCGGCTGGGTGACGGTGCCTCGCTCGACGCCGAGGTCGTGGCACTGCTCGACGCCGCGGACGACTACTCCACGCTCCTCGTTCCGGCGGACACGCTGGCCGCGCACACCACCTCCGGCCTGGCCACCGAGCTGCTGGTCGCGGCCGACGCCGGAGCCGACCCGGCAGCCTTCGCCGCCGGCGTGGCCGAGGTCGCGGCGGCGCACCCGGGGGCTTCGATGACCGATCGGGACGCCCTGTTCGCCGCCCATGCCGACCAGCAGCAGACGCTCGCCTTCGCGAACTACACGGTGGTGGCCATGATCGTCGGGTACGCCGCCGTCTCGGTCATCAACACGTTGGTGTCGTCCACCGCCGCGCGGCGCCGGGAGTTCGGCTTGCAGCGACTGGTCGGGTCGACTCGTCGCCAGGTGCTGCGGATGATCGGGGCCGAGGGGGTCCTCGTCGCAGTGACCGGGATCGTGCTGGGGACGGTCGCGTCGGTCGCGACCCTGGTGCCGTTCAGCCTGGCACGCGCCGAGTCGCTCACGCCGTCGGGATCACCGTGGATCTACGTGGGTGTGGTGGCGGCCGCGCTGGCGCTCACCCTCGGGGCGACCCTCCTGCCAGGCTGGCGGGCGATGAGGTCGCGACCGGCTGATGCGGCCGCGGCGGTCGACTGAGGGGCAGCTCTACTCCGTCTTGATGGGGGGTGGGTGCGCGGCAATTTGAGCCGAATGCCTAGCCAAATCGTCAGGTCGGCTCTAATGTCCGCATCCTGGGATGTGACAGCTTCTCATCCGAAGTGTCACGTCCGCGCTACGTCCCCGTCAGACCTCAGAGGAGGATCGTGATGCGCAGGATCACCACGGGGGTGTTGACTTTCGTTGCCGCGACAGGTCTCGCCGCCAGCCTGACCGCACCGGCCGCGGGCCAACCCCGAGCGGCCGACCCGGTCGGCTCCGACGCGGAGCTCGCCGCGCCGTCCGACGCGCTGGCCAATCCGCTGGCGGACAAGCAGAACTCGTTGCGGCGGGAGGCCATCACCCAGGTCGTGAACGGCGAGGCGACCCCGGAGGTGATCAACGGCACCGAGGTGGTCCGCCTCGGCGAGACGGCGACCGCCGACACGGGCGCGTCCGCGCGTGGCCGGAGTGCCGCGCAGCGCGACCAGTACGTGCCGCTCTCGCTCGAGCGGACCGACCAGGTGTTCGTCATCCTGGTGGAGTTCGGCGACGAGCGGCACCCCGACTACCCCGACGTCGACACCGACCCGGCCACGGTGGGTCCCGCGACGTGGGACGGTCCGCTGCACAACGAGATCCCCGAACCGGGGTCGAACGACAACTCCACGCAATGGCGGCCGGATTTCGACCGCTCGTACTTCGAGCAGCTGTACTTCGGCACCGGACGTGGGGTGGAGTCGCTCAAGACCTATTACGAGAAGCAGTCGTCCGGCCGCTACACGGTCGACGGCACGGTGACCGACTGGGTCAAGGTCCAGTACAACCAGGCCAGGTACGGCCGCAGCAACGGGTTCCCGTGTGACGACATCGTCTGCGACAACACGTGGAACCTCGTGGCCGACGGCGTGAACCAGTGGGTGGCCGACCAGCAGGCCGCGGGACTCTCCGACACGGAGATCGCCGCCATGGTCGCCGAGTTCGACGTCCTCGACCGCTACGACTACGACGGCGACGGCGACTTCAACGAGCCCGACGGCTACATCGACCGGTTCCAGATCATCCACGCCGGTGGCGACCAGGCCGACGGCGACCCGATCTACGGTGAGGACGCCATCTGGAGCCACCGCTGGTACGCCTTCCTCGACCAGGTCGGCTCCAGCGGCCCGGACTTCAACCAGCTGGGTGGCACCCAGATCGGCGAGACCGGCATCTGGGTCGGCGACTACACGATCCAGCCCGAGAACGGCGGCCTGTCCGTGGTGGCGCACGAGTACGGCCACGACCTCGGCCTACCCGACCACTACGACACCGCGGCCAGCGGCGACAACCCGGTGAGCTGGTGGACGCTCATGGCGCAGAGCCGCGTGTCGGCCAACGGCGACCAGGGCATCGGCACCCGAGCCGCCGACCTGTCCGCGTGGGACAAGCTGCAGCTGGGCTGGCTCGACTATGAGGTCGTCCTCGCTGGTCAGAACCGCAAGCTCGAGCTCGGGCCGCACGAGTACAACAGCGCCAAGGCGCAGGCCGCGGTGGTCGTGCTGCCGAAGAAGGAGGTCACGACCGAGCTCGCGACCCCGCCGGAGGGCGAGAAGTCGTGGTGGAGCGGCACCGGCGACGACTACACCGCCACCATGGCTCGTGAGGTCACCCTGCCGGCCGGTCCGGCGGAGCTGACCTTCCAGGCCGCGTACAACATCGAGGACTGCGGTTCCACGCCGTGCGACTACGCCTACGTCGAGGTCGACGACGGCAGCGGCTGGACGGCCATTCCCGGATCGATCGCGAACGCCGCCGAAGGCAACGGCATCGACGGCCTGACCGACGGGTTCGTGCCGGCGACGTTCGACCTGTCGGCCTACGCCGACTCGACGATCGGCCTGCGGGTGCGCTACAGCACGGACGGAGCCGCGCAGGGCAACGGCGGCCCGACCTCGCCGGGCATCTTCATCGACACCATCAGCGTCACGGCCGGTGGCCAGGAGGTCTTCGCCGACGGTGCCGAGACGCCGCCCAACGGCTGGGAGCTGGACAGCTTCGCGTCGGTGGGAGCGTCCGTCACCAACGAGTTCGACCACTACTACATCGCCTCGAACCGGCAGTACGTGTCGTACGACCGCTACCTGAAGACGGGCCCCTACAACTTCGGCTTCCCCAGCCGTCCCGACTTCGCGGAGCACTTCCCCTACCAGGACGGCCTGCTGGTCAGCTACTGGGACACGTCGTACACCGACAACAACACCAGCCAGCACCCGGGCAGCGGTGAGATCCTCCCGATCGACTCGCACCCACGAGTGATCTACAACCTCGACGGCGATCCGTGGCGTGGGCGCATCCAGACCTACGACGCACCGTTCGGGCTGGAGAAGGCCGACTCGTTCACCCTGCACCACCCGGTGTCCGGGCAGGCCAGCTACATCCGAGGTCAGGCCGGGAACCCGGTGTTCGACGACTCCAAGGTCGACCGCTACTTCGATCCGGCGCTGCCCCGGGTGGGCGTGAAGGTGGCCGGCGTCGGGGTCAAGATCAAGGTGCTGCAGCAGTCCGGCACCTCGGTCACGATCCGGATCTCCTGACGTCGCGTGACCCGGTGAACTGACGAACGTCGATCACGAAGGCGCCGGCCCCGTCGAGCACGAACCGCGCTCGACGGGGCCGACGTCGTCCATGCCCGAGAGGCACAACGTGCCTGGTCATGGGGATCCGGGTCGCCGCGCCGGACGTCCAACTGTCGTGACCGGTAGGCGAAGGTGGGAGGCTGTCGTCGTGGCAGCGTGCGCGCTGCTGGCCGTCACGGCGTGTGGCGACGCGCAGGAACCGGCTACCCAGGAGGTGCACATGAGCTCCGAGCCGCAGGGTACCGAGCTCCAGTCGCCTGAGCCGACCCGCTACAGCCAGGTGCCGCCGCCGGTCATGACCCCTCCCACCGCGCCGCCCACGGTGCCGACCGACACGTTCACCAAGGTCAGCGTTGTGGGGGTCGTCACCGCACTGACCGACGCCGGGTGCGTCGAACTGCTCGACGACAACGGCGTGCGCTGGGCGCTCGTGGGCGACGTCGAGCTGCCGCCGGTGGGCGCCAGGGTCAAGGCCACCGGGACGCCGATGCCGGAGGGCTACGGCGGGTGCGTGGGTGCGCCGGTCAAGGTCACTGCGGTGAGCGTCGTCGATCGCTGAGACCGAGGGCCGGCCAGGTGGTGTCGGCCGAGCTGAGCAGGCGCGAGGTCAGCCGGCTGCGTCGGCGCCGGTCCCGTTGGCGCTCGCTGCCTCGATGCCCGCCGTCGCCAGGACCTCGGCAGCGGCGCGTTCGCCGCTCTCGACGGCGCCGTTCAGGAAGCCCTGGCTGACCGTGCTCGTGTGCTCTCCGGCGACGTGGATACCGCCCTCGGGGTCGGCGAGCGCACCCCAGAACCGGGTGTACTGGCCCGGCCGGAACGCCGCGTACGAGCCGTGGGTCCAGGGGTCGTCGCCCCAGACGTCCAGGTAGGCCAGGCCGTTGTGGGCCGCGCCGATGCCGGGCACGTGCCGTTCGAGCCAGTCCAGCGACTCCGTCACGACGGACTCCGGCGCCGGGCCGTGCGCGCCGTCGGGTGCCGGATAGCCGGCTGCCGTGCTGCCGCCGGACCAGATCGTCAGCAGTCCCTCGGCGCCGGGCTGTGAGCTGGAGCTGTCCCAGGTCAGGCGGTAGGGCTCGTCGGTCTGCAGCTCGCCGCTCCAGCCGCCGAAGGCGCTGAGGCGGCCGTCGAACTGGAGCAGCACCTTGGCGCTGGTACCCATGCCGAGCTGCTCGATGGCGGCGCGCTTGCCTTCGCTGAGGCCGCTGCCGTCGAGGTCGACCCGGCGCAATGCGGTGAACGGCGCCGCCAGCACGACGATGTCGGCCGCCACGGTCGACGGACTCCCGCCGACACTGAGCTCGTAGCCGCCTCCGGCTGTGCGGCGCAGGGCCTCGAGCGGTGCGCCCAGCCGGAGCGTGCCGTCCGCCAGCCCGGCGACCAGCCGATCGACGATCAGGTCGTTGCCCCCGCGGACGTGCCAGCGCTCGTCGGCGTCGTCGTCGCGCTCGACGTAGTACTGGAGCAGGGCGATGGCGCTGAGTTCGGTGGGGTCGGCGCCGAACTCCTCGGTGATGCTGCCGATGATCGCCGCTCCAGCGAGCGACGAGCCGCCGCCCGGGACGTTGGCCGCGACCCAGTCGGCGACCGACAGGTTGTCGAACTCGCGCGCGGCCGGGCCGGCGTGGTCGTGGCGATAGTCGCCGACGCGGTCCCGCTCGCGGGCGAGGAGCTGCCGGACCGGAGCGAGCGCTGCGTCGACGTCGTCGGGGTCACGCCGCTGCCCGCGAAGGTGCAGGATCGGCTCGGCGTCGTCGTCGGCGTGCAGGTCGTCGAGGTCGAGGCCCAGCTCGGCCACGAGGGCGCGGAGCTGGGTGTGGCGGGTGTCGATGAGTTCGCCGCCGTGCTCGGCGACCTGCCCGCCGGCGAAGCCTCGCGCGGTCCAGCACCGGCCTCCCGCGCGATCGTCGCGAGCTTCGAGCACCTGCGCGTGGACGCCGGCCTGGGCCAGCCGGTAGGCGCACGTGAGCCCGGCCAGACCGGCCCCGACCACGACGATGCGCGGAACGTCCGCGTGCTGGTTCGACATGACTCGCCTCTGCTCGATGTCGGGGCCGCGGCCCGTCAGATCGCGCGGCGGCTGCGCCAGTGTAGGAGGACGCTCAGGCGAGGAGCCAGGGCCAACGCCAGGGCCAGGACCAGCCACGATGATCATCGGAGTGCGTCTCGCCGAACGGCCGGCAGCGTGGCCGCGGAGCGCTGTCGATCGGAGTCGTCATGGCCATGGTGATCGCCGGGATGACCGTCTCGCCGGACGGAGTCGACCAGGTCGCCGTCGTGACGTCAGTCGAACTCGCCGGCGCGGGCGCCCTTGACGAAGGCGATCCATTCGCCGGCGGTGAACTGAAGGATGTCGCCTGCCGGGTTCTTCGAATCTCGAACGGCTCGTCCGCCATCGGGGAGAGCCGCGACCTCGACGCAGTCGCTCCCGTCATTGGCATTGCTGAAACTCGACTTGATCCATACGAGATCGGTCATGACAGCTCCTTCACTCGAGCCTCGATCATCTCTTCGCTTTCCGACAGGGAAAGCGCCTGAGACCGTAGTACATCGAAGCGGTCGACGCACTCCTGCACGGTTTCCGGGCGCGACGTCGTGGTACCGGAAAGCGGGTCCTCGAGATGGACCACGGGATCGGCGTCCGGAATTTCCAGAATGGTCATTGGACCGGCAACTGCCGGATATGCCCCAGCCGACCATGGCAAGACCTGGACGTTGACGTGACCGTGCTCGCGGATGACGGTCAGCAGGTGGCGAAGCTGTTCGCGCATGACGTCGGCGCTGTCGATGATGCGGTGCAGTACGGCTTGGTCGAGGATCAGCCAGTAGCGCCGGAGCATCGGCCCGGTGAGGGTCACCTGACGTGCGAGCCGCCTGGCCACGCGTTCCTGCACGTCGTCGTCGGAGGCGCCGAGAAAGCGCCGCGCCCCGAAGACGCCCCGGGCGTACCGCTCGGTCTGGAAGAGCCCCCCGATCAGGTGGGGCTGGAACGAGCGGATCGACGAGGCCCGCTGTTCGGCGTCGAGCATCTCCACCGCCCAGCCAGGCTGGGTCTCGCGGCTGGCGAGCGCCCACAGCCGGCCCAGCCTGCCGTCGGAGCCGAGCACCTCTTCGACACCCTCGACGAACCGTCGCGAGCCGGTGCGCTGACCCGCCTCGACCATGCTGATGTGGCCTCGGGTGTAATGGGTCTTCTCGGCGAGCTGGCCCTGTGTCAATCCGGCATTTAATCGGGCAAGTCGGAATTCTTCGGCGAAGAGTGCCAGTACCGGAGGTAGCTCGGCCGCGTCTGTCACAACGCCTCCAACGAAGGTCACTCCGACAAGTCATGGTGCACCTTGATTGCAAGGTGCACGTTAGCCCCTTCTCAGGAGACTCTCGACCTGACGATGCTTCTACCCATTCACCGGTCGTGTGCAACCTCAGGAGGGGACCTGGGCGCGGCCGGAACCATGAGGACACGTCACGGAGGGGATCATGAGTCGCAGTGCCCGCGTACCTGGGCTGGGAGTGGTCGAGTGGTCGGCGGCGGAGGTAGACGACTACGCCGTCGAGATCGCTCGGACCCATCTGCCAGGAGACGCGAGCGGCGGGTGGTGGCGGCACTGGCGGAGCGCCCAGCCGGCCGCGTGCACCAAGTGCGGCGACGAGTGGCCGTGTTCGGCGGCGTGGTGGGCCGACCGCTGGCGCGGCGGTATGCAGCGGCGCCGCGTGCCGGCCGACGCCTGAGCCGGTGCGCGCATCGTCGGCCAGATCAACCTCGTCGAATTGTGCCGCCACGCCGACGGCGTCAATCCGTGGTCGGGCACGCCGGCGGCTGGTTCGGTGAGGAGAGCCTGCTGGCTCCGGCGGCCCGGGTCGAGGCCGCCACGCGGGGGTGAACTGCCCTTGTCCGCACACCGGGGCGAACCACCCCGAAAATTGGGGTGGCCCGGCGCTCAGGACGGGGGTCCACCGAGCGCCGGGCCGACGAGCAGCCCCGGTCTCCTCTGGCATCTCACGGCGAACGCCAGGCGGGAAGCTCGTACGTTTGAGTATTGGCCATGGCGCGGATCCGAACAGGGGCCACGCTAGGGGCCAATTCCGGCGTCTCAGGTGTCGAGCGGAACCACGTAGACGTGGGCGAACCAGGTGCCGATCCGGGCCCGGTGGAGATGGCCGCTGATCGCGCGGTCCCCCTCGACGGCCATGACGGCGTGGATGTGGGGCACCCCGCCGATCACCTCGCCGGTGCCGGTCATCTCGGCCGGCAGGTCGTAGTCGGTGACGACGTTGGCGGAGGCGTCGTGGGCCGGCATCGTGGAGACGGTGAACGAGTCGGCCGCACCGATCAGCGACACGATGGCGCCCGACGTCACTCCGAGGTCGGCAAGGCGGTCGGTGAGAGCGGTCAGCAGCTCGGCGTCGCGGATCTCGATCAGGTGCACGGATCGACGCCGTTCAGGATCAGGCCGATCGCGCGGACGTTCTCGCGGACGGGTTCGCGGCGCAGGGCGTTCTGGAGCGCGCGCGTGGCAGCGGGTCCGCCGTCACGGCCGAGCAGGTAGGCCGAGACCCACCGGGCGCCGGAGTCGTGGGGGTTGAGGATCTCCTTGCTCAGCGCTGACACCGAGCCTCCGCAGCGGCTCATGACGGCGCTGACGTAGCGCTTGCGGGCGCCGTCGTCGCGACCGAGGGTGAGCGACACGGCGTCGAGCATCTCGGAGTCCTGGGACTTGGCCAGGATGCCCGTGGCGTTGACCCGGAGGATCTCGGAGTCGCCGTCGTCCATCCAGCGGGCGAGATGGAGCAGGCTGACGCGGTCGCGCGAGGCGAGCGCCGAGATCGCGAGGTCGGTGCGGTGGGAGGTCTGGACCTGGCCGAGCGGAGCGGTGTCGCCGCCGGCGATCGAGGCCATGAGGTCTTCGGCCACCTGCGGCGCCATGCCCGCGATGGGCGCCAGCGCGGCCATCCGGAGGAACGAACGCCGCTTGACCCGTTCGATCTCGAGCACGGCCACCGGGGTCTGCAGAGTGCTGGCGAGATGGGGCAGCCAGAAGGGACCGGGGACCCGCACGCCACGTTCCCAGCGGCTGACCTCTTCGCGGGTGATGGTGGGGCGGCCCGACACCTCGCACAGCGCCTCGGCGAGCTGGCCCTGTGACCAGCCACGCGCGACGCGCAGTTCTCGGATGAGCGAACCCATCGACGCCATGCTGGCCATGATGACTCAGAGACGGGCCCGAACGTAAGTCGGAAATCGCGCGAACCGCTCGCGGGCAAGGCGCCGGGCAAGAGCCCCGGCCCAGGTCACCGGTGATCGAGAAAATGGTTGACCAGCGCCTTCAGCGGTTCCGCGAGCAGAAGGCCGAGTGCGGCGAAGACCGAGAGAATGACGTAGCCCCCGCTGGCGTCGATGCCCCAGATCTCGCGAGCCGTGGCGGCCAGGCCGAGCGTGATCTCGCTCCCGACGGCCAGGACCCAGGCGAGGTTCGAGCGCCTGGCCACGTGGTACGCCAGCGCACAGCCGAAGCCGGCCACGGCGAAGGCCACCGGCGCCTCCCGCAACAGGGAACTGCCGGTGAGATCGCAGAACTGGGTGCCTGCGCCGTCGCAGCCGGGGGGCAGATGGCCCAGCCGGATGACGGTCCAGACGATGAGCGCGATGCTCTGGCCGAGCATCACCAGGGCGGCGACCCCGAGGAAGATCGACGGCCGACGCGTGGCTGAGCGCTTGCGGCGCCTCCGACGTCGGCGGACGGCGCGCAACAGCTTCCTCGGCCTGCTCGATCCCCCCTGGCCGGTCATCGACCTTGAGGGCGGTGGTGCTCGTGCACCCTTCACCATCCGGTGGCGTGAGGCGGAGACGACGTTCGCCGTGTGAACTACAAGTGTGCCGGGTGTTCGCCCTGTGACCCTACTGCGTCTCACGATGTCGACCATGGCGTGTCGGCTCTACCACCCGCTTTGGGGCAGGTCTGTGGAAAGCCTGTGGAGTTCTGGGCGGATGCCGGGCTTGTCCTGCCTCGCCCGTACCATCGAGGGGACATGAGCCAGCAAACGCCGCCGCCCCCGCCTCCTGGCGTCTCCCCGTCGAAGGGCCCCAAGTACCGCACGGGCAAGCCCCGCAAGACCGGCTGGCGCAGGCTGCTGAGCTGGAAGACCCTCGGCTGGACCATCCTGGGCTTCGCCCTGCTGGTCACCGCGGCGGTCGGCATCGCCTTCGCGACCATCGACGTGCCCGCACCCAACGACTTCTCGACCTCGGACGCCACCATCGTCTACTTCGACGACGGCGCCACCGAGCTCGGCCGGTTCAACGCCGAGAACCGCCAGATCGTCGACCCCGCCGAGATCCCCGAGACGCTCAAGCAGGCCACGGTGGCCGCCGAGGACCGCAGCTTCTACGACAACCCGGGCTTCGACGTCACCGGCATCGCCCGCGCGGCGTGGGGCGCCCTGCGCGGTGAGGCGGCCGGTGGCGGGTCGACCATCACCCAGCAGTACGTCAAGAACTACTACCTGACCCAGGACCAGACGATCACCCGCAAGCTCCGCGAGATCGTCATCGCCGTCAAGACCGACCAGGCGGTCGACAAGGACGAGATCCTCTCCAGCTACCTCAACACGATCTGGTTCGGCCGCGGCACCTACGGCGTCCAGACCGCCTCCCGGTCGTACTTCGACGTCGACGTCGGCAAGCTCGACCTCGCGCAGAGTGCGGCGCTGGCGGCGATCCTGCGCTCGCCGGCGCGTTACGACCCGACGCTGGGTCCGGAGAACGCCGAGCGCTTCGAGGAACGCTTCCGGTACGTCCTCGACGGCATGGTCGAGACGGGCGCCATCGACCAGGCGACCGCCGAAGCCACCCACGTGCCCACCGTGCTGGCCGAGCAGCGGGTCAACCGCTACGGCGGCCCCAACGGCTACCTCCTGCTGCAGGTGCGCGACGCCCTCGTCGCCAACGGGTTCGAGGAGACCGAGATCGACTCCGGCGGCCTGCGCGTGACCTCGTCGTTCAACGCCCAGGCCCAGGCCGCCGCGGTCAACGCGGTCGATCAGGAACGTCCCACCGAGGAGGCCGACCGCGTCCACGTCGGCCTTGCGGCGGTCCGTCCCGACGACGGCGCCGTGGTGGCCATGTACGCCGGTCCCGATGCGGTCACGGTGACCTTCAACTCCGCCACCGCGAAGATCCAGGGTGGCTCGACGTTCAAGGCGTTCACGCTGGCAGCGGCGCTCGAGAACGGCGAGTCGCTGCGCAGCCGCTTCGCCGGCAACTCGCCGTTCAACGCCGAGGGACTCGGTCCGCCGGTCAACAACCAGGACGACCGCGACTGGGGCAACCGCGTCACGCTCCTGAAGGCCACCGAGAACTCGATCAACACGGCCTATGTCGACCTCACGATGGAGATCGGCTCGGACAAGGTGGTCGACTCGCTGGTCCGCGCCGGCATCCCGGCCGACTCCGGCGGGCTCGAGGCCAACCCCCGGATCACCCTCGGCATCGCGTCGGTCTCGGCGATCGACATGGCCGACGCCTACGCCACGCTCGCCGCCCAGGGCGTCCAGACCGACCCGTACTTCGTCTCGCGGGTCACCGATCGGGCTGGTGAGGTGCGGTACGAGCACGCCGCGACGCCCGAGCGGGTCTTCGCCGAGGACGTCATGGCCGACGTCACGTACGCCCTCACCGAGGTCGTCGAGTCGGGCTCCGGCGAGCGCGCCCAAGAGCTCGAACGCCCGGCCGCGGGCAAGACCGGCACCCACGAGGACCTCACCGCCTGGTTCAGCGGGTACACCCCGCAGCTCGCCGCATCGGTGGTCTACTTCCGCGGCGAGGGCGAGGCGATCGGCACCGAGTCGCTCGACGGCGTGGCCGGCATGAGCACGTTCACCGGCGGCCGGTACCCCGCGGCCACCTGGACGGCGTTCATGCAGGGTGCCCTCGAAGGGATGCCGGTCGAGGAGTTCCCCGAGCGTGCGGACATCCGCGGCGACGACGGCGGCGACGATGACGACTCCGGCTCCGACCGCCGTCGTGACCGCGACAACGACGACAAGGACAACAACGACGACAAGAAGGACGATCGGGACGACGACAACGGCGACGAGTCCGGTACCGACCAGGGCGGCGACGAGTCCGGTACCGAGGCCGGTACCGACGCGGGTGGCGACGAGTCCGGTAACGACGCGGGCACGGATTCCGGGACGGACTCCGGCACGGACACGGGTGGAGACGAGTCCGGCACCGATTCGGGCACGGACAGCGGGACCGATTCCGGCACTGACTCGGGGACGGACACCGGGACCGACTCGGGGACGGACGCCGGGACCGACAGCGGCACCGACACAGGCACGGACAGCGGGACGGACGCAGGCACGGACTCGGGTACCGACACCGGCACGGACAGCGGGACCGATTCCGGCACCGACACCGGCACGGACACGGGCGGTACCGGCACCGATCCCACCCCCGGTGCCGTGGTCCATCCCGAGTTCGGGGTGGTCCGCCTCAGCGGATCCGTCGTCAGGCACGCCCGACGCTCAGGGTGAGTCGAGCACGCTCAGCACGGTGGCGAGGTCGTGGACGACGATCGGATCGGCGCCGTGCCGATCGCCCACCGCCTTCTCGTACGCCTCGAGCCTGAGCCAGTCCGCCCAGCTCAGCACCCGAACGCCGCGCTGGGCGAGCAGCTCGGTGACGTCGTCCGGGCTGCCCTCGCGCACGGCGAGGACGTCGAGGTCGGCCGCCAGGGCCGCGGCCACCTCGGCGGCGTCTGGCCGGTTCGTGCCGATCACCCCTGTGGGTCCGCGCCGGAGCCAGCCGGTGACGTACACGCCCGCGACCACGGCGTCGCCGTCGACCACCCGCCCCTCCCGCGACGGCACGACTCCGCGGGCGTCGTCGTACGGCAACCCCGGGACGGCGGTGCCGTGGTAGCCGATGGCCCGGACGAGCAGGTCGACGTCGAGCGTGGCCGGGCGGCCGATGCCCTCGGTGGTCGGCTCGAGCTCGATGCCCGTGACCTGGGCCTCACCCAGCACTCGCACCGGACGTCGCCAGAAGTGCAGGTGGATGCGGCGGCTCGCGCCCAGTGGGGCTCGGGCTGCCCACTCCCGGGTGAGGTCGACGATGATTCGCGCCGCACGACGGTTCTCGACCTCGGCCGATCCGGCGTCGTCGAGGACCAGGTCGGCCGGGTCCACCACCACGTCCACGTCGTCGAGGTGGCCGATCTCGTGCAGTTCGGGCGAGGTGTACTTGGCGAAGGCCGGTCCCCGGCGAGCGACGAGGTGGACGTCGGTGAGGGTGCTGGCCCGCAACGTCTCGAGGACGTGGCGCGGCATGGACGTGGTCCGCAGGTCGTCGGCCGGGCGGGCGAGGATGCGGGCGATGTCGAGCGCGACGTTCCCCGCCCCCACCACAGCCGCCGCGCGCACCCCGGCCAGCGAACCGGGCGACGTGGCCAGCGGGTGCCCGGTGTACCACTCGACCAGCTCCGACGCGCCGAGTGACCCCGGAAGGTGCTCGCCGGGAATCCCGAGCTCCCGGTCGCCGCGCATCCCGGTGGCCAGCACGACCGCGTCGTATCCCCGGCGCAGCTCGTCCAGCGTCACGTCCCGCCCGACGGTCACGTTGCCGAAGTACCGCACCCGGGGCGAGCTCAGCCCGGCGGCGAGCACCCGTGAGATGCGGCGAGTCCGCGGATGGTCGGGTGCGACGCCGTAGCGCACCAGCCCGAACGGCGCGGGCGCGGACTCGTAGACGTCGACGAGAGCGTGCGGTGCCGCGTCGAGCAGCGCGGCGAGGAAGTACAGCCCGGCCGGCCCGGCACCCACGACGGCGATCGTTCGCGGAGCCTGCGCGGGTGGCTGCACGGGCGGAGCTACTGGAGGCGCTTGAGCTGAGCCTCGGTCGCGGCGATGGCTTTGTCGTCGATCACGTCGTAGGCCACCGTGCCGGCCCAGACGATGAGCACTGCCAGGACCCAGGTGAAGAAGCCCTCGATCTGGATGCCGCTGGAGAGGATGTCGGTGACCAGCAGCGCGACCCAGGAGGTCACGAGCCCGACGAGCCAGGTGGCGCCGTGGGCGTAGCGGCCGGCGTACTTGGCCACCACGGGCTTGAACAGCACCGTGACGGCGGTGAAGATCGCGACGGCGATGACGAACGGCAGCGCGTTGATGCGGAACCGCTCGAGAAGCAACGCGGCGATCATGAGCGTGATGGCGTACGCGACCGCGGCCACGCCGACTCGCAACACCCAGGGCTTCATGTCGATCACGATGGCACGCCGGCCGACCCCTCGACAAGCGAAACGCCCGCCGCCCCGGGCATGACGTCGATGGGGGCGGGTACGGTCGTGGCCGTGCGCATCGCCACCTGGAACGTCAACTCCATCCGCTCACGGGTCGACCGCGTCACGTCGTGGCTCGAGCGCAGCGACGTCGACGTCCTCGCCATCCAGGAGACCAAGTGCCGCGACGACCAGTTCCCGGTGCTGCCGTTCAGTGCGCTGGGGTACGACGTCGTCATGCACGGGCGTTCGCAGTGGAACGGCGTGGCGATCGCCTCGCGGGTCGGGCTGGACGACGTCGAGACCGGGTTCCCGGGGCAGCCGGGATGGGGCGAGCCGGTCGAGGCCGAGGCGCGGGCGATCGGCGCGACCGCCGGAGGCGTCCGCGTCTGGAGCCTCTACGTCCCCAACGGCCGTGAGCTCGCCGACCCCCACTACGCCTACAAGCTCGACTGGCTGGCCCGGCTGCGCGACGCCGCCGCGGGCTGGCTCGCCGCCGATGCCGACGCCCAGATCGCCCTCACCGGCGACTGGAACATCGCGCCCCAGGACGACGACGTCTGGGACATCACCGCCTTCGAGGGCCACACCCACGTCTCCCCGCCCGAGCGCGCGGCGTTCCGGGCGGTCGTCGAGGCCGGCTTCACCGACGTCGTCCGCCCGTTCGCCCCCGGCCCGGGTGTCTACACCTACTGGGACTACAAGCGGCTGCGCTTCGCCCGGCGCGAAGGCATGCGGATCGACTTCGCCCTGGCCTCGCCCGCCCTCGCGGCCCGTGTCAAGGGCGCCGTCATCGACCGGGAGGAGCGCAAGGGCGCCGCACCGAGCGACCACGCACCCGTCGTCGTCGAGCTAGGCCCGTGAGCCGCGACGGGATCGGCCCGTGACCGCTCCGCCGGTTCTCGTGGCGGTCGCCCACGGCACCCGCGACCCGGCCGGACCGGTCGTGCTGGCCCGGCTGCTCGACGACGTGCGTGCCCGGCTCCCCGGCGTCGAGGTCCGCGTGGCCTACGTCGACGTCATCGGCCCGACCCTCGACGAGGTTCTCGCCGCCACGCCACGGGCCGTCGTCGTACCGATGTTCCTGGCCTCCGGCTACCACGTGCGGGTCGACGTGCCCGAGGTCGTGGCGCGGTCGGATTCGGATGCCGTGGTGACCGCGCCGCTGGGTCCCGACGCGCTGGTCGTCGGTGCGGTGGCTGACCGGCTGCGTGCGGCGAGCGGGCTCGGCGCTGCCGGCGGACTCAACGGGCTCCCCGAGGCGGTGGTGCTCGCGGCCGCGGGATCGTCGGACCAGCGCGCCCTCGCTGATGTCGAAGCGGCTGGTCAGCGGCTGGCGGCACAGCTCGAGCGGCCCGTGACGATCGGCTACGTCACCACAGCGGCGCCTACCGTGGCCCAGGCGGTCGAGGCCCACCGACGCGCCGGCCGGGGGCGGGTGGCCATCGCGTCGTACCTGCTGGCGCCCGGGCTGTTCCAGAGCCGCCTCGACGACGCCGGCGCCGATGTGGTGGCCGGGCCGATCGGGGCCCACCCGATGATCGCCGAGCTGATCGTGGCCCGATACCGCAGCGCCTGATGGCGGCGAAGCGCCTCCAGGCCAATTAGGGCGATCGATCTCCTGGGATCAAGGCGAGCCGTGATCTCCCGGCTGAGCCATCCGGTACCCCTCGTCGGTGAGTCGCTGGAGGCGATCGAACCACCCAGGCGGTTCTGGTCGCGGGCCCGCGGTACCGGCGCGGCGGGCGGCCTTGGCGCGATCGATGTCTGCGAAGTCGAGGCCACGAACTCGCAGCCATTCTGATGCACCTGGGCTGCTGTCTGCCGCATCACGGCGGACAGCTAGAAGCATGTACCACGAGATGCGCGTGCGCCCCCACGCTTCGGCAGGAACGACAAAGGGATCACCCGGCGGGGCTTCCGGCCCGAACGCGTCATACCAGATGCCTCGCAGCCACTCGTCGGTGGTCCATTGCGACTCGTACTCATCGGGTGGGTAGGACGAATCCCGGATGTGCGCCGCAAGTTCATCACGGAACTCCGCGGTGGTTCCGTCGGCCTCGCCGACCACCCAGGTAGCCGCATTCTCGCTCGCCTCGACGTAGGCGTCGGAGACGTTGACCTCGTCGAACCAGGTGCGTAGGTATTGCTCGAAGTTCGTTGTCGACGGGACCATGAGACCTCCGGGTCGCGGTTGTCACGATGCGAACATCGTGATCAGGTGCCAGCGGCTTCGGCCGGATTCGTGGATCTTCTTGAAGGCATACGACACTGCGGGAGCGCGAGATTCGGCAACCGGGTCGACAGGCTTGACGAAGACAGGCGGCCCGCACGATGCGTCGGGTTCCATGGCCTCATCGCGGGCAAGAACCCAGTCTTCCCGGGATTCTCGGCTTCGTACACCGGCCGGTCGATAGCCATGCGTATCGCCCGGCCCCAATCCGACTTTGCTCGCCGGGATAGAGATGGTCGCTCGCCCGCCGACAGCGTTGTCTGTGAGCATTCCTTCGAGCTCACCGGGATAAGAGTCGGCGGCTTCGAGTAGCGCTTCTAGCGATCGGGCAAACGCCTCGGGTGTCACGAACTTCGAGCTCATGGTTGTGGACTCAGCACTTGCAGTCCTGACGCGGCCATCATCCTCGATCGACCATCTCGGTCGTTTGCGTGAGCCGTGGTCGGCTGGACGCGTCCACGCCGTACGTGCGATCAGCAGTTCATCGGGAACGTGGGAGCCGTGAAACTCCACAGCATGGCTGCCGCTACTGGTCAGGAGCGCTCGTGCTCTGTTGCGATGTCGCTCGCTGACCAAGGCGATGATGGCGTCCTTGCTGGCTTCGATCTGCCACTTGTCGATCGAAGGGAGCAACCGAAGGGCAGCCTTTGACATGAACGTGCTGGTGGGCAGGTCCTGAATTATGCCAGCGGCGTACCGGCCGGCCCAGCCGGAGCCGAAACGTGTGGGGTCAGGCCCTTTCCCGAGTGCATTGGCCCGGCCTGGGGTGAACCTCCCAATGTCGGGCTGGCCGTGCAGGCGCGCAAGGACCTGCAGGAGATCGTGGGCTTGACGGTCGAGTGCGTACACGGCGCCAGCGACCGTTGTCGGCATGTCGCGCCCGACTGTCGTGGATCGAACCGCCAACTCCGTGGCCAGGTTGCGTTGTCCGGCGTCATCGAGAGCCGTGGCCATGGTGGTGAGCGACCTTCGACTGGCCTTGACGATGTCGAGGAGGTTCATGTCGAAGCGTCGGCGGGACGAGAGGGTCACCTGGAGAGCTGCGCGAATCAGACCTGGGTCGCTGGCGTTCGAGTGCACGGCACCTCCTTGGTAGATCCGTCGGAGTAGGTGGGACCTTCGCCACGGCTCGTCACCTGTGACGCCCAGACGAGGCAACGGTGCCGCCTGTAATGCCGCCAATCGGGGCGAAGGCCGGGGCGTCAGCTGGAGAAGCCCTCGCCGGGCTTGGCATCGCGGAGACCCTGGTCGGTGAGCTGCCGCAGGTGGTCGTGCCAGCCCTTGGGAGCGGCGCGTACGTTCTCGGTGTGGTGGGCGGGCTGCATGATGGCACGCTGGACCGTGACGAAGGTGAGTCCTCGTCGTTCGAGCCAGGCCGCCGCACCCGGGCTGCTGTCGGCGGGACCCTCGTCGACGGCGTGGAGCATGTAGGGCGTGAGGCGGGCGTGGCCCCACAGGTCGTCAGGCACGGGAAAGGGATCGCCGGGCGGCGCCTGCGGTCCGAACGCGTCATACCAGATGTTGCGCAGCCACTCGTCGGAGGTCCATTGGCTCTCGGGCGATGCCGGTGGGAAGGACGCGTCGCGGATGTGTGCGGCCAGCTCATCACGGAAGGCGCGAATGCCGTCGCGGTCCGGTCCGGCATCGAGCCAGGTCGGAGCGTTCTCGCAGCCTTCGACGTACGCTTCCGGGACGAACTCGTCGTCGAACCACGAGCCGAGGTACCGGCGGAAGTTCGTGCTGGGGGGCTTCACGCGAGATCCTCCAGTCGATCGCCCAGTGCGCGAGACGCAGGCACGCAGGAGTCTATTCTCCAACCATCGGAGCCCTTGGCGAACATAACGATTGCGCCTGGTTCGTCGCCTTCGCTGAACGGATTGAACTCCACCGCGCTCATCGGTATTCCGCCTGGTCGCAGTGCAGCCCGACGAGCCTTGTGCCAGTCGTTGGCTCCGGCCTTGCCCTCGTTGCCGACACCCCGGAACCCGACGGCATCGGCCGATGTGAGGCCACACGAGTCGCGGTCGACATAGACGGTGAGTCGACCGTTGACGGCATGCTGCTCCACGAATCCGATCACGCCGCCTTGATGTTGCTCGGCCACGCTCATAACCGCGCGGAGGGGCTTGGCAAACGCCTCGGCGCTCGTAAAGCGCGTGACCTTTGTCGAGACCTTGTGGCTAGTCCCGACCTTGCCATCCGACCCGACGCTCCACGAGTCGAGACCAGCGTTGTCCTTCTGCCACAGCAGCCTCGCCAGGAGTGCGTCGCGTTCCACGTGATATCCGTGGCGTTCCACGGCGTGGCTCTCGGCCTTTGTCAGCAGGTCGAAGACCAGCTGGCCCTGGGCATGCGGGAACTGAGCCTTGATCTCCAGCACTGTCAGGGCGGTCACACCGGGCGACGTCACCGGCACAGCCGCCGCTTCGGCGAGGGTCATCGTCAGCCTGTCCGGGAGGTCCTGCAGGATCGCCTTGGCATAGGTCCGGGTGAATCCGGCCGGGAAGCGCGTGGCGTCATTGGCGCGGTGGGATTTACCAGTCGGAGCAGGGGTGAACGCCTCTCGGGAGTCATGACCGTGTCGTGAAGCCAGGACGGCCAGAAGGTCGTGTGAGTCCCGGTCCATGGCGCCGGCGGCATCCCCGAACGACGTCCTGGCGTTCTGTTTCACGATCCGAGCGCCGGCGAGCATCTCGTCCGCGATCCGCAGGCCTCGCTCGCCCGCGCCGGCAAGGGCCCTGCCGACGTGCCGGCTGGAGCTGTCGAGGCGTTCGGACAGATGGCCCATCGCGACGTCAAGCCAGAGCCGACAGGTCAGGATCGACTCCAGGGCAGCGCGGAGCTCACCGTTCCCGCTGCTCGCGTCAACCACTCGACCCTCCTGTGTCATAGCCGTTCAGGAGGGGTAGGTCCGGGAAACGCCCTGCGTGTGACGCGTCAGCGGCTCAGGTGTCAGTCGCAGCGCGGGTAACCCGGCGGCCGGGTGGGAGGGGTTCGTTGTGGACCACCACGTCGAGCTCGCCGCGCACCTCGATGCGCCTGGCGTCGCCGTCGGCGAGTTCCAGGGCATGTGCCCACACGGTCGGGTCCACCTGGAGTACTGCGATGTCGCCGGGCTTCTTGCTCACGCCCGCCACCCTAGACGAGTGGCGGGCGTGAGCGCCGCGTCGTTGCGGCTCAGCTGGTGCGTCGCGAGTCGAGGACCCGTGTCAGGGCGTCGACCGCCAGGTCGATCTCGTCGAGCGTGACGACCAGCGGGGGCGCGAAGCGGATCGTCGAGCCGTGGGTGTCCTTGACCAGCACGCCTTCGGCCATCAGCGCCTCGCACGCCTCACGTCCGGTCATCAGCGCCGGGTCGATGTCGACGCCGGCCCAGAGCCCGCGGCCGTGGATCGCCACGACGCCGTTGCCGATCAGCTCGCCGAGTCGCCGGTGGAGGTGGTCACCGAGGTCGGTGGCGCGCTTCTGCCACTCGCCGGTGGCCAGCATCGCGACGACGGCCCGGCCGGCGGCGCAGGCCAGCGGGTTCCCGCCGAAGGTGCTGCCGTGCTCGCCCGGGTGGATCACGCCTAGGACGTCACGGTTGCCGACGACGGCCGACACCGGGACGATCCCGCCGCCGAGCGCCTTGCCCAGGACGTACAGGTCGGGCACGACGTCTTCGTGGTCGCAGGCGAACGTGGCGCCGGTGCGGCCCAGCCCGGACTGGATCTCGTCGGCGACGAACAGCACCTGCCGCTCGGCGGTGATCCGCCGGACCTCGCGCAGGTAGCCCTCGGGCGGGACCACGACACCGGCCTCGCCCTGGATCGGCTCGATCAGGACCGCGACGGTGGTGTCGTCGATGGCGTCCTCGATGGCCGCCGAGTCGCCGTAGGGCACCACCCGGAAGCCGGGGGTGAACGGCCCGAAGTGGGTGCGTGCCACCGGGTCGGTCGAGAAGCTGACGATGCTGATGGTCCGGCCGTGGAAGTTGCCGTCCATGACGATGATCGTCGCCTGGTCCTCGGGGACGCCCTTGACCTCGTAGCCCCACTTGCGGGCGACCTTGAGCGCGGTCTCGACGGCCTCGGCGCCGGTGTTCATCGGCAGCACGAGGTCCTTGCCGGCGAGGTCGGCCAGCTCGCGGGCGAACGGCCCCAGCACGTCGTGGTGGAATGCGCGGCTGGTCAGCGTCACGCGGTCGAGCTGGGCCTTGACCGCGGCGACCACCTCGGGGTTGCGGTGGCCGAAGTTCACCGCCGAGTAGGCGGCCAGGCAGTCGAGGTACCTGCGGCCCTCGACGTCGGTGACCCACGCGCCATCGGCATCGGAGACGACGACCGGCAGCGGGTGGTAGTTGTGAGCGGTGCTCGCGTCGGTGAGCGCGATGAGCTCGTCGGTGCGGTCGGCATGTGTCGTCATGCGAGCTCCTCGTCGAGTGCTGTGCGGGCGTGTCGTTCCAGGGTCGTACATTTCACGCCGCCGCCGGCCTTGAGCAGCTCGGAGACGTCGACGGGCACGGGCACGAACCCGGCCTCGGCGACCTGGGCCGCGAGCTGCTCGGCCTGGGCCGCGAGCACGACGTGGCGGCCGTCGCTCACGGCGTTGAGTCCCAGCACGAGCGCGTCGTGCTCGCTGGCCACGATGGCCTTGGGGTAGAGCTTCGCCAACAGCTCCTGACCAGCGGCCGAGAACGCCGACGGGAGGTACGCGATGGTCTCGGCGTCGAGGACGGCGAGGGCCGTGTCGAGGTGGTAGAACCGCGGGTCGACGAGTTCGAGCGGGACGACCGGAACGCCGAACACCGCGGCCAGCTCGGCATGGGCCCGCGGGTCGGACCGGAAGCCGGCGCCGGCCAGGATGCGTCCGCCGGCCCAGGCGAAGTCGCCCTCGCCCTCGTTGACGGCGTCCGGCTCGTGCACGCTGACGCCCGCGCGCTCGAGCCAGGAGCGGTGAGCCGGCGCCTCGGCCGCGCGCACGCTCTCGCGGAAACGGGCCCCGAGGGCGATGTCGCCGACCACGAAGGCGCCGTTGGCCGCGAATACCATGTCGGGCAGGCCTGGGACCGGGTCGAGCAGCTCGACCTCGTGGCCCAGACGTTCGTAGGTGGCGCGAAGCGCTTCCCACTGCTCGATCGCGAGGTCGCGGTCGACCGGCTGGGTCGGGTCCATCCAGACGTTGATGGCGTAGTCGACGGCGAAGTGGTCGGGCCGGCACATGACGTACCGGCGTGAGGTGGATCGGCGGATGCTCGTCCCCGGCTGCTCGGCCGGCTCGACAGGGGTGAGGGTCACGCGTGTGAAACTACGTCGGTCCGGTGTTGCAACGCGATACCGTTTTGTTGCGTTGAGGTGTACGGATCGCTGCGTGATTCCGGTATCGCGCGACGATTTGTTGCGCCGAACGATCAAATCGGGTCGATTCGTCGTCGTCGGGGTTGTGCCGAGCGGTTCCTGGCCGTGCTCAGCCGGGTACGACGATCTGCTGCAGGGCCCAGCCGTTGCCGTCGGGGTCGCTGAAGAAGACGAATCGCCCCCACGGGAACTCCTGGACCTCGCTCACCTCGACGCCGCGTCCGACGAGCTCGGCACGGGCCGCGTCGACGTCGTCGACAACGACCTGCATGCCCTGCAGCGAGCCGGGCGGGGTGTCGACGATGCCCGTGCCCAGGGCGATCGAGCAGGCAGATCCCGGGGGCGTGAGCTGGACGAATCGGAGGTCGTCGCTGATGTGGTGGTCGTGGTCGGCGTTGAATCCGACCTGCTCGTAGAACGCCTTGGCGCGGTCGACGTCCGACACCGGAACCGCCACGAGTTCAAGCTTCCAGTCCATCGTGATCCTCCGAACGGTCGGGGTGGCGGTCAGGCGACGGTCCTCGGACGACGGCTGACCCCGGCGAGCAGGCTACTCGCGCCCGGGACGCCGCGGGGTGGCCAATCGGTGGGCCGGTCGGCTTTCTCGGGTGGGGGAAAGCGGTGATGATGGGGCATGAGCCTCGACGACCTCGACGAGCAGATCGTGCGTGCCCTGATGGTCGACGGCCGGGCGAGCTACGGCGCCATCGGCGCGAAGGTGAACCTGTCGGCGCCGGCGGTCAAGCGGCGGGTCGACCGGCTGCGCGCCCGAGGCGTGGTCACGGGGTTCACCGTCCGTCTCGATCCCTCTGCCATCGGGTGGAGCACCGAGGCCTACGTCGAGCTGTTCACCAACCGGCGCACGAGCGGCGAGGAGATCCTGCGCCGCTTCGAGACCTATCCCGAGGTCGTCGAGGCCTTCACGGTCACGGGCGACGCCGATTCGCTGTTGCACGTGTTCGCGTCCGACATGCAGCACTTCGAGCGGGTGCTCACGCAGATCTCGGCCGAGTCGTTCGTCGCCCGCACCCGCAGCGTGCTGGTCCTGTCGCCGCTCTTGCGGCGGCACCAGACGCCGAGCCCCAGCGCCACGATCTGAGAGTTTCTCCGGAGGCTCCGGTCGCCGTCTCCGGGCGCGACACGCCGAGCTGACCTGCACGAGTGTCAAAATAACACACGTGTAGTTTGTCAAGCCGACACGCCGGTGTCTCCTGGGAATTCTGTGACTTGTGTGTCGTGGAGTGACGATCGTGACTAGCCTCGCCTTCTGTGACGCCTGACATGGGGGAGGTCGTCAGAGGTGCGCAAGGGATTCGTGGCGAGCCTGTTCGCGAGTGTCCTGGCGGCGGCACTCGCCGTTCCGGCCGGGGCTGAACCGGCCGGTCCGAGCTACCCGTCCGACCAGGACGTCGAGGCCGCTCGGGACGTCGAGGCTCGGGCCGGCGACGCGGTGGCCGACGCCGAGGCGCGGTTGGCCGCGGTCAACGACGAGCTCGACACGTTGCTCATCCGCGCTGCCCAGGCGGTCGAGGCGTACAACGGCGCCCGCGTCTTCCTGGAGGACGCGGAGCGCACGGAGGCCGCTGCGCGGGCCCATGCAGCGGAGGCGGCCGACGCGGCCACGGCTGCGCGGCTCGAACTGGGACGGCTGGCGTCGGCCTCGTACCGCCACGGCGGCGGGCTGGCGACCGTCGGGATGATCTTGGAGGCGCGCGACGGCCGGTCGCTGTATGACGGCGTCTCGGTACTCCGGTCCGTGACCGAGGGGCAGGCCGGGGTGCGCGAGCGTGCCGAGCGGGCGACCCGGCTCGCCGAGCAGGCCGCGCGCGAGGCCGAGGCGGCACTCGCCGAGCGGGTCGCGGCGGCCGAGGA
>DATCVR010000004.1:0-11181 GCA_036566745.1 Jiangellaceae bacterium | reverse complement strand
ACCGCTGCGGGCGCGGCTCGCAGCGGTCGACCGGCCCGTCACGGATCGGCCCGTGGCGGATCGGCCCGAGGCGGATCGGCCCGGCTCGCGAGCGGCTCCGGACCCCGGCGCGCCGCTGGTGCGCGCCGAGCGGCTGGCCGTCGCCTACGGACGTACGGTCGCCCTGCGTGGCATCGACCTCGCCGTGCGCGCCGGCGAGATCGTCGCGGTCATGGGCCGCAACGGCGCCGGCAAGTCGACCCTCCTCGCCTCGATGGTCGGACTGGTCCCGCCCTCGGCCGGAACGGTCACCACCGGCGGGCTGGCGCCGCACAGCAGTCGCCCCGAGGCGGTCATCCGCGCCGCGGGACTCGTGCCCCAGGACCCCACGGATCTCCTGTACGCCGACACGGTCGCCGCGGAGTGCCACGACGCCGACACCGACGCGAGCGCCCCGGCCGGCTCGTGCCGGGCGATCCTGGCCCGGCTGGCACCCGAGGTCGACGACGCCACCCACCCGCGTGACCTGTCCGAGGGCCAGCGCCTGGCTCTGGCGCTCGCGGTGGTCATGACCGCCCGCCCGCCCCTCCTCCTGCTCGACGAGCCCACCCGGGGCCTGGACTACCCGGCCAAGCGCCGGCTCGCGGACATCCTGCGCGAGCGCACCACGGAGGCCCAGTCGGTGGTACTGGCCACCCACGACGTCGAGCTGGTCGCCGAGCTCGCCACCCGGGTGGTCGTGATCGCTGACGGCGAGGTGGTCGCCGACGGTCCCACGGCCGAGGTGGTGGTGGGTTCCCCGACCTTCGCACCGCAGGTGGCCAAGGTGCTGGCGCCGGAGTCGTGGCTGTCGGTCGCCGAGGTCGCCGCGGCGCTCGGCGCGGTGTCGTGAGCGAGACGGTCCGGCCCGGACCCGCCGACGTCGCGGTCATCCGGCTGCAACCCCGCAGTGTGGCCGCGATCTCGCTCGTCTCGCTCGTCGGGATCGCGGCGTTCGGCTGGCCGTTCCTCGCCGATCCGGGCTCGGGCCTGGCCCACTCGGCGGATGCCCCGTGGCTGTTCGCCGCGCTGCTCCCCCTGCTGTTGCTCGTCGTCCTCGCGCAGCTCTCCGACGGCGGCATGGACGCCAAGGCCGTGGCGCTGCTCGGCGTGCTGGCCGCGATCGGCACCGGGCTGCGGGTGATCGGCACCGGGGCCGGCGGCGTCGAGCCGGTGTTCGTGCTGTTCGTGCTCGCCGGGAGAGCGCTCGGCCCCGGGTTCGGCTTCGTCCTGGGTCAGCTGACCCTGGCGACGAGTGCGCTGGTCACCGGCGGCGTCGGGCCGTGGCTGCCGTTCCAGATGGTCGCCGCCGGCTGGATCGCCCTGGGTGCCGGTCTGCTGCCGCCGGCACGGGGCCGGCCGGAGATCTGGATGCTCGCGGCCTACGGAGCCCTCGCCGGCGTCGGCTACGGGCTGTTGATCAACCTGTGGTTCTGGCCGTTCTCGAGTTATGCGGAGTCGGCGATCAGCTTCGTCCCCGGAGCCCCGGTGACCGAGAACCTCGTCCGCTATGCCGTCTTCCTCACGACCACCTCGCTCGCCTGGGACGTGATCCGCGGAGTTCTCACCGCGGCGTTGTGCCTGGTGGCCGGTCGGGCGGTGCTCGGAGCGCTGCGCCGCGCCGCTCGGCGCGCGAATTTCGCAACCGACCGCGGCTGATCCATCGACAACCCCCCACTCGATATGCAACCGTGACGCAGCTCACGCGTCATGGTCGAGGCGGCCCGCCGTCATGGCGGTGTCGGACGAGGTGGTCGTCGCCGCGCAGGGGACGGCGACGATCCCTCTCCGCCCCCCGTTCCCACGCCCCCGATACTCGCGACGGGCACCCAGCGGAGATCACATTTCCGACGCGCCACACCACGATGTTGACAATCAACTCGTCGTGATGTTGCCTGCCTCGTAAAGTCCAGCCTACGGGGGCGAGCGGAGTCCAAGGAGCGTGCATTCTCGATCAATCGGGCGCGAGCGGTCGTTGCTTTCCGATCCTGATCTCCGGCGGTATTTCGCGGCTCGCCTCGTCTCGCTCACGGGATCGGCAGTCACGTA
The DNA here is from genome assembly GCA_036566745.1 of Jiangellaceae bacterium. Classification (GTDB taxonomy): domain Bacteria; phylum Actinomycetota; class Actinomycetes; order Jiangellales; family Jiangellaceae; genus DATCVR01. Next base: position 9,114 of record DATCVR010000004.1, on the reverse strand, counting down.
CGTCGTCATGCCGGTCCTGGTCTACGGCATCACCGGCTCGGCCACCTGGACGGCCATGGTCGCGGTCGCCGAAGGCCTGCCGTACCTGCTGGCCGGGCTGTGGGCGGGCGCCCTTGCCGACCACGTCGACCGGCGCCGAGTCATGGTCGTCTCCGACGTCGCCGCCGCCGCGGTACTGGCCACCGTGCCGATCGCCTGGTGGCTCGACTCACTCACCGCCGCGCATGTACTGATCGCGGCGTTCGTGGTGCAAACCGTCTTTGTATTCTTCGACGCCGCCAATCACGGCGCGCTGCCCAGTCTCGTATCGCGGGAACGACTGCCGTCGGCGAATTCTCTGGTATTCGGCGGCGGCACCATCGTCGACACGATCGTTCCCGGCCTGGCGGGGCTCCTGATGGTGGTGGTCGCTCCGGCCTCGCTCGTAGCCGTCGACGCCGTCACGTTCCTCGCCTCGGCGCTGTTGGTGCGGGCCATCACCAGGCCGCTGAGCGGCGCCCGCCAGGGTGGGCGCCCGATGCGCTTCGCCGCGGTCGCCGAGGGCGTGCGCTTCATCGTCCACCACCCGATCCTGCGCATCATGACCTCGATCGGCGCGTTGCAGGCATTCAGCGGGGGCGCGTTCATCGCCTTGCTGGTGGTGTGGGCGGACCGGACGCTCGGGATCCGCGAGGGCGACTGGCGCCTGGGGCTGCTGTTCGGCGCCTGGGGAGCCGGAGCCGTCCTGGGCAGTGCGCTGATGCCGCGGATGATCACGCGGTTCGGTGCTGTCCGGACCGAGCTGATCTTCCTGCCGCTCTCGGCCGCGGGCGGGATGATCACCGCGCTGACGACGTCGTGGATCCCCGCGCTCATCGCCATCGCGGTGTGGGGCGTCATGTACATGGGCGTCGCGTCAACGTCGCTGACCCTGCGCCAGCTCGTCACGCCCGAACGCCTGATGAGCAGGGTCATGGTGGCGGGACGGATGGTGTCGTTCGGCGCGGGTTACCCGCTCGGCGCGCTCGTGGCCGGCTATCTGGCCGAACAGGTTGGCCCATCCACGGCGTTGCTGATCTGCGAGTCCACACTCGCCGTCGGGGCTGCGGCGGTCTGGCTCTCGCCGATGCGCCGGGCGCCGAAGATCCTCATCGTCGCCGACGAACCAGCCGCTCCGGCCGCCTAGCGCGGACCGGACGGCTCAGCGGGTGGACGCCTCGACGAACGGCGGCTTGACCACCTCGAAGGTCTCCGGCCGTCCACGCACGTCCACCTCGACCTGCTGTCCGTCGGCGAGGTCGGCGGGCAGCAGCGCTAGGCCGATGCCCTGTCGCAGGGTGGGCGAGAACGTGCCCGACGTCACTGTGCCCACCGCCGTCCCGCCCGCGCTGACCGTCATGCCCGGCCGAGGGATGCCCCGTCCGGCGGCCTTGATGCCGCGCAGCCGGCGGGTAGGCCCGGCAGCCTTCTCGGCCAGGAGCACGTCGCGACCCCAGAAGGCCGGCTTCGACCAGCCCACCGCCCATCCCACCCGAGCCTGCACCGGGGTGATGTCGAGGGAGAGGTCCTGCCCGTGCAGCGGGTAGCCCATCTCGGTGCGCAGCGTGTCGCGGGCCCCGAGACCGCACGGGGCGATGCCGTACGGCTCCCCGGCGGCCAGGATCGCGTCCCACACCGCTCCGGCGTGGTCCCACGGCACGAGCAGCTCGTAACCCCGCTCGCCGGTGTAGCCGGTGCGGCAGACGATCAGGGCCACGCCGGCGAGCTCGGCTTCGGCGAAGGACATGTAGTCGTGACCCGTGGGCAGCCCCAGGGCGTCGAGGGTCTCGTCGCTACGCGGGCCCTGGACGGCGAGAACGGCGTGGTCGCGGTGAGCGTCGTGGACGATGACGCCGGCCGGTGCGGCCGCGGCGAGCCGCCGGACCACCTCGGCGTTGTTGGCGGCGTTCGGGACGAGTAGGAGGTCGTCGTCGGCGCGGACGTAGACGATCAGGTCGTCCACGACGCCGCCGCTCGCGTCGTCGCAGCACAGTGTGTACTGCGCCTGGCCCGGCCCGATCTTGTCGAGGGCGTTGGTGAGACAGCTGTCCACGAACGCCCGGGCGCCGTCGCCCACCACCGTGGCCTTGCCGAGGTGGCTCACGTCGAACAGGCCGACGCGTTCGCGCACGGCGGTGTGCTCGTCGACCACGCCGGAGTACTGCAGCGGCATCTCCCAGCCACCGAACTCGGCGAACTTCGCGCCGAGGGCGACGTGGCGGTCGAAGAGGGACGTGCGGGCGAGAGCGTCATCGGTCACGACCCGCACGATAGCCGCCGCCCGGAACGCCGTCAGCGAACACCGGTTGCCCACGGCGCCCCGTCCCCGCACGATCGCCCCATGACCTCCCTCGCCGTCCTGTCCGACATCCACGGCGTGCTGCCGGCCCTGGAAGCGGTGCTCGCCGAGCCCGACGTCGTCTCCGCCGAGCGCATCGTCCTCACCGGCGATATCGCGGCCGGGCCGATGCCGGTCGAGACGCTCGACACGCTGAGCGCCCTCGGCGACCGCGCGGTCTGGGTCCGTGGCAACGCCGACCGCGAGCTCGTCGCGCTGGCCCGCGGCGACGCCGGCGACATCCCCGACCCGATCGCCCCGTGGGCGGCCGGACAGCTCCGCCCGGATCACCTCGCCCGCCTCGACGCCCTCCCCCACCCGGTCACGCTCGAGGTCGACGGGTTCGGTCCGGTCGTCTTCTGTCACGGCACGCCCCGCGACGACGAGGAGGTGGTCCTGGTCGACAGTTCGCTCCAGCGCTGGGCCGACGTCTTCGCGGACCTGCCCGACGAGGTCGGCACGGTGGTCTGCGGGCACACCCACATGCCGTTCCAGCGGCTCGTCGACCGCCGGCTCGTGGTCAACCCGGGCAGCGTGGGCATGCCGTACGGGCGGCCAGGTCCCCACTGGGCACTCCTGCGCGCGGGCACCGTCGAGCTGCGGCGCACCACCGTCGACCTCGACGAGATCGCCGACCAGGTCGTCGCCTCCAGCTCGTATCCGGACGTCGCGGGCTGGGCGGACGAGTACGTCCGCACCGCCTACTCCGACGCCGAGGCGGTCAGGGTCTTCGGCCCGCGTGACGGTCGTACCCAGGCTTCAGACGGCTGAGACCGCAAGTAACATCGGCGGCAATCGCCGCTATCCCGGCACCACGACGTCAGGAGCACCGTGACCACCATCGCTCTGTCCTCCGCCGACCCGACCGGTCTCAAGGTCGACGCCATCGTCGTCGGTGTCGCGCCCGGCGAGGACGGCCCTGCGCTGCTGCTCGGCGCCGAGACGGTCGACCGGGCGTTCGGTGGCTCGCTGACCGCGACGCTGACGACGCTGGGGGTCACCGGCAAGGCCGACGAGGTCGTCAAGGTCCCCACGCTCGGCAAGACCAAGGCCGCGGTGCTGGTCGTGGTCGGCACCGGCCCGATCGCCGACGACGCCTCCCCGGCCAGATCGGAGACGCTGCGCCGCGCCGCCGGAGCTGCCGCCCGCGCGCTCGCCGGTGTCGCCAGCGCCGCCGTGGCCCTGCCGATCGACGGTCCGGGCGAGGCCGCCGCCGTGGCCGAAGGCGTGCTGCTCGGCGCCTACAGCTTCGACGAGTACAAGACCGCCGCCACCACGCCGCCCCTCGGCGCCGTGACCATCGTGGGCCCTGGGGTGAAGGCGAAGGCCGTCAAGGACGCCGTGGCCCGCGCCGAGGTCGTCAGCGCCGCCGTCAACCAGACCCGCGACTGGATCAACGTCCCGCCGCGCGACCTCACCCCCAGGACGTTCGCCGACGCCGCCACCAAGTACGCCAAGGGCCTCAAGCTCACCGTCGAGGTATTCGACGAGAAGGCCCTGGCCAAGGGCGGGTACGGCGGCCTGATCGGGGTCGGCCAGGGTTCGGCCAACCCCCCGCGGCTGGTCCGCATCGCCTACCGCCCGGCCAAGGCGAGCACCCACGTCGCGCTGGTCGGCAAGGGCATCACGTTCGACTCCGGCGGCCTGTCGCTCAAGCCCGCCGACTCGATGACGACGATGAAGTGCGACATGGGCGGCGCCGCGGCTGTCGTCTCGGCCATCGCCGCCGTCGCCCAGCTCGCCCCGAAGGTGGCCGTGACCGCGTACGCCGCCATGGCCGAGAACATGCCCTCGGGCAGCGCTCAGCGTCCGTCGGACGTCATCTCGATCTACGGCGGCACGACGGTCGAGGTGCTCAACACCGATGCCGAGGGCCGCCTGGTTCTCGCCGACGCGATCGTCCGGGCCGGCGAGGACGAGCCGGACCTCATCATCGACGTCGCCACCCTCACCGGTGCCGCGGTGGTGGCGCTGGGCAGCCGTGTGGCCGGCATCATGGCGCACGACGACGAGCTCGCCACGAAGGTCCACGACGCCTCGGTCCGGGCCGGTGAGCAGATGTGGCCGCTCCCCCTGCCCGGCGAGCTGCGCGAGAAGCTCGACTCGCAGATCGCCGACATCGCCAACATGGGCGACCGCTGGGGCGGGGCATTGCAGGCCGGCGTGTTCCTGCGCGAGTTCGTCCCCGACGGCGTCGCCTGGGCCCACCTCGACATCGCCGGCCCGGCGTTCAACGACGCCACGCCGTTCGGGTACACCCCCAAGGGCGGCACCGGCGCGGCCGTGCGCACATTGGTCCAGCTGGTCGAGGACGCCGCCGCCGGAAACCTCTGAGACCCCGGGCGCCCGGCTGCCGCTGGGCCAGGATGGGGACATGCCACCGCAGCCGCCACCCGGCGACGCCGCGCAGCTCGATGCCGTGCTGCGCCGCGAACGCCCGGCTCTCGTCGGTGCGCTGGCCCGGCGTTTCGGTGACCTCGACCTGGCCGAGGACTGTCTCCAGGACGCCGTCGCCGAGGCGCTGACCCACTGGGAGCGCGACGGCGCGCCGGAGAACCCGGCCGGCTGGCTGATGACCACCGCGCGGCGCAAGGCCCTCGACCGGCTGCGCCGCGATCGCGTGGGCGCCCAGAAGCTGTCGGTGCTCGGGGCCACGGTCGACGATGCCGGCGGCGAGCCCGACGACGACCGCCTCGCGCTCGTGTTCGCCTGCTGCCACCCGGCGATCTCGCGCGAACAGCAGATCGCGCTGACGTTGCGCAGCGTATGCGGCCTCACCACGGCCGAGATCGCCGCGGCGTTCCTGGTCTCCGAGCCCACACTCGCCGCTCGGCTGGTCCGGGCCAAGCGCAGCCTCCGCGAGCAGGGCGTCCGCTTCGCGGTGCCGGAGCCCGAGGACCTCGCCGTCCGGCTGGGCGAGGTGCTGAGCGTGATCTACCTGGTGTTCAACGAGGGCTGGCTCGCGTCGTCGGCCCAGGTCCCCGAGCGGGAGGACCTCGTGCGCGAGTCGATCGGCCTGGCGGACCTGCTGGTCCAGCTCATGCCCACCGAACCGGAGGTGCTGGCGCTTCGGGCCATCATCGCGTTCCACCGGTCGCGGGCCACCACCCGGTTCGAGGGGTGGGGGCAGCTCGTCCTGCTCGCCCGGCAGGACCGCTCGCGCTGGGACCGCGCCGAGATCGAGCAGGGCGACCTCCTCCTGCGCCGGGCAGCCGCTCTCGGCCGGCCCGGCCCGTATCAGCTCCAGGCCGCGGTCGCCGCCGTCCACGCCACCGCGCCGACCTGGGAGGCGACCGACTGGACGCAGATCCGCCAGCTGTACACCTACCTCGACCAGCTTGCGCCGTCGCCGGTGGTCCGCCTCAACCGAGCGGTCGCCACGCGGTACGTCGAGGGTCCGGCGGCGGCCCTGGCCGAGGTCGAACGCGAGTCCGGAGTGCTCGACGGATACCGGCTGTACCACTCCACCCGCGCCCAGTTCCTGCGCGACCTCGGGCGCGAGGACGCCGCACGTGCGGCGGACCAGCGGGCCTACGACCTGGCCGTCAATCCGGCCGAACGCGACCTGCTGGCCCGCCGCCTCGACTCGTCGGTCGGGCCCGACTCACATGTCGAGCACGGGCCGTAGCTCGAGCGTCAGCCCGAACTCGCTGGCCCATGCGGTGGACATCTCGACGGCTTCGTCCATCGAGGCGCACTCGAGCGTGGCAATGCCTCCGATCGCCTCCTTGGCCTCGACGAACGGACCGTCGGTGACGACCGGCGTGCCATCGGCGTCGGCCCGGATCGTGCGGGCGGTCTCGGGACCGGCGAGCTGGTGGCCGTACCAGGCGATCTTGCCCTGGGCGCCGTACTTCTCGAACCAGGCACCGATGTTCTCGACCATCGCCTGGATCTCGGCGGGAGTGGTGTCCGGCGGACCGGACGTGGCTATCGCGAAGAACTCCATCTCAGCCCCCTCAGGCGACGACCGGGCGGACTTCGATCGCCCAGGCCGGGTTGATACGGACCCATTCGGACGCCGCCTTGACGGCGTCGTCGATGTTGTCGTGTTCGAGGACGACGACGCCACCGATGACCTCCTGGGCCTCGACGAACGGACCGTCGGTGACGATCGCGGTGGAATCAGCCCCGGGCCGGAGGGTGCGCGCCGTGGCCGGTGCGGCCAGTTGGTAGCCCGGATGTGCGATCGCCCCCGCGGCGGACTGCGCTTCCATCCATGCCCCGATGCGCTCCATGTCCGCGGCCTCCTGGTCGGGATCGCCGTCCCACTCGTCCGGCCCGCAGATCAGCATCACGTACTTCATCGGTCCTCCCGGGACGTTCGCAGCGTCGCATCTCGACGCTCTCACCCTTCCCACGAACCACGCCTCACCCGGATCGACAGCGTCGCCGACGAGTTTCGTGCGACCCCCTCTCGTTGAGCCGGGGCGGGAGTGGCCTCAGGCGCCGCGGTTGCCGTTCTTGCGGTTCCAGTCGCGCATCCGCTGGGGGTAGCCGACGACCTGCGCGTCGTAGGCCGGGATCGCCAGCTTGCGGGCGAGATCGTGGGCGGCCGCGGCGTCGCGGACCCGGCGCCTGGTCCATTCACCGTCGTGGGCGACGAGGACGACGGTGGTGGCTGTCATGGTCGTGGGGGGTTCGACGAAGGCCTCGACACCTCGTCGCGATCGGGCGAAGTCCTGGAGATGACGGACGTCGTTGTCGTCGGACGGCCGATCAAGACTGCCCTCGGCGCTCTTGCGCCTCCGGCCGAACCAACCCATCCGATCCTCCGTGACATCGTCGAAACAGCCCGCGAACCAGCGCAGACGGTATCGCGACAGTATCCACGCCGGGTGCACGCCGGTCCGGTTGCCCCTGCCGGAACAACGGGTGGAAAGATGCTGTTGATCCCGGCCGGGCCGAACCCGGCCCGCGATGACAACGCTGACATCGAGGAGCACGACGTGGCGGACGACACCGGTCGCCCTGGTCCGGCCGAGGCGAACGCCTCCAGTGAGGCCGGCGGAGCATTCGACATCGTCATCCTGGGCGGCGGGAGCGGCGGCTATGCGGCCGCCTTCCGCGCTGCCGAGCTGGGCAAGCGGGTGGCCCTGATCGAGAAGGACAAGGTCGGCGGCACCTGCCTGCACTACGGCTGCATCCCGACCAAGGCCCTGCTGCACGCCGCCGAGGTGGCCGACTACGCGCGCGAGAGCGAGCAGTTCGGCGTCAAGACCACCTTCGAGGGCGTCGACGTCGCGGGCGTCCACACCTACAAGGACGGCATCGTCTCGCGCCTCTACAAGGGCCTCCAGGGCCTGGTCAAGGCGCACAAGATCACCCTCGTCCAGGGTGCCGGGCGGCTCGTGGGCCCCAAGACCGTCGAGGTCGACGGCGTCCGGTACGAAGGCACCGACATCGTCCTGGCCACCGGCTCGTACGCCCGCAGCCTGCCGGGCCTCGAGATCGACGGCACCAAGGTCATCAGCAGCTACGAGGCGCTGACCCTCGACCGCGTGCCGTCGTCGGTCGTCGTCCTGGGTGGCGGCGTCATCGGCGTCGAGTTCGCCAGCGTGTGGCGCTCGTTCGGCGCCGAGGTGACCATCGTCGAGGCGCTGCCGCGGCTGGTGCCGGCCGAGGACGAGACCGCGTCGAAGACCGTCGAGCGGGCATTCCGCAAGCGCGGCATCGGCTTCAAGACCGGCGTGCGCTTCTCCGGGGTCGAGACCACTGAGGCCGGTGTCACGGTCTCCCTCGAGAACGGCGAGACCATCGAGGCCGAGCTGCTACTCGTGGCCGTCGGGCGTGGGCCGGTCACCGAGGGCCTCGGGTACGAGGAGGCCGGCATCGCCCTCGATCGCGGGTTCGTGCCCACCGACGAGCGGCTGCGTACCAACGTCCCGGGCGTGTACGCCGTCGGCGACATCGTGCCCGGGCTCCAGCTGGCCCATCGCGGGTTCGCCCATGGCATCTTCGTGGCCGAGGAGATCGCCGGGCTCAACCCGGTGCCGATCGACGACACCGGCATTCCGCGCGTCACGTACTGCGACCCGGAGGTCGCCTCGGTCGGGCTCACCGAAGCCCAGGCCAAGGAGCGCCTCGGTGACGACAAGGTCACCACGTTCGAGTACAACCTCGGTGGCAACGGCAAGAGCCAGATCCTCAAGACGCAGGGCTTCGTCAAGCTCGTCCGCGAGGTCGACGGGCCGGTCCTCGGCGTCCACATGGTCGGGGCCCGGGTGGGCGAGCTCGTCGGCGAGGCTCAGCTCATCTACAACTGGGAAGCCCTGCCCGACGAAGTGGCCCAGCTCATCCACGCCCACCCGACCCAGGGTGAGTCGCTGGGCGAGGCCCACCTCGCGCTGGCCGGCAAGCCGTTGCACGTCCACAACTGATTCGATTTCCGCATAGGCTCGTCCCGACCACAGACTTCGAGAGGACTGACGATGGCAACCTCCGTCACCTTGCCCGCACTCGGCGAGAGCGTCACCGAGGGCACCGTGACCCGCTGGCTCAAGCAGCCCGGCGACCAGGTGGCCGTCGACGAGCCACTGCTGGAGGTGTCCACCGACAAGGTCGACACCGAGATCCCCTCCCCGGTGGCCGGCACCCTCCTCGAGATCAAGGTCGCCGAAGACGAAACCGTCGAGGTCGGCGCCGAACTCGCCATCGTCGGCGCGGCCGACGGTGCGGCAGCTCCGTCGGCCGCGGCTCCTGCGGCCGCTCCTGCCCCGGCCCCGGCCCCGGCCGCGCAGGCTGCACCGGTCGCCGCC
>DATCVR010000003.1:0-31396 GCA_036566745.1 Jiangellaceae bacterium | reverse complement strand
GGGAAGTAGCGGTACACCGCCCCCGCGGAGAGCCCGGCCTCGGCGAAGACGTCCTGCATCGACGTGGCGTGGAAGCCGTCGCGGGCGAAGCAGGTCCAGGCTGCCTGCAGTATCTGGTCGCGGCGAGCGGCGAGGTGGGCTTCGGAGACGCGAGGCATGGGTCATCATAAAACGAACAACCGTTCTTGACACAACTCGTCCTCGGCGGAATGCTGTGAAGCAAGAGAACGGACATCCGCTTTTGAGGAGAGCGTCATGACTGAGAAGGAGCGCCCGGCCCGCACCGGCTGGGCGACGATCGTCGGCGTCGCAGTGGGACTGTCACTCCTCGTCGGGGTTCTGGTGAGCGCTTTCGCCTGGCCGGCCGCGAACACCGAACCGCGAGACGTCCCGTTGGCCGTCGCGCCCGCCGCGGCGGTGGGTGAGGTACAGCAGCGCCTCGACGCCGCCGCGCCGGGTGCCTTCGACCTCGTGGCCACCGACGACGCCGGGGCCGCCCGCGAGGCGATCGAGGACCGCGAGGTCTATGGCGCGATCGTGCTCGACCCGGCCGGTCCGCCCCAGGTCCTGACCGCATCGGCGGCCAGCCCGGTGGTCGCGCAGGTGCTGACCCAGATCGCCACCCAGCTGGCCGCTGCGGAGTCCGGCGGTGCCGCGGCCACCGCGCCGGTCGAGGACGTCGTGCCGATGCCCGTCGACGATCCGCGCGGCGCGGCCTTCACCGCCGGCGCGCTGCCGATGGTCATGGGCGGGCTCGTCGTGGGGATCGCGATGAGTTCGCTGGTGCGCGGCATCGGGCAGCAGGTGGCTGGTGCGCTGCTCGCGGCGGCCGGCGCCGGAGCCGCGGCGGCCGCAGTCCTGCAGTCCTGGCTCGACTCGATCGGCGGCTCGTTCGTGGCCGACGCCGGAGCGATCGCCCTCACCATCGCCGCCATCTCGGTCACGATCATCGGGCTCAGGTCGCTGATCGGCCCGGCCGGGATCGGCGTGGCGGCCCTCGTGATCTTCGTCCTGGGCAACCCGCTGTCCGGGCTGGCCTCGGCGCCGGAGATGTTGCCGGACGGCTGGGGCGCGCTGGGTCAGGCGTTGCCGCCGGGCGCCGGCGGGTCGTTGCTCCGGTCGACGGCGTTCTTCGACAGCGCTGGGGCGGGCGGACCGGCCCTCGTGCTGGTGTGCTGGCTGGCCGCCGGGTTGCTGCTGGCCGGGATCGGCGCCGCGGTGGCGTCGCGTCGCTCCGAACCGGTCAGCGACGAGACCATGAGTCCGGCCGTTCCAGCAGTGCGGTGACGTGATCGGGCAGCGAGCCTGCGAGGACGTCGGCCACCGTGGTGGTCTCGAGGACGTCGCGCAGGCTCGCTCGCACGGCCACCCACACTTTGGTCAGCTCGGCGGCAGCTCCGGGATACGTGGTGTCCTCGGGTGGTAGTCCTCGCACGGCGGCCATCGGGCCCTCGGCGGCGCGGATGATGTCGGCGAGCGGGATCTCGGTGGCGTCGCGGGTGAGGCGGTAGCCGCCGGCGGCCCCGCGCTGGGCGTCGAGGATGCCCGCGCGGCGGAGGTCGCCGAGGATCGTCTCGAGGAACTTGCCGGGAATCTCCTGGGCGTCGGCGAGTTGCTGGCGCGTGGCCGAGGCGGGGTGGAGCGAGGCGAGCTGGACGACGGCGCGGACGGCGTAGTCGGCGCGGGCGGTGACGTGCACGCTCCGATCCTGTCATTGCCGGAGGCCTCGTGGGGTGACGTGGCGGGCCGCGACGCGCGTCGTCGTGGGAGTTCAAGCCGGCGCCGTGGCGTGCGGCATTGCTGCCGGAGCCGCGATGAGCGATAGTTACTAGGACGTCCTAGTAACCAGGGAGCAGCGTGGACGCACATGAGATCGAGGCGGGCCGAGCCCGCTGGCACGCGCGCATGGACGCCGCGACCGCCAAGGGGCAGGTGCGCGACACCGACTTCACCACGCTCTCCGGGCTCGAGGTCGACCCCGTGTACGGTCCGCCCGAGGGCGCCGACGACCCACGCTTCGAGCGCATCGGCTGGCCGGGGGAGTACCCGTTCACCCGTGGCCTGTACCCCAGCGGGTACCGCGGCCGCTCGTGGACGATCCGCCAGTTCGCCGGCTTCGGCAACGCCCACCAGACCAACGAGCGCTACAAGATGATCCTGCGCTCCGGCGGCGGCGGACTCTCGGTCGCCTTCGACATGCCCACCCTGATGGGGCGCGACTCCGACGATCCGCGCAGCATCGGCGAGGTCGGCCACTGCGGGGTGGCCATCGACTCCGCCGCCGACATGGACACCCTCTTCGAAGGGATCCCGCTGGGCGAGGTCACCACCTCGATGACGATCAGTGGCCCGGCGGTGCCGATCTTCTGCATGTACGTGGTGGCCGCTGAAAGGCAGGGCGTCGACCCGGGTGTGCTCAACGGCACCCTCCAGACGGACATCTTCAAGGAGTACATCGCCCAGAAGGAGTGGCTGTTCGAGCCTGAACCCCATCTACGGCTCATCGGCGACCTCATGCAGTACTGCGCCGAGGGCATCCCGGCCTACAAGCCGTTGTCGGTGTCGGGCTACCACATCCGCGAGGCGGGGGCCACGGCAGCGCAGGAGCTGGCGTTCACGCTGGCCGACGGGTTCGGCTACGTCGAGCTCGGCCTGTCCCGAGGGCTCGATGTCGACGTGTTCGCTCCGGGACTGTCATTCTTCTTCGACGCCCATCTCGACTTCTTCGAGGAGATCGCCAAGTTCCGGGCGTCCCGGCGGATCTGGGCCCGCTGGATGCGCGACGTCTATGGCGCCACCACCGACAAGGCCCAGTGGCTGCGCTTCCACACCCAGACCGCGGGCGTCTCGCTCACCGGCCAGCAGCCCTACAACAACGTCGTACGGACGGCGGTCGAGGCTCTCTCCGCGGTCCTGGGCGGGACGAACTCGCTGCACACCAACGCCCTCGATGAGGTGCTCGCGCTGCCCAGCGAGGCTGCGGCCGAGATCGCCCTGCGCACTCAGCAGGTGCTGATGGAAGAGACCGGCGTGGGCAACGTCGCCGACCCCTTGGGCGGGTCGTGGTACGTCGAGGCGCTCACCGACCGGATCGAAGCCGACGCCGAAGCGATCTTCGCGCGCATCCGCACCATGGGCGAGGCCGACACCCGCTGGCAACGCGCCTACGGGCCGATGACCGCGGGCATCCTGCGCGGCATCGAGGACGGCTGGTTCATGGCCGAGATCGCCGAGTCGGCGTTCCAGTACCAGCAGAAGCTCGAGAAGGGCGAGAAGCACGTCGTCGGAGTCAACGTCCACACCGACACCGTCACCGGCGAACTCGACATCATGCGGGTGTCGCACGAGGTCGAGACCGAGCAACGACGCGTCCTGGCCCAGCGACGGGCCGAACGCGACGACGACGCCGTCCGCGCGGCCCTGGCCACGATGGTCGAGGTGGGCCGGACCGAGCAGAACATGATCCCCGCGATGCTCGACGCCGTGCGGGCCGAGGCGACCCTGGGCGAGATCTGCGACGCCCTCCGCGCCGAGTGGGGCGTCTACACCGAACCCGCCCGCTTCTGAATGATCACGTTCACCACGGCCTCACCTGCCGCGCCAGGCCTGTAGGCCTCGTGATGCGGGTGCGGGCCTCGTGGTGTGCCCCTGCGCAGCATCGAGGTCCCAGCGAGCCCGAGAGGTCTAGACGGGGGTGGCGGCGTCTGCGACGATCAACGGCAGCAGCGTCCGAGGTTCGAGGAGGGTGAGGCCATGATCGTGCCCATCATCCTGGTCGCGATGGTCGTCGTCCTGATGATCCACGGGTTCGTCCTGCGGCGTCGGCGCTCGTCGTACGACCACGGGTTCTTCTTCGACCTGGGTGGCTCCCACAACCACACGTTCGTCAATTCCATGCAGGACTTCTCGCCGGCTCCGCGCGGTCGGGGCTTCGACACCAAGCACTGGAACAGCGTGTACTGGGGCTGAGGCCCGTCGTGGACAATGGAGCCATGAGCTCCCAGAGTTTCAGCCGGCCGGGTGCGGTCGACCTGTCCTCGTTCGGCACCCCCCGACCGGCCAACGGCGCCCCGCCCGCCGGCGGGCCTGCCCAAGGCGGCGGGTTCGTCGTCGACGTCAGCGAGGCGACGTTCCAGACCGACGTCCTCAACCGGTCGCTGTCGGTGCCGGTCGTGGTCGAGTTCTGGGTGGAGCGGGCCGAGCCCAGCAAGCAGCTCGCCCCCATCCTGCAGTCACTCGCCGCCGAGTACGGCGGGCGCTTCGTCCTGGCCCGCGTCGACGTCGACGCGAACCAGGCCATCGCCGCGTCCGCGCAGGTCCAGACGGTTCCGGCGGTGCTCGGAGTGTTGCGCGGCCAGGCGATCCCGCTGTTCCAGGGCGCGCTGCCGGAGTCCGAGGTGCGGGCGTTCATCGACGAGCTGCTCAACGTCGCCGTCGCCAACGGCGTCGCCGGGCGGGCCGATCCGATCCCGGGCGCTGCTGGTGCTCCGGCCGCCGACGCCGCACCCGACGAGGTCTCCGATCCGCGCTTCGACGCCGCCTACGAGGCCATCAACGCCGGCGATTACGACGCCGCTGCCGCCGCCTACCAGGCCGTCCTGGCCGAGTCGCCCGCCGACGCCGACGCAAAGGCCGGCCTGGCCCAGGTCGAGCTGCTGCGCCGCACCTCCGGTGTCGACGCCACCGCAGCCCGGGCAGCGGCTGATCAGGCGCCGTCCGACGTCGACGCCCAGCTCGTGGTGGCCGACCTCGAGCTCGCCGAGGGCCGGGTCGACCAGGCGTTCGGCCGGCTGATCGACACCGTGCGCCGGGTCCAGGGTGACGACCGCGAGCGGCTGAGGCAGCGGTTGGTCGAGCTCTTCGAGGTCGTGGGATCGTCCGATCCGCGCGTCACCAAGGCGCGCGGGGCGCTGGCCAGCGCCTTGTTCTGACGGACTGCGCGGCACTGGCGACGCGACGCCTGGCGCGGGCGCCGACCTGGCTCCTTGGGCCCGCGCCGCGCCGCAGAACGCCGGCCGCGCCGCCGGCTCTCGTGCCTGCGCTCCGGCGCCGCGCCGGACATGTCCGAGACACGCTTCGGTAACAGACCGTTGACATTCCGGCTCCGCTGTCCTTGACTCCTCCCCATGCCCGGAAACGTTTCCTCCCGGGCTCCGGTCCAACCGTGGCCGGAAACGATTCCGAGGAGGTCGGCGCCCACGTGACCCAGCACCGTCCCACCATCCACGAGGTCGCGAAGGCGGCCGGCGTCTCCATCTCCTCGGTGTCGCGTGCGCTGAACGGCAACACGTCCAACCCCGAGATGGTCGCGCGGGTCAAGGCGGCCGTCGCCGAGGTGGGGTACGTGCCCAGCGCCGTCGCCCAGTCGCTGAAGACCCGCCAGACCGGTCAGATCGCCTTCGCCATGGAGGACATCGGCAACGCCGCCTACCTGGCGATGGTGCGCGAGATCGAGCCCGTGCTGCGCGAGGTCGGCTACCGGCTGCTGCTGCACGCCACGGGTGCCGAGGTCGACGACGAGATCGAGGTGCTCGAGAGCCTGGCGCAGAACTACGTCGACGGCCTGGTGCTGTGCCCGATCCGGGTCACCGATCGCCACATCGAGGCATTGCGCGACACTCCTGTGCCCGTGGTGGTGATCGGCCTGCTGCCCGACGACGTCCCGGTGGACAACGTCCGGGCCGACTCCCGCCTCGGTGCGCGGATGGCCGTCCAGCACCTGCACGCCCGCGGCGCCCGGCGCATCGCCTTCGTCAACGGACCGGCCGACACCGTCCCCGGCCACGCGCGCTTCCACGGCTACCGGGCCGGGCTGGAGGCGGTCGGCCTGCCCTACGACGAGGAGCTGGTGCGATTCGCCGACTTCCAGGTCTCGGCCGGCCACGACGCCGCGCAGGAGATCGTCGCGCGCACCGACGTCGACGCGATCTTCGGCGCCAACGACCTGATCGCGATCGGAGCGATGCACGCGTTGCGCGAGGCCGGCCTGTCCGTGCCCGACGACGTGCGCGTGGTGGGCATGGACGACACCACCCTCGCGCAGACCAGCTTTCCGACGCTGACCAGCGTGTCCCTGGGATCCCGCGAGCGTGGCCGGGTGGCTGCGGAGATGTTGCTGGCCAGGCTGAGCGGCGACGGAAGCGAGCCGGCGCGGGTGACCGTGCCACCGACCCTGAGCGTGAGGGAGAGCAGCACGTGAGCCGAGCGTCCACCGTCCTCGGGCCGCCGCGGCGGCCGGCTCCGGTGCAGCAGCAGCCCGCGCCGCGCCGTACCTGGCTCGGCCTCGACCGCGACGGGCTCATGCTGGTGATCCCGGCCCTGATCCCGGTCGTGCTGTTCAGCCTGTACCCGCTGCTGCGCGGCATCTACCTCGGCTTCACCGATGCGCAGGCGGGCCGCAACGCCACGACCTCGTTCACCGGCTTCGACAACTACGTCCAGATGCTCGGCGACTCGTTCTTCTGGGAGTCGTTCCGGATCGGGCTGATCTGGGCGTTCTCGGTGACGATCCTCCAGTTCTTCGCCAGCCTCGGCCTGGCGCTGCTGCTCAACCAGAAGCTGCGGATGCGATGGCTCGCCCGCACGCTGGCGCTGGTGCCGTGGGCGATGCCGCCGGTGGTGATCGGCGTCATGTGGCGGCTCGTCTACCACCCCAACGCAGGCATCCTCAACAGCGTCCTCAAGGACCTCGGCATCATCGACTCGAACGTCGAGTGGCTCAGCTCGCTGTCGCTGGCGCTGCCGGCCGTGATCGTCGTGGGTGTGTGGGCTGGGATGCCGCAGACCACCGTGGTGCTGCTCGCCGGCCTGCAGAGCGTCTCGACCGAGCTGAAGGAAGCGGCGTCGGTCGACGGTGCCGGTCCGTGGCAGAAGTTCCGCGCGGTCACCTGGCCGGCGTTGCGACCAGTGGCGCTGGCGATGTCCACGCTCGACTTCATCTGGAATTTCAACTCCTTCGGCCTGGTGTACGTGCTGACCGAGGGCGGGCCGGGCGGCTCGACCCGGCTGCCGTTGCTTTTCGCCTACGAGGAGGCGTTCCGCTACGGCAACTACGGGTACGCCGCGGCCCTCGGCAACGCGATGGTGATCGTGATCGCCGTGTTCGTCGTGGTCTACCTGCGGCGCCGGGTCAAGGAGGCGAGCTGACATGGGCGGAGTGCGCATGCTCGCCACACCGGCGAAGTACCTGGCGCTGGTGGCCTACCTGGTCTTCCTGGCCTTCCCGCTGCTCTGGCTGCTCTCCACGGCGCTCAAGACGCCGCAGGAGATCGCGCTGATCGACCCGACCCTCGTACCCGAGGAGCCCACGCTGGAGAACTTCCGGCTGGCATTCGAGCAGCAGCCGCTGGGCCGCGCACTGCTCAACACTGTGGTGGTGGCGGGGGTGTCGGCACTGGTCACGGTCGTGCTGTCGATTCCGGCGGCGTACGTGATGGCGCGCTACCGCTCGGTGGTGAGCCGGACGACGATGGTGTGGGTACTGCTCAGCCAGCTCTTCCCGTTCATCCTCGTGATCATCCCGCTGTTCCTGGTGCTGCGGAACGCCGGCCTCTACGACACGCACATCGGCCTGATCATCGTCTACGTCGTGTGGAGCATGCCGTTCGCGCTGTGGATGTTGCGCAGCTACGTGGCCGGCATCCCCGTCGAGCTGGAAGAGGCTGCCGCGATGGACGGCGCGAGCAAGTTGCGCGCGCTCAAGGACGTCGTGGCCCCGCTGCTCATGCCCGGGGTCGTGGCCGCGGCGCTGTTCGCCTTCGTCTCGGCGTGGAACGAGTTCCTGTTCGCGCTGGTGCTGCTCCGATCCCCGGAGCTCCAGACGATCTCGCTGACGCTGGTGAAGTTCATCGGCGCCGAAGGGGTCGCCCGGCTCGGCCCGCTCGCGGCCGCCTCACTCGTGGCGACCGTCCCCAGCCTGATCTTCTTCGCGTTCATGCAGCGCCGCCTGGTCGGCGGCCTGCTGGGCGGGGCGGTGAAGTCCTGATGCTCGTTCCTACTCACAACACCCTTTGGAGGAGATCGTGCGCAGAGTGACGATCGTGTCGGTGGCGGTGCTGAGCGCTGGTCTCGTGCTCGCCGGCTGCGGCTCGGGATCCGGATCCGGCGACGGAGGCGGTGACGGTCCGGTCGAGCTGACGTTCCAGAGCCTCGCCTTCCAGCCGGAGTCGATCGCGGCCAACAAGGAGATCATCGAGGAGTGGAACGCCGAGAACCCGGACATCCAGGTGGAGTACCTCCAGGGTGACTGGGCCTCGGTGCAGGACCAGCTGGTGACAGCCTTCGAAGGCGGCACCGCACCGGACCTGATCCACTACGAATCGTCCTACCTGCAGGACTTCGCCGACCGCGGCTGGATCCTCGACATCACCGACCTGGTCCCCTCGGAGCTGAAGGACGACATCCTCGAGGGCGCCTGGGAGGCCGTGACCTTCGACGACGCCGTGTACGCCGTGCCGTTCCTGCTCGACGCCCAGGTGATCTTCGCCAACAAGACCCTGCTCGACGCCGCGAACATCGAGGTCCCGTCGCCGGACGACCCCTGGACGTGGGACGAGTTCGCCGCGATCTCGAAGCAGCTCACCGATGCCGACACCGCCGGCGTGGCCTGGACGCTCAAGGACCCGGCCAACCGCATCCTCAATCTCGCCCTCAACTACGGCGGCGGGTTCTTCGAGGAGTCCGACGGCGCCGCCACGGCGGTGTTCGGCGATGCCGAGAAGGAGGTCCTCCAGCGCATCCACGACCAGCTCTACGTGGACAAGAGCGCTGCCACCGACGCCATCGGCATGGGCGGCTCCGACCCGCTCCCGGGCTTCTTCGCCGGCCAGTACGCGATGCTGCCGAAGGGCATCTGGTTCCGGCAGCAGATCATCGAGCAGGCGCCCGACGGCTTCGAGTGGGTGACGATCCCGGCGCTCGCGGGCGACTCGCAGGCTCAGGCCGCCGCACCGCAGACGGTCTCGATCGCCGCCGAGTCCGAGCACCCCGAGGAGGCCATGGCGTTCCTGGAGTACCTGCTCAACGCCGAGAACCAGGCCCGCCTCGCCAAGGGCGACTGGATGATCCCGGCCAGCCAGGGCGCGGCCGAGAACCCGGTGCTCACCGACACCCCCGACTGGCCGGTCGCTGCCGCGTCGGGTGCCTTCCTCGAGCAGGCGCCGTTCCAGACGGTGCGCGGCTACGAGGAGTGGAAGAACAAGGTGGCCAACCCGGCGATCGAGGAGTACTTCGCGAACTCGATCTCGATCGACGAGCTGGGCACGAAGCTCACCGACGACGGCAACGCGATCCTGGAGCGCTACAACAGGTGAGCATGCCGACGACGCGCGAGCGTGCCCGCGGCTGCCTCCTCGGGCTGGCGGTCGGCGATGCGATGGGAGCCCCGGCGGAGAACCTGTCCGCCGGCGACATCGCCGACCGCTGGGGCCGGGTCACCGGGTTCCTCACCGATGACCCGGCCGGCACCGACGACACCGAGTACGCCGCCTTCAGCGCGCTCCTGCTCATCGAGCGGGGCGACGCGCTGACCAGCGACGACGTTGCCGACGCCTGGCTGCGGCACCTGGCCGGGCGCACCGGTGGCTTCCCCGGCGCCGGGTTCAGCGAGCTGGGCACGATCGAGAACCTCCGCGCCGGGCTGCGGCCGCCTGCGAGTGGGCAGCACCTGCACTCCTGGAGCGACGGCCTGGCGATGCGGGCTGCGGTCCACGGCGTGTACGCCGCGGGCGATCCGGCCGAGGCGGCCCGGCTGGCGCAGGTCGACGGCGCGGTCAGCCACGCCGGCGAAGGGGTTCACGCGGGAGCGGCGGTGGCGGCGGCCGTGGCGGCGGCCATGGGTGGCGCGGACGTCGACGAGATCGTCGCGGCCGGAGTTCGCGCGGTCCCGGCCGACTCGTGGACGGCGGCCGCGCTCCACTCCGCCGTCGAGCTCGGAGGCGACGCGGAGGCGCTGCTGGCCACGCTGGTGGTGCGGGCCTATCCGTGGACCGACCTGGGGCCGGAGGCCATCGGCCTGGCGTTCGGGGCGTTCCTCGCGACCGGCGGGGAGTTCTCGCGGGCAGTGCCCACGGCGGTCTCGATGGGCCGCGACGCCGACACCACGGCAGCCATCGCGGGCGCCCTGGCCGGCGCCCATCGCGGCATCGAGGCGGTGCCCGCCGCGTGGGCTGCGGCGATCGGGCCGGTGACCGGGCGGTGTCTCGGCGACGTCGTGGCCGGGCTCCGGCTGGTCGAGCTCGCCGATCGACTCGTCGACCGGGCGGAGGCGGCATGAACGACATCGCCGACCGCAGGCACGGGGCGCTGATCGGCCTGGCCTCGGGGGACGCCGCCGGGTGGCCGTCGCGGCGGCACCGCTCGCTCGTGCTGCCCGCGTGGACCCGGCGGCTCGGACGCGAGCTGGACGCGTTCGCCGAAGCCGAGGAGACCACGACGCTGCCGGTCCCGTTCGCGCTGAACCAGGACCCCGCTCCCTTGCGGTTCGGCCCCAGCGACGACGCCGAGTGGGTCGCCTGGACGATGTCGTGGCTGAGCCATGGCCAGCCGTCGTCCGCGTGGCAGGTCCATGCCCGGTGGATCGGCGCTGTCGAGGCCGGGTCGGTGCCCCGGGGACGGATCAGCGTCGCCACCGCGGTCGACGCGCTGCGCCGGGGCGTGCGCCCACCTGTGACCGGCCGGCACAATCCGCACCACTTCGACGACGCCGCCGCGGTCCGGGCGGTCGGCGTCGGGGCCGTCGTGACCGATCCCGACGAGGCAGCGACCGTCGCGGGGTGGGACGCCGAGGTCACCAACGCCGAGGACGGCATCGCCGCTGCCCGGGCGGTGGCGCGCGTGGTCTCGGCGGTGGTGGGCGGGACGGCCGGGCTGTCCGACGTCGCTCCGCTCGTCCTGGCCGACCTCCCCGCCGACGGCCTGGCCGGCCGGACGGTCCGCGCCGCGCTCGCGATGGTCGCCGACCTGCACTCTCCGGCCGCCGCGGTGCCGGTGCTCGACGACCTCGACCACCACGTCTACAGCTACGGGGTGGCCGCGGCGTCGACCCTCGCGGTCGCGGTCGCGCTCGCCGACATCGCCGGCCGGGGAGACACCGCGCCGATCGACGCGATCACCGCGGCGGCGTGCCTGCCGGCGCTGGCCGACAGCGCCCCCGCGCTGACCGGTGCGCTGGTCGGTGCCGCGCACGGACTGACCGCTTTCCCGGAACCGTGGGTGCGGGGGTGCCGGCGCCTGGCAGGTTGCTGTCTGCCGGCTCTGGCCGGCGTCGACCTCCTCGACCTCGCCGAACCCGGCTCCACGCACACGTTCACCACGCTCGATCTCACCGAAAGGGACTCTCGTGACCAGTGACACCCTCGTCGACCGCGCCGTCGGCGCCCTCGTGGGCGCAGCTGTCGGCGACGCCCTGGGCGGGGCGACCGAGGGCTGGACCCCGGCGCAGATCAGGCAACGCTGGGGCGGCTGGGTCGAGGGCATCGTCCCGCCGTACTTCGAGAACTGGTCGACCGCCCGCCCGATCGCGCCGTACCACAAGGGCGACGGACACGTCACCGACGACACCTTGATGACCCATCTGCTGGTCGAGGTCTACGACCAGGCCCGCACCCACCTCACCGCGTACGACGTCGCCGAGCGCCTGGTACCGCTCATGATCGGGCGGAAGGTCTGGATCCCCGAGCTCGAGGCCGAGGCGCTGCCGCTCCAGCGGGTGTTCCTCGCCGAGAAGTACATCGCGCTGCGGCTGCACTGGGGCCACGCCGACCCGCGCGAGGCCGGGGTCGGCAACGCCGTGAACTGCGGCGCCGCGATGTACGTCGCCCCGGTCGGGATCGTGAACGCGGCCGACCCGGACGCCGCATACGCCGAGGCCATCGACATCGCCGGGGCCCACCAGTCCTCGTTCGGACGCGAGGCGGCCGGGGTGATGGCCGCCTGTGTCGCCGAGGCGGCGCGTCCGGGTGCGAGCCTCGACGACGTCGTGGCCGTGGCCCTGCGCCTGGCCAAGGACGGCACCCGCGCGGCGATCGACGCCGTGGTCGCGGCTGCCGCCGGCGCGGGCCACTGGAGCGACGCGATCGACTCCGGGGTCCTGCGCGACGCCGTGCGTCCCTACGACACCGTCGGCGACGACTACCGCGACCAGGGCCTCGGGGCACGGCGGCCCAGCCGGGTGCACAGCATCGAGGAGCTGCCCGTGGCCCTGGGCATGCTGGTGCTGGCCGGCGGCGACTGGCGCGAGTCGGTCATCGGCGGCGTCAACTACGGCCGCGACTCCGACTCCATCGCGACCATGGCCGGCGCCATCGCGGGCGCGATGGGCGGACGCTCGGTGGTGCCGGGTGACCTCGTCGAGGCCGTGGCCGAGGCGAGCCGGGTCGAGCTGGTCGAGCCCGGAGTTCGGCTGGCCGAGGTGGCCGCCGAGGTGCGGACCGCCGACCTCGCCCGGCGCAAGGTCGCCGACGACGCGTTCCAGCAGTTGGTGGGCTGATGCGCCTGACCTGGGTGCAACCCGAGGACCTGGTGGGACACGCCCTCCACCAGGCCGGACTCGACGGCGTGAACGTCGCCGACCTGGTGGCCCGGTGGGTGGACCTCGGCGGCGACCCGCAGCCTCGGCATTCCGGAGCATCGCCGGAGCCGGCCGATCCAGCGCTGCGCGGTCCGGCGCTGGAGATCCTCGACGAGATCGACCTCCGGCCCTCGCCCTACGACGCCGCCGAGCCCACCGACCTCGACGCGATCCGCGCGGTGTCGCCTGGCCTGGGCGAGCCCCAGGTGACGCCCGTGCCCGCGGATCTGCTCGACCGAGTCCACGGCGGCTGGCTCGGACGGGCCGCCGGATGTCTGCTCGGCAAGCCGGTGGAGAAGATCCCGCGGCAGGGCATCCGCGAGCTCCTCGACGCGGGCGCCCGCTGGCCCCTGGACGACTGGTTCACCGCGCGGGGCCTGCCCGACGCCGTCGCCGCCCGCTGGCCCTGGAACCGCCGCAGCGCGCCCACGAGCCTGGCCGAGAACATCGACGGGATGCCCGAGGACGACGACCTCAACTTCGCGCTGATCGCCCTGGCCCTGCTCGAGCGGCACGGACCGTCGTTCACCAGCGACGACGTGGCCGAGACCTGGCTGGCCGAGCTTCCGGCCGGACGGGTGTTCACCGCCGAGCGGGTGGCGTACCGCAACCTCCTGCTGGGCCACGTCCCACCGGCCTCCGCCCGGGTGCGCAACCCGTTCGGCGACTGGATCGGCGCGCAGATCCGGGGCGACGTGTTCGGCTGGGCATGCGCGGGCGACCCGGCCCGGGCCGCCGAGCTGGCCTGGCGCGACGCCGTGGTCAGCCATACCCGCAACGGCGTCTACGGCGAGATGTTCGTGGCCGCGGCCTGCGCCGTGGCCGTGGTGGCGACGACGGTCGACGAGGTCCTCGACG
Source organism: Jiangellaceae bacterium (assembly GCA_036566745.1). Lineage (GTDB taxonomy): Bacteria > Actinomycetota > Actinomycetes > Jiangellales > Jiangellaceae > DATCVR01. The sequence goes on along the minus strand of DATCVR010000003.1, from coordinate 17,970 downwards.
CCGCCTCGGCCGTGGTGCCGCCCGAGTCCCGCTACGCCGAGGCCATCCGGTTCGGCCGCGCCGCCGGGGCCCGACACACCGACGCCGAGCTGGTCGTCGACGAGGTCGAGGCGCGTTACGGACACCTCCACTGGGTGCATGTGCTGAACAACGCGGCGCTCACGGCGGCCGCCCTCAGCTTTGGCCGGGGCGATTTCACCCGGTCCATCACGGCGGTCGTCGGCGGGGGATGGGACACCGATTCCAACGGCGCGACGGTCGGGTCGATCGTGGGCGGGCTGAACGGTGCGGCGGCGCTTCCCGAACGCTGGACGGCGCCCCTGCGCAACCGGCTGGCCTCGAGCGTGAGCGGCTTCGACGGCATCGGGTTCGATGAGCTGGCCGACCGCACGCTGGCGGCCGCCCCCGGGCGGGAGGAACGACGATGACGGCACCGGGTCCGGCCACGATCGCCGTGCTGGGCAGCGCGAACATGGATCTGGTCGTGACCGTGCCACGGGCACCGGGACGCGGCGAGACGGTGTCGGGGCTGGCCTTCCGCACCGTGCCCGGTGGCAAGGGGGCGAACCAGGCGCTGGCGGCCGCGCGGGGCGGCGCTCCGGTGGTGTTCGCGGGTGCCGTGGGCGACGACGCGTTCGGCCGCGAGATCGTCGAGCTGCTGCGCGCGGAGCACGTGCGGGTCGACGGCGTCGCGGTCAGCCACGACCAGCCCACCGGGACCGCCCACATCACCGTCGACGGCGGCGGCGACAACTCCATCGTCGTCGTCGCCGGCGCCAACGGCACACTCACCGCGCTCACCGACGCGCATCGGGCCGTCATCTCCTCCGCGGCGATGCTGTTGCTCCAGCTCGAGCTGCCCTTGCCGATCGTCGAGGCCGCCGCGGCCCACGCCCGCGCCGCCGGGGTACGGACCGTTCTGACCCCGGCTCCGGCGCTCGCGCTGTCCGACGCGCTGCTGGCTCACGTTGACCTCCTGGTCCCCAACGAGCACGAGGCGACGGTCATCACGGGCGTCGCCGACCCGATGGACGCCGCCCGGGCGCTGGCCGAGCGCTGCGGCGAGGTGGTCGTGACGCTCGGCCGTCGCGGTGCCGCCCACGTGGTCGCCGGCGCCGAGCCGGAGCTCGTCCCGGCCTTCGAGGTCGAGGCCGTCGACACCACCGCGGCAGGCGACACGTTCGTGGGCGTCCTGGCGGCGGCGCTGGTCGAAGGGCTGGGAACGGACGCGGCGCTGCGCCGGGCGTCGGCGGCATCGGCCCTGTCCGTCCAGCGATTCGGGGCGTCGTCGTCGATGCCGCTCCGGGCCGAGGTCGACGCCTTCCTCGCGACCCGGGACGGTGCACCGTGATGAGTCCGGAACCGACGAGAGACGGGCCGCTGAGCGGGGTTCGGGTGGTCGACGTGTCCACGCTGTTCGCCGGGCCGCTCACCGCGATGCACCTGGGCGACATGGGCGCCGAGGTGATCAAGGTCGAGCACCCCCGGCGCCCCGATCCGGCCCGCGGCCACGGAGCCGCGAAGGAGGGCCACAACCTCTGGTCGAAGACGCTGGGCCGGAACAAGCAGGCCGTCACGGCCGACCTGTCCACGCCCGGCGGCCAGCAGGTCTTCGCCAGGCTCGCCGCCAGTGCCGACGTGGTGGTCGAGAACTTCCGCCCGGACACCCTGGAGCGCTGGGGGCTCGGCTACGACCAGCTCGCGGCCACCAACCCCGGCCTCGTCCTGGCCCGTATCACCGGGTTCGGCCAGCTCGGGCCGTACCGCCGCCGGCCCGGCTTCGGGACGCTCGCCGAGGCGATGAGTGGCTTCGCCGCGATGACCGGCGAGCCCGGGGGACCACCGACGCTGCCGCCGTTCGGGCTCGCCGACGGGATCGCGTCGCTGGCCTCGGCGTATGCGGTGACGACGGCGCTGTTCGCCCGCCACGGCACCGGGCGTGGTCAGGTGGTCGACCTCGCGATCGTCGAACCGATGCTCGCCGTGCTCGGCCCACAGATCACCCAGTGGGACCAGCTGGGGACGGTCCAGCCGCGCACCGGCAACCGATCGGTCAACAACGCCCCCCGCAACACCTACCGGTGCGCCGACGGGCGCTGGGTGGCGGTCTCCACCAGTTCGCAGAACATCGCCGAGCGGGTCATGCGCCTGGTGGGGCGAGCCGACGTGGTCGACCGGCCGTGGTTTGCGACGGGCGCGGGACGCGTCCAGCACGCCGACGACCTCGACGCGGCCGTAGGTGCCTGGATCGCCGAGCGCAGCCGGGACGAGGTGGTGGCCGCGTTCGAGGCGGCCGAGGCTGCCGTCGCGCCGATCTACGACGCGTCCGACATCGTCGCCGACCCGCAGTTCGCCGCGCTGGGAACGGTGGTGCACGCCGAGGACGACGATCTCGGGTCGGTCGCGATGCAGAACGTGCTGTTCCGGTTGTCGGAGACGCCGGGCCGGGTGCGCTTCGCCGGGCGGGCCCACGGCGCCGACACCGACGCAGTGCTGGCCGGGCTGGGTTACGGCGCCGAAGAGCTGGCCCGACTCCGGCGGGAGGGCGCGATATGACCGTCGTCGTCACGCTGCTCTACGCACCGGCCGACCGCCCGGACGTGGTCGGCAAGGCCCTGGACGGCGGCGCCGACGTAGTGGTCGTCGACCTCGAGGACGCCGTGGCGCCGGTGGCGAAGGACCGCGCGCGTGCGGGGTTGCCGGCTCTCCTCGCGGATCGTCGCGGCCGGGCCGTCCAGGTCCGCGTCAACGCGCTGGGCACCGCCTGGGCGGAGCCCGATCTGGCGATGGTCGCCCGGCTGCCGGGCGAGGTGGGCGTCCGGGTGCCGAAGGTGACCTCGCCCGCCGACGTGGCCGCCGTGGTGGCCGTGGTGGGTCCGCGCCGGGTTCACGTGCTGATCGAGACCGCCGCGGGCGTCGAGGCTGCCGGCGAGATCGCCCGAGCCCCCGGGGTGGCGACGGTGGGCCTGGGGGAGGCCGACCTCCGGTCCGACCTCGGGGTGAGCGACGACGACGGGCTCGCGTGGAGCCGTCAGCGCCTGGTCGTGGCCGCGCGGGCGGCCGGACTGCCGCCACCGGCCATGGCGGTGTACCCGAACGTCACCGACCTGGCCGGCCTGGCCTCCTCGACCGGGCTCGGACGGCGGCTCGGCTTCGTCGGCCGGGCGGCCATCCACCCGCGTCAGCTCGCGGTCATCGAGGCGGCGTTCACGCCCACGACGGCGGAGGTCGAGCAGGCCGAGGAGGTGGTGACGGCCGTGGCCGGGGCGCAGGAGGCGGGCGCCGGAGTCGTCGTACTCCAGGACGGCAGCTTCCTAGACGTCGCGATGGTCGAGCGGGCCCGGCGCGTCCTGGACCTGGCCGCACGGGACACGACGGCCGGGACACCCAGCGGCCGGGGCGACGTCACCGCGGACATCGTCGGCGGACCTGCACAGGGGTGAACGAGTCCCGGATCGCGGCCGCGACCGCCGAGCTGGAGTGCGCGCGCGAGGACGTGCACGGCCTGGCCGGCGATCTGGTCGCCGAGATCAGGGAGACCACGCGCCGCCTCCTGGCCGTGATCGGACCGGAGGCTCGCGGCGAGGCCGCCTCGGCGATCGGCGCCCGCATCGAGGAGCTGGCGATCCGTGCCGGCAGCGCCGTCGTGTCGTTCCGCGACCGGGTGGGCGGGAAGATCGAGTGCCAGCTCGACTGGATCGATCGGATCCGCGAGCGGGAGGACGCCCGGGCCGCCCGGGGCGCCGGTGCGCCGATCGCGTCCGTGCACGAGCCGACGCCGAGCGCCACGGCCGCGCCTGGCCGGACGACCGTTCCGCCCGTCCTCGCCGTCGAGCCTGATGAGCTGACGCAACTGTTCAACGCCTACGCCGACGCGAGCACCGACGCCACCCGATGGACCGGCGCGGACAGCACCTACTCCGTCAAGCTTCGGGACGGGCGGGTCGTCTGGGTCTTCTCCGACACACTGGTCGGACCGGTGTACCCGGACGGAACCCGGCCGGCGCTGGTCGAGGGTGGCGAGCTGTACATGCCGGCCAACACGCTCGTGGTCCAGGACGGCACGTCGCTGTCCACGGTCATGGGATCGCGGCGGTCGGGGCGTTCCGGGACGGTGCCCGGACCGGTCGTGGCTCCGTTCGGCGCCAAGGGCCCGTTGGACCTCTACTGGGCCGGCGACGCGCAGCTGTGCGAAGGCCGGGTCGAGATCATGTACCGCCGCTACGTCGACTCGGAGTTCGCCGGGATCTGTGCCGTCGTCACGTTCGATCCCGACTCCCTGGACGCACCGGTCGACCAGGTGGAGCTGCCCGACGAGAGCCCGATCGCCTGGGGATCCGCGGTGCGTCGCGCGGACGGGTACACCTATGTGTACGGCTCCGAGGACGCGCCGTCCGGAAAGTACCTGCAGATCGCGCGCGGGTTCGTGGGGACAGCATGATCGGCGACTGGGAGTACTACACCGGCGAGGGCCGGTGGTCCCCGGACCTGAACGCGTCCACCCGGCAGCTGCACGGCGTGGCCAACGAGTTCAGCGTCACCCCGCTCGACGGCGGCTACCTGCTGCTCACCCACGACACCACGACCCCGCTGAGCCCCGACATCGTCGGGTACATGGGGCCTACGCCGTACGGCCCGTTCGAGGACAAGACGGTGTTGTACACGACCCCGGAGACCGGCGCGAACGGCACGTACGGCAGCCCACGGGTCTACACCCACAACGCTCACGCCCACACGAGCGTCGATCGTGGTCCTGGCGGGTTGCTCGTGTCGTACAACGTCCACGCCTGGCCGCTGCCGGGCGAGGCGGACAACGCGAACACCGACGAGGTGATCGGCGACGTGACGGTCTTCCGGCCGCGTTTCGTGACGATTCGGTTCGGCTCGTGACCAGCGGAGATCTCGACGCCGCGGTCGTCCTGTTGCGGTCCGCCGACGACGCCTCCGAGAGGGGTTTCCAGGCGATGCAGGACGTCGCGCGGCGGCGGGCCCGGCGGCTGCGCGAGCTCGGGTTCCCGAGTGCCGAGGCCGCGGCTCTGGTGCATCGCACGTCGGCGGAGACGGACCAGCTGATCGAGCGGGTCATCCGGGCCGAGATCGCCCGCGTGGAGGAGCTGCGATCCCGGCGCGGTCGTGCGGTCGACGCGGAAACGAACGCTGCCGGACTCGCGGACGCTGCCGCACCGCGGACCGCGGCTGGGGTGCGACCGGCCAGGGTGCCGCGGGTGGTGAGCGTCGAGGTGGACCCGCTGAGCCGGCGGTTCCAGGACTACGGAGACGACAACTCCAGTGACGAGAACTGGACCGGCGGCGACTCGACCTTCTCGATCCAGCTCCCGGACGGGCGGACGCTGTGGATCTTCTCCGACACGTTCCTCGGCATCGTGAACCCGGACGGCTCACGGCCGGTGGTCCGGGAGGAGGGGGGAGCCACCGTGATGCTCAACAACAGCTTCGTGGTCCAGGACGGCGACCGGCTCACCACGATCATCGGCGGCCGGCCCGGTGCCCCCGCGTCGCTCCTGGAAGCCCGCGATCTCGGCTTCACCGGCGGAAGTGTCTTCTGGGCGGGCGACGCCGTCATGCACGACGGCCACCTCGAGATCGCCTACCGCCGCCACAGTCCGTACGGGTTCGCGCAGGGGCTCGCGATCACTCGTTTCGATCCGGCCGACCTGACTCGGCCGGTGGAGGTGCGGGAGCTGAAGGCCACGTCCTTCGTCTCGTGGGGATCGGCCGTGGTCCGGGCCGACGGGTACACCTACGTGTACGGCGCCGAGGACATCAGCGAGACGAAGCACCTGCGCGTCGCCCGGATCGAAGGCGACAGCCTGATGGGCACCTGGGAGTTCTACACCGCCGACGGGCAGTGGTCGGACCGCGAGCCGGCAGCCGCCAACCAGTTCGCGGGCGTGGCGAACGAGTTCAGCGTGACCCGGATGGGCGATGCGTATGTGCTGGTCACGCACGACACCACGGAGCCGCTGTCGCCGGACATCGTCGCCTACGCGGCATCATCGCCACTCGGCCCGTTCGAGGACAAGACCGTGCTCTACACGACGCCGGAGACCGGAGCGGCCGGCACCTACCGCAACCCCAACGTCTACACCAGCAACGCGCACGCCCATCCCGGCGTCGACCGTGGCTCCGACGGGTTGCTCATCTCCTACAACGTGAACGCCTTCGCGTCACCGGGACGGAAGCCCGGCGAACCACTCGAGGTCTACAGCGACGCCAGCATCTATCGGCCGCGATTCGTCACGGTCCGGTTCGCGCCGTGACCGGAGGTGAGAACCATCTCGACGCGGCGATCGCATCGGTGCGACGCGCCAACTCCGACGCCGACGAGGCGATCCGGCGGATACGCGAGGAGCTGCGTCTGTGGGTCCGCCGGATGCACGCTCACGGGCACGCGGTCGCGGCCCCGGCCGAGCCGGTGATCAACGCGGTGACCGAGACCGGGCGGATCGTCTACCGGGCGATCCATGACGAGGTCGTCCGGCTCGAGCTGCACCGGAGCGCGGTGGCGCCTGACTCGTCGGCGACCGGCACGGCCGCCCCGGTCGTGCGGCCCGCTCCGGTGGTGCGAGTGCCGCGCGTGGTCGCCGTCGAGGTGGACCCGCTGACCGCGCTGTTCAACGCGTACGGCAACGACAACTCCAGTGCCGAGACCTGGACCGGCGCGGACAGCACGTACTCGGTCGAGTTGCCCGACGGCCGCAGCCTGTGGATCTTCTCCGACACCTACCTCGGCACCGTGAACCCGGACGGCTCGCGACCACCCAGCCGGAGCCTCGGGGGCACGACGCCGATGGTCAACAACACGTTCGTGGTCCAGGACGGCGACCGGTTCCGGACGATCACCGGTGGCGTGCCTGGCGCGCCGGAGTCGCTCCTGACCGCCCATTCGTTGCGGGGCGACCACGTGTACTGGGCCGGCGACGCCCAGTTGCACGACGGCGCGGTGGAGATCGCCTACCGGCGCTACGAGGCCGGCACCCGGGCGGTCGGGTTGACCGTCCTACGGCTCGATCCGGGCGACCTCCGGCGCCCGATCGCCCGGCACGACGTGCCCACCCGGCAACGCACCGTGTCGTGGGCGTCGGCCATCCACCGGACCGACACCCACACCTACGTCTACGGATCGCGGGACACTGGCACGACGAAGCACTTGCGCATCGCCCGGATCGAGGGTCCGAGCATGTTCGGGGCCTGGGAGTACCTCGATGCCGGGGGCAACTGGACCTCGGACGAGTTCCGCGCCGCCGACCACCTCGCCGGGGTCGCCAACGAGTTCAGCGTCACCCCGATCGACGGCGGGTACCTCCTGCTCACCCACGACACCACCGAGGTCATGAGCGCCGACATCGTGGGCTATGCCGCGCCGACGCCGTACGGGCCGTTCGAGGACAAGACCGTGCTCTACACGACGCCGGAGACAGGAGTGGCCGGGACCTATCGCAATCCGAACGTCTACACCCACAACTCCCACGCTCATCCGCACATCGACCGTGGCCCGGGCCGCCTGGTCGTCTCGTACAACGTGCACAGCTGGGCGCAGCGCGGTGCCAACCTCCGCCAGGAGAGCGACCTGTTCGACGACGTGTCGATCTACCGGCCGCGCTTCGTGACCATCGGCTTCGACGTATGACGCACGACACGTCACAGCGCGGGCGCCGATGAACACCTACACGGTCGTGATGGCACACCACTCGGACTCTCCGATGGTGCTGCCTTGACCAGCGACGACCTCAGCGGGGCGATCGCCGAGCTGCAAACCGCAGGCGACCGGACCGTTCGAGGACAAGACCGTCCTGTTCACGACGCCGGAGACCGGACGGTACGGCAGCTACGGCGACCCGAACATCTACACGTACAACTCGTTGGCGCATCCGCACATCGACCGCGGTCCGGGCCGGCTCGTCGTGTCCTACAACGTGCACAGCGCCCAGACCGCCGGCCGAGGGCTCCGACGCGAAGACCTCTCGGTCCATCGCGACGTGTCGATCTACCGGCCGCGGTTCGTGACCGTCCAGTTCGACGACGCGGTGTTCGGGTGAGCCGATGATCTGGGGTGCGGGCAACGACCTCACCGAGGCCATCCAGCTGGCACGAGCCACCAGCGCCGAGGCCCGTGGGGAGTTGGACGAGCTCTATGACCTGGTGTGTCACCGGACGATGAGGCCGATCGTCGCCGGTGTACCCGGGGCAGAAGACACCCTGTCGGCGGTGGGTAGGGCGATCGACAGGGCGAGTGAGACGATCGCCGCCGCCGTCGGGGCCGAGGTCGTCCGGCTCAACGAGCTGCGGCAGCGCGCCGTCTCCGCCGCGGCGATGTCCTCGTTCCTGCCGGCAGTGGCCGAGACGGCCGCGACGCTGCGCGTTCCGGAGGTGGTGGGAGCGGAGCACGACCAGCTCACCGGGGCGTTCAACGGCTACGGCGACGACAACACGCGTGCCGACACCTGGACCGGTTCGGACAGCACCTACGCGGTCGAGCTGCCTGACGGGCGCACCGCCTGGATCGTCTCCGACACCTTCCTCGGCACGATCGAGGCGGACGGGTCACGCTCCGACGAGACCGACATGGTGCCCAACGCGATCGTCGTCCAGGACGGCGAGACCCTCACGACGTACGTCGGCGGAACGGTCGCGGAGCCTCGGGGACTGCTCGACCTCTGCGACTACGGCTGGCCGGACGGGCGAGTGGCGTGGGCGGGCGCGGCCCAGATCCATGACGGGACGCTGGAAGTCCTGTAACGCGTGCACGAGTGGTCCGACGGCTGGCACTACGAAAATGTCATCGCCACCTTCGACCTGGACGACCTGCGGCGACATCCCACGGTGCGGCCGCTCGAGGTCCGCCAGGGCGTCCTGTGGGGGTCGGCGGTCCATCGGCACGGCCGCCACACCTACGTCTACGGCACCGACGACCGTCATGACGTGAAGTACCTGCAGGTGGCCAGGGTCGAGGGGGACAGCCTGACCGGGAGCTGGGAGTTCTTGACCGACGACGGCACATGGTCGGCAGACGAGCGTGACGCCGACCGCCGCCTGGCCGGGGTGGCCAACGAGTTCAGCGTGGCGCCGATGGGCGACGCGTTCCTGCTGGTCACCCACGACACGACGCAGCCCTACAGCGCCGACATCGTCGGGTTCGTCGCGCCCACGCCGTATGGGCCGTTCGTCGACAAGACCGTGCTGTACTCCACGCCCGAGACCGGCGTCGACGGCGTCTACGGCGACCCCGCCCTGTACACGTACAACGCGCAGGCCCATCCGCACATCGACCGTGGCCCGAACCGCCTGCTGGTGTCGTACAGCGTCCACGGCACCACCCCCGAGGGTCCGTCGGAGCTGGTGATCACGGACGTGTCGGTCTACCGGCCCCGGTTCGTGACGATCGAATTCGGCGGGTGAACGTCAGGCCGGCCGCAGCCAGAGGGCTCCCAGCGGCGGAACCCGCACGGTGGCCGATGCAGCACGGCCGTGGAAGGGCTCGTGGATCGCCTCGATCGCGCCGAGGTTGCCCACGCCCGAGCCGCTGTAGACCTCGGCGTCGGTGTTGAGGACCTCGTGCCAGGTGCCCGCCGATGGCAGGCCGAGGCGGTACCGGTCGTGGGGCATCGCCGAGAAGTTGACCACGCACACCATCGTCGAGCCGTCGGCGCCGCGGCGCAGGAACGAGAAGACGTTGCCCGCGGCGTCGTTGGCGTCGATCCACTCGAAGCCGCCGGGGTCGGAGTCGAGCGACCACAGCGCGGGCGCGCCGCGGTAGGCGTGGTTGAGGTCGGTGACCAGGCGCTTCAGCCCGGCGTGGCCGGCAGCGCCGAGGAGGTGCCAGGCCAGCTCGCCGGACTCCGCCCACTCGGTGTCCTGGCCGAACTCGCCGCCCATGAACAGCAGTTGCTTGCCCGGGTGGGCCCACATGTAAGCGTAGAAGGCGCGCAGCGTGGCCAGCTGCCGCCAGTGGTCGCCGGGCATCTTGCGCAGCAGCGAGCCCTTGCCGTGGACGACCTCGTCGTGGGAGAGCGGCAGGACGAAGTTCTCGCTGTACGCGTACATCATCGAGAACGTCATCTGGTGGTGGTGGAACTGGCGGTGGACCGGATCGTGGGCGAGGTAGTTCAGGGCGTCGTGCATCCAGCCCATGTTCCACTTCAGTCCGAAGCCGAGCCCGCCGAGATGCGTGGGACGGGTGACGCCGGGCCAGGCCGTGGACTCCTCGGCGATGGTGACGATGCCCGGGACCGTGCGATACGCGGTGGCGTTGGTCTCCTGCAGGAACGAGATCGCCTCGAGGTTCTCCCGCCCGCCGTGGACGTTGGGCACCCACGAACCGTCGGGCCGCGAGTAGTCGAGATACAGCATCGAGGCCACGGCATCGACCCGCAGCCCGTCGACGTGGTACTCCGACAGCCAGAAGAGGGCGTTGGCGACCAGGAAATTGCGCACCTCGGGCCGGCCGAAGTCGAACACGAACGTGCCCCAGTCGGGCTGCTCGCCGCGACGCGGGTCGGCGTGCTCGTACAGCGGCGTGCCGTCGAAGCGGGCCAGCGCCCAGTCGTCCTTCGGGAAGTGGGCGGGCACCCAGTCGAGGATCACCCCGATGCTGGCCTGGTGGAGCGTGTCGACGAGGTACTTGAAGTCGTCGGGTGGGCCGAACCGCGCCGTGGGCGCGTAGTACGAGGTGACCTGGTAGCCCCACGACCCACCGAACGGGTGCTCGGCCACGGGCAGGAACTCGACGTGGGTGAAGCCGGTCTCGACGACGTACGCGGTGAGCTCGTCGGCGAGCTGGCGGTACGAACGACCGTGCCGCCACGACCCGAGGTGGACCTCGTAGATCGACATCGGGCCGCCGTGGACGGTGTGCGGGTCGCGCCGGGCGATCCAGTCGTCGTCACCCCAGGCGTACGACGAGGTGTGGACGACCGAGGCCTGCGCCGGGGGCACCTCGCTGCGCTGGGCGAGCGGGTCGGCCTTCTCCCGCCAGCGGCCGTCGGCGCCGAGGAGCTGGTACTTGTACAGCGCGCCGTCGCCCACGCCTTCGACGAAGCCCGCCCACAAGCCACCACCGGCTGGTGCCAGCGGATGGGTGATGCCGTTCCAGCCGTTGAAGTCGCCCGCGACCCGGACCTCGCGCGCGTTCGGCGCCCACACGGCGAAGGTGGTGCCGTCGCCGGTGGGATGGGCCCCGAGGACGTCCCAGAGCCGTTCGTGCCGCCCCTCGGCGATGAGGTGGACGTCGACCTCGCCGAGTACCGGAGTGGAACCCACGCCGGCCGCATCGCCGAGGGGCGGCATGGTCAGGACCCTCCGGACAGGCGCTCGACGGCCGCGAGTGGGATCGAGATCCAGGCCGGACGATGCCGGGCCTCGTACGCGACCTCGTACACCGCCTTGTCCGCCTCGTACGCGCAGAGCAGCACCTGGTCGTCACGCGGATCGAACCCGGCCGCCCGGGCGTAGCCCTCGCAGAACGCGTCGCGGTTGCGCTGAGCCCACTCGATCGCGCGGAACTCGATCTGCTCGTACGACGGGTGGTCGGGCTGGTAGTCGGTGACGAGCAGATGACGTGCGGCGTAGTCGAAGGAGCGCAGCATGCCCGCGATGTCACGCAGCGGCGACTCGAGCGCGGTGCGTTCGGCCAGTGGCCGCGACGGCTCGCCCTCGAAGTCGACGATCTTCCAGCCCACGACCGTGCGCACGACCTGGCCGAGGTGGTAGTCGCCGTGGATCCGCTGCGCCGGCACCGCATGGGTGACCTCGGTGACGGCGTCGAGCTGAGCCTTCAACCCCGGCAGGTGGGGCTCGAGCTCGGGCACCACCGCCACCGCCTCGTCGAGACGCCGGCGCATCTGCTCGGCCAGGGCCACGAGGTCGTCGGCCTTCAGCTCGGACGTGGGCAGCACCTCGGCCATGGTTCGGTGGACCTCGGCCGTGGCCGCGCCGAGCCGGAACGCCTCGCCCGCGAAGTCGCCGCCTACTTCGTCGGCCCGGAGGTCGCCCTCGGCGTAGAGGTCGCGGACGCTGGCGGTGGCCAGCGCCCAGCCGTCGGACGCCGTGGTGAGGAACGCCTGGAGCATCGCCAGGCTGGCCTCGTGGCGATCCTGCCCGCCAGCCGCCTCAGCCGCCTCAGCCGCCTCAGCCGCGTCAGCGGCCACACCGGCGACCCGCGGACCGCCCTCGGAGCGGGCCTCCCACGAGCCGTCGATCCAGCCGAACAATGGCGCGACCACCTGCGACCCGGCGCGGGTGAGAGCGTCGTGGACCTCGACGTCGGGGTTGAGGCCCGGCTGGATGCGGCGGAACACCTTGAGCAGCGCGACGTCGCCGTAGGCGAGCGAGGTGTTGCTCTGCTCGACCGGCAGGGCCAGCGACGGCTCCCCGAAGGGCACGATGGCCCCCGGCTCGGTGTGGAAGCGCAGGTCGCCGACCTCGTTGTGGCCGTCGAAGTACTGCAACAGCGCCGTGGTGGCGTCCTTGTCGTGCAACGCGTCGTAGACGTGGCCGGCGTCGGTCTGCCCGATGTGGACGTGCTCGAGGCGATCGACGAAGCCTCGCCGGAAGGTCAGCGGGATCTGGTAGATCTCCCGCCGGTCACCCTGTGTCACCTCGACCAACGTGTGCCAGACCCGGGGCTCGGCCTCGTTGATCAGAGTGGCCGAGACGAGCCGGACACCGTCGACCGACGGATCCTTCCCGGCGAACCAGCGTTGATGCGGGAGCCACTCGGCGAGCAGGTCGATGGCCTGGTGCAGTGCTGGGTCGCCGATCACGACGTCATCTCCTCCGGCGGGGTGGTCAACCGGAACCAGTAGAACCCGTGCGAGCTGAGGGTCAGCAAGTAGGGCAGCTCCCCGATGAGCGGGAAGCGGACCCCGCCGAGCAGCTCGACCGGCTGCATCCCCTCGAACCGGCGCAGGTCGAGCTCGACCGGCTGGGGGAAGCGGGACAGGTTGTTGACGCACAGCACGACGTCGGAGCCGAACGTGCGCACGTAGCTGAGCACCGTGGGGTTCGAGCCACCGAGGTCGGTGAAGTCGCCCAGGCCGAACGCGGGGTTCTGCTTGCGGACCTCGATCATCCGGCGCGTCCAGTGCAACAGCGAGGAGCTGTTGGTGAGCTGGGCCTCGACGTTGGTGACCTGGTAGCCGTGCACGGCGTCCATGATCACCGGAAGGGTGAGCCGCCCGGGATCGGCGGTGGAAAAGCCGGCGTTGCGGTCCGGCGTCCACTGCATGGGCGTGCGGACGCCGTCGCGGTCGCCCAGCCAGATGTTGTCGCCCATGCCGATCTCGTCGCCGTAGTAGAGCACCGGCGAGCCGGGGAGCGACAGCAATAGGGCGGTGAACAGCTCCATCTGGTTGGTGTCGTTGTCGAGCAGCGGCGCGAGCCGGCGGCGGATGCCGATGTTGGCCTTCATCCGCGGGTCCTTGGCGTACTCGGACCACATGTAGTCGCGGTCCTCGTCGCTGACCATCTCGAGGGTCAGCTCGTCGTGGTTGCGCAGGAAGATGCCCCACTGGCAGCCGGCAGGGATCTCCGGGGTCTGCGCCATGATCTCGCTGATGGGGTAGCGAGACTCGCGACGCACGGCCATGAAGATGCGCGGCATGACCGGGAAGTGGAAGGCCATGTGACACTCGTCGCCGCCCACCGTGGGGTCGCCGAAGTACTCGACGACGTCGCTGGGCCACTGGTTGGCCTCGCACAGCAGCACCGTGTCGGGGTACTCGTCGTCCATGATCTTGCGGACCTGCTTGAGCACGGCGTGGGTCTCGGGGAGGTTCTCGCCGTTGGTGCCCTCGGCCTCGTACAGGTAGGGCACCGCGTCGAGACGGAAGCCGTCGACGCCGAGGTCGAGCCAGAACCGCAGCGCGTCGAGCATCGCCTCGCGTACCGCCGGGTTCTCGAAGTTGAGGTCCGGCTGGTGGCTGAAGAAGCGGTGCCAGTAGTACTGCTTGCGCACCGGGTCGAAGGTCCAGTTGGACGGCTCGGTGTCGACGAAGATGATGCGGGCGTCGGCGTAGGCGGTGTCGTCGTCGGCCCAGACGTAGAAGTCGCCGTACGGGCCGTCGGGGTCGTTGCGCGAGGCCTGGAACCACGGGTGCTGGTCGCTGGTGTGGTTCATGACGAAGTCGGTGATGACCCGCATGCCGCGTGAGTGGGCGGCCTCGATGAAGTCCCTGAAGTCCTCGAGCGTGCCGAACTCGGGCAGCACCTTCTTGTAGTCGGCCACGTCGTAGCCACCGTCGCGCAGCGGCGACTGGAAGAACGGCGGGAGCCACAGGCAGTCGACGCCGAGCCACTCGAGGTAGTCGAGCTTCTGGATGAGTCCGCGCAGGTCGCCGACGCCGTCGCCGTCGGAGTCGTTGAACGAGCGCACCAGGACTTCGTAGAAGACCGCACGCTTGAACCACTCGGGGTCGGTGCCACGCGCGGGCACGGCTGTGGTCGGCGCGGACGAGGCGTCGGGCAGCGCCCGGCCGGCCGGCGCGGGGCGGACCACACCGCTGGGCGAGCCGGGCTCGACCCGGTTGCGCTCGTTGGTCGAGTCGAGGCTCATGCGTTCCACCTCCGCACGGTGAGCACGTGGGCGGGCTCGACTGCGGGGTCGAGGCGCACGTAGTTGTGCTGGCCCCAGTGGAAGGTGGCACCACTGAACTCGTCGTGGGCCGGGAACGTCTCGTGCCAATCGAAGCCGAGCGCAGGCATGTCTAGGTACACCGTCGCCTCTCGTGGGTTGTGCGGATCGAGGTTGACAACCGTGAGCACGATGTCCGCGGCTCCGTCGGGCAGCGGCTCACGCTTGGAAAAGCAGACGACGTCGGGGTTGTCGACGTGGTGGAAGCGTAGGTTACGCAACCGGTGCAGCGCAGGGTGCGCGCGGCGGATCTCGTTCAGGCGGGTCAGGTACGGGGCGAGGGATTGCCCGTGCAGAGCGGAGCCCGGCTCGTGAGCCGACCAGTCGCGGGGACGATACTCGTACTTCTCCGAGTTCAGGTACTCCTCACTGCCGGGGCGCACGGCGACGTGCTCGTACAGCTCGTAGCCGGCGTACACGCCCCACGACGGCGAGAGGATGGCGGCGAGGGTCGCCCGGATCTTGAACGCCGCAGGACCGCCGAACTGCAGGTAGGCGTGGAGGATGTCCGGCGTGTTGACGAACATGTTCGGCCGCATGTGGTCGGCGGAGTCCCGCAGCTCGGTGAGGTAGTCGACCAGCTCGTCCTTGGCGTTCTTCCAGGTGAAGTACGTGTACGACTGCTGGAAGCCGACCTTCGCCAGGGTGTGCATCATGTCGTGCCGGGTGAACGCCTCGGCCAGGAAGACGACGTCGGGGTCGGTGCGCCGGATGTCGGCGAGCAGGCGGTGCCAGAACGCCACGGGCTTGGTGTGGGGGTTGTCGACCCGGAAGATTCGCACGCCGTGGGCCATCCAGTGCCGCACCACGCGGTTGACCTCGGCGAAGATGCCCTCGGGGTCGTCGTCGAAGTTCAGCGGGTAGATGTCCTGGTACTTCTTCGGCGGGTTCTCGGCATAGGCGATGGTGCCGTCGGCGCGGTGACTGAACCACTCGGGGTGCTCGGTGACCCAGGGGTGGTCCGGCGAGGCCTGCAGGGCGAGGTCGAGGGCCACCTCGAGGCCGTTCTCGCGCGCCGACTCGACGAAGTCCGCGAAGTCTTCCAGGGTTCCGAGGTCCGGGTGGACGGCGTCGTGACCGCCCGCCGCCGAGCCGATGGCCCAGGGCACCCCGGGGTCGTTGGGACCGGCCGAGAGGGTGTTGTTGGGGCCCTTGCGGAACGTGTGGCCGATCGGGTGGATCGGTGGCAGGTACACCACGTCGAAGCCCATGGCCGCGACAGCCGGGAGTCGCTTCGCGGCGGTGGCGAAGGTGCCGGACGTCCACGAGCCGTCGTCGTTGCGGACGGCACCCTCCGAGCGCGGGAACAGCTCGTACCACGAGCTGTAGAGCGCCCGCTCGCGCTCGACGAGCAGGGGAAACGGCCCTTCCTCGGTGACGAGGTCGCGCAGCGGGTCGAGGGCCAGCACAGCCATCACGGCGGGGTCGAGGGCGGCGGCCAGCCGGACCTCCGCGGGACGCCGGCGATCGCGGGTGGCCCGGGCGGCGGCGCGCAGCGTCTTGCGCGCCTCGGCCCGGCCGCGGGGCAGCGCCGAGGCGGCCCGCTCGAGCAGCAGGGCGCCCTCGGTCAGCACCAGCTCGACGTCGATGCCCGCCTCGACCTTGATCTCGGCGGCGTGCCGCCAGGTGGCCACGGGATCGGACCAACCCTCGACGGTGAAAGTCCAGTCACCAGGGGAGTCGGGCGTCACCTCGGCCCGCCAGCGATCGCGGTGGGGCTCGCCGGTGCGGGTCATGTGCACCCGCTCGCGGACGCGCCGACGCGGGTCGCGTAGCACGACGGTGGCCGCGACGGCATCGTGGCCTTCGCGGAAGACAGTGGCGCTGACCTCGAAGGTCTCACCCTCCACGGCCTTGGCAGGGTAGCTGCCGCAACCCAGGACGGGGGCGACGTCGAGGATCGGGATTCGTCCGGTCATCGTGCGCAACGGTACCCAGTTCGTGACGGATACGTGACATCGGTGAGACCAGAAATCGAACGGATGGGTCGTCAAGGGGTGGTGCAAGTCTCATGCATGTTTCATGGATGTTGCGATTGGCCACTATTGCGTCAGGCCCCGGACCGGCTAGCGTGTCCCGACGTGCGAGCTATCCGACGACTCACCGTCCGGACCGTCCTGCCCGAGCCCCTGGCTCCGCTGGGTGAACTGATCACCAACCTCCGGTGGTCGTGGCACCAGCCGACTCAGGATCTCTTCGCTGCGGTCGACCCCACGCTGTGGGAGGACGTGCGACACGATCCGGTCCGGCTGCTGGGTGACATCCCCACCGAGCGACTGACCGAGCTGGCTGCCGACGAGGCCTTCCTCGGCCGCCTCCGTGCTGCCCACGACGACCTCCAGCGCTACCTCACCGAGCCGCGCTGGTACCAGGAGTCCGACGGCGACGCACCCAAGGGCATCGCCTACTTCTCCCCCGAATTCGGCATCACGAGCGTTCTCCCGCAGTACTCCGGCGGCCTCGGCATCCTGGCCGGCGACCACCTCAAGGCCGCCAGCGACCTCGGCGTCCCCGTCATCGGTGTCGGGCTGCTCTACCACCACGGATACTTCGTCCAGTCCCTGTCGCGTGAGGGCTGGCAGCAAGAGCGCTACCCGGTCCTCGATCCCGACAACCTCCCGCTCACAGTGCTGCGCGAGGCCGACGGCACGCCCGTGCGGATCCAGGTCGGGCTGCCCGGCGGCCGCACCCTCGCCGCCGCGGTGTGGGTGGCCCAGGTCGGTCGGGTTCCGTTGCTGATGCTCGACTCGTTCGTCGAGGAGAACGGCCTCGCCGAGCGCGAGGTCACCGACCGTCTGTACGGCGGCACCGGCGAGCACCGCCTCCTGCAGGAGATGCTGCTCGGTGTCGGCGGCGTGCGGGCCGTGCGCGCGTACACCCGGATCATCGGCGTCCCCGCTCCCGAGGTGTTCCACACCAACGAGGGCCACGCCGGGTTCCTCAGCCTCGAGCGGATCCGCGAGCTGACCGAGGACCACGGTGTCGACTTCGACGCCGCCCTCGAGGCCACCCGCGCCGGCACCGTGTTCACCACCCACACTCCCGTCCCCGCGGGCATCGACCGGTTCTCGGTCGACCTCGTCCATCAGTACTTCGGCGGCGACAACGCCAGCCCTGGTGTCCCGGTCGAGCGCATCGTCGCGCTGGGCGCCGAGGACTACGAGGGCGGCGACCCCGGTGTGTTCAACATGGCGGTCATGGGCCTGCGCCTGGCCCAGCGCTCCAACGGCGTGAGCGAGCTGCACGGCCACGTCAGCCGCGGCATGTTCTCCGGGCTGTGGCCCGCCTTCGACGAGAACGAGGTGCCGATCACCTCGATC
>DATCVR010000002.1:0-2804 GCA_036566745.1 Jiangellaceae bacterium | reverse complement strand
CGAGCTGCCGGGCGTAGGACCAGGTGCCGACGGGCCCGTCTGCCGGGCCAGCGGTGCGGAGCTCGGCCCAGTGCTCGACGGCGGCAGTGCCGCGCTGGGGCCGCCTGTCGGCGGGGATCTCGCCAACGCCGTTGGCCAGCGTGATGCAGTGCGTCAGTAGCTGGTCGATGAGCAGGGCGAGGGCTTCGTCGCCGGGGTGGTTGCGCATGTCGATGGCGCGGCGGATGTCCGCCTGCGCGGTGCCCTCGACGTGCTCCTCGATGGCGTCTGAGACCTGCACGAGGAGCGCGCCGAGGTGCACCTCCACCGTGACTCTGTCGTGCTGCTCCTGCTCGGACATGCCCGCTCCCTGGCGTCGTCGGTCGGTGCGTGAAACCAGGGTGGGGGCACGGCAAGGCCCCGACTATCCGCCGTTTCGGATAGTCGGGGCCAGGACTTTACTGAGCGTCAGACTCCCAGCCAGGAGCCGAAGGAGAGGAAGCTGTCCGGCAGCTGACGGCGCGCGGCCTCCAGCCCTGCGTACGTCTCGCGGACAGTCTGGTGATACCGAGCCTGCTGCGGTGCCGCCTTCCGCGCCGTCAGGAGATTCCGGAACGACGCGTCGAGGTCGCCGGTCCACATCTGTGCCCGGGCCAGCTCGGCATAGTGGTGCGACCGGCGCGACGCTGGCCAGTCCTTCGGCATGACGACGTCGGCACCGCGCTCCGCCGCCTGGCCGTACTCGTCCAGCTCGGCGAGCACGCTGACCCTGTGAACATCCACGTTGGTCGGCCCGAACGTCAGCCAGTGAACCTCGGCCGCCTCGCCCGTCTCCCCCGCGATCCGATCCGCCTCGCTGAGGTGGTCCTCGGCGCGACCGCCGTCCTTCGAGCGGGCCGCCATGACAGCCGCCCCGAGGTGCAACTGCCCCGTGACGACGCTCCGCTCCCGGCCCTCGTCGGCCTGCTCCAGCGTCCGCAGCCCGAGGCCGACGAGCCGCTGCCCCGTTCGGTACTCCCCAGAGCGGAGGTACGTGAGGGCGCGCATGTATCGGTACATGCCGCCGAACACGGCGTCAGAGCCACGCTGCGCCGCCCAGTCCATGCGGGTCAGCGCGACGCCGGCGAGGTCCGCGTAGCCGAGCTTGGACGCGACGTCGTACGACGTGCGGTACAGGCTCGCGAGGAGCAGCCACCGCTCCTGGCTCGGAGCCGCGTAGGCGGCGGTGGTGGCCTCCTCCACCAGGCCGGGAACCTGGGTGGCGACCTGCTTGATCTCGCCCGCCCGCACGGAGACGAGCAGCGCCTCGGCATCGTCCGAGATGAGCTGATGGGGTCGGGGCGCGAGGTCTGGGTCTGCGCCCAGGTCGTACAGGTCCAGCGCTTCCCGGATCGGGCGGATCAGGACGTCCAGCTCGTCGGCTCGCAGCTCGGTTGCGTACGGCTGGCCGGTGACCGTGGCCACCTCGACGCGCAGTGCACGAGCGACGGAGGCGATGACGTAGGGCGAGGCGGCGGTGACGCCTTGCTCGACCTTGGTGAGGGTGCCGTAGGGGACCTGGGAGAGATCTGAGAGGGCCTTTTGGGTGAGGTGGCGTTCGAGGCGCAGTCGCTTGATGCGCGCGCCGGTGTGGTCGTGCGTTAGAGAGTGCATACTGGCTCCCGTTCTGACTCGACACCAGAACAGTAGCCGGACACGGCAGAAACGCCCCCTCTCGCACCCACAGGTGCGAGAGGGGGCGTTGCCGTGTGTGGCTACTCGCCGACGATGAGTCGGGTGCGGTCGTCGACTCGGTCGACCGCGTCGCGGAGGCTGCTACCCGAGTTGGGGTGCAGCTCGTGCTCGACGGCGGCGACGCGTTCGTCCAGGCCGGCGAGGCGGTTGTCGATGCTGCCGAGTCGCTGCATGACGCCAGGGCGTTCGGGGACTCCAGGGCGGGCGGGTGTGCCGAGCCAGTCGTCGGCGAGGTCGCCCAGGCGGCCGACGAGCTGGCGGGCGCCGCGGCTGGCTCGGTAGAGCACGCCGAGGGCGCCGGCGACGGCGACGAGGACGCCGGCCCAGACGGCGGCCGTGTCGATGCTGGGTACTCCGGTGCTCACGGGCGGCCGTCCGCGCCGCGTCGTACGGCGCGCAGTATCTCGGCGGCCTGTACCGGGTCGAGCTGGATGTCGACACTCGTGGCCTTCGTGCTGGGGTACTTGGGCGGGCGGGCCCAGCCGAGCAGCAGACCGGCGACCAGGCGCAGGGGCTCCCAGCCGATCCGGGCCGCGCCAAGCTCGGTGAGCCGGAAGAGCACGTAGTACGCGAGGGTCACGGCGGTGGTGACACCGCCGGCGACCGCGACCGAGTCGGCCTCGATGCCGAGGGCGCCGGTGCCAGTGAGGATCCATCCGGCGAGCAGGGGGACGGCCGTGCGCAGGACGGAGGGGAAGAGGGCGTTCATGGGGTGGCTCCGTTCAGGAGAAGAGGAGGTGCCAGGTGAGGGGGCCGGGGTAGCCGTCGGCGTTGCCGCGGAGCTCCTTGCGGGAGCGCTGGAAGGCGGCGACGTTCTGCCGGTCGGCCTCGGACCACTGCCGGGACGGGCCGACGCGGTAGTGCTTGCCGAATCCCTTCTTCACCAGCTGGCGGCCGAGCTGCTCGATGGCGGCGTTGGACTGGCCGGGGCGGAACGCGCCGCGGCCGGGGAACGGCGGGCGGGCGGCCGGGCGGGGCGCGGGCGGGTTGGGCTTGTTCGGCGGCGGCGTGGTGTCGAGCCGGTCGTCGATGCGGTCGCGCATCGAGTCCATGGTGAAGCCGCGCGGGTCGCTCTTGCCCGGCTGCCATTC
>DATCVR010000001.1:0-5904 GCA_036566745.1 Jiangellaceae bacterium | reverse complement strand
ACCGCACCGAAGAACCGGTCTGCCAAGGCTGCGTGCGTGTCGTCTACGGTGTCCAGGCGATCTGTCATTCAACAGTTCCTTTCGTTTTCGATGGACGGTACGTGCTGGGCAGGACTTACGGTTTGCGGGCGACGCCGCCGAGGATGAGGCCTTCTTCCGGGTACTGGCGCGACATCGGGCCATCGGGCCACCAGTCATACAGCTCGGTCAAGCCCGGCTTCACCATCTCGAGGTCACCGAAGTACGACGCGATCTGTTCGCGGGTGCGGTACCAGCCCGACCCGAGGCCGAGGGCCGTGAACCGCTCCTCGAGATCGCGGGCCAGCTCGTGCTGGTCGGATCCGTCCGCAGGGTCCCAGAAATGGGTGATGGCGACATACGAACCCGACGGCAGCCGGTCGATGTACGACCGCATGATGCCGACGGGATCGGCGGAGTCGTCCACGTGATGGAGGATTCCGCACAGGAT
This sequence comes from Jiangellaceae bacterium, assembly GCA_036566745.1. GTDB lineage: Bacteria > Actinomycetota > Actinomycetes > Jiangellales > Jiangellaceae > DATCVR01. The sequence goes on along the minus strand of DATCVR010000001.1, from coordinate 5,435 downwards.
CAGCGCGAGCGGCTTGTCGAGGTCGAGGTGCTTGCTGACCGCCGGCAACGACATCAGGGTGTCGGGCTCGGTGAGGTCGGCCGCCACGAAGTGGGTGTGGTCGTTCTGTTCGAGCAGCGCACGGCCGTGGACGTTGCACGCGGGGTCGTTGTCGACGTACACCACGGTGTTCTCGGGGTGGTGGCGCTGGGCGATCTCGTGGGTGTTCTCCGCCGTGGGCAAGCCGGCACCACAGTCGAGGAACTGGTCGATACCGACGTCGTCGGCCAGGAAACGGACGACGCGAATCAGCCACTTACGGTTCAGCTTGGAGACATCGCCCTGGTGCGGCGCCGCTTCCAGGACCATCTTCAACGCTTCGCGGTCGACGGCGTAATTGTCCTTGCCGCCGAGACTGGCGTCGTAAACACGAGCAATACTCGGTTTGGTCATGTCGATGTAGTCATGTACAGGAGCTTTTGCGCCGATTGGCGCAGGACCTTCCGTCATCTCACTCCAGTCATCGAGGCGTGGATGCTCATCATGCCGCGCTCCACCTGCTGATGAGCATCGGGGTGGAAGGAATCCGTCACGCTTGTCCTGGGCTCCATCCGTGCATCGTGATCATGGCCGTGTCGCTGTCGGTCAAGCAGGATGACAACGATGGATGATCTCGTCCTGATTGCTCCGAGATGATCAAGCGGCCAGAGTAGACGGAGATCGGGCTCGGGTCGAGAGCTGAACGTCCACATCGTGGAAAAGGCCGCGGGCCGGCTCTGTCCTGACCGGGGCTCAGAACAACCGGTTGAATCCGCTCCAGCCGGTGGACAGCGTCGACGGCGCACCGATGCCGCCGGCGCCGTTGCCGGGATACAGCATCAGCTGGCCGGCCGGGGTGCGGGCCACGAGGTCCGGGCGGCCGTCGCGGTTGACGTCGCCGGCGCCCACGATGAGGTAGCCACGCCAGCCGGTGCCGATGCGCTGGGCCGTGCCGAAGGCGTTGCCGCCTGCGCCGGGATACAGCCACAGGGTTCCGTCGGACGACCGCCGGGCGATCAGGTCGATGAGCCGGTCGCCGTTCCAGTCCCCGGCTCCGACCACGGCGTCCATCGCGGCCCAACCGCTGCCGATCTTGCTGCGGACGCCGAACCCGCCGGTGCCGGTGCCGCGGTACAGCCACAGCGACCCGTCGGAGGCCTGCCTGGCCATCAGGTCGGGGTTGCCGTCGCCGTTCCAGTCCCCCGGCGCGATGATCGCGTTCATCGTGTTCCAGCCGGCGCCGATCTGACGCGACGACGCGAACGGGACCCGTCCCTGGCCGGAGAACAGCCACAGGGTTCCGTCGGTGCGCCGCTTGGCGATGAGGTCGTCGTGGCGCCCGCCGTCCCAGTCGCCCGGGATCATCACCGGCGTCATCGCGTTCCAGCCGGCGCCCAGCGCGCGTGGCGGGGCGTATCCACCAGAGGCCAGCCCGCTCATGAGCCAGAGGGTTCCGTCGGGCTTGGTGCCGGCCAGGTCGGGGATGCCGTCCTTGTCGAGATCGCGGCTCGGCGAGAGTCCCAGGGCGACGATCGTGCCGCGCCGGATCGTGCTGAGCCGGGCGTACAGCTCGGCGCCGGGGCAGGCCGTGCTGGCCGCGTCACGGTGACCCGCGATGGCGGGCCAGCTCTCGCCGTCGTAGTCGACCGGGTAGCGCGGGTCGACGCCGTGAATGGCGAACTTCCACGCGAACAGCCGCTGGTAGGCACTGATCATCGCGCTCGACGGCTGGGCGTCCTGGTAAGTGCCGATGGCCGACATCGCGAACGCGTCGTCGTTGTACCCGGACGTGTGGGCGCCCTGGACAGCCCGGCTGATCCCGCCGTAGCGGCCCTCCCAGACTCGCCCGAACCGGTCGACGAGGAAGTTGTAGCCGATGTCGTTCCAGCCCCGGGACCGCACGTGGTAGACGTAGATGCCCCGGATGATGCCCGGCACCTCGGCGGCGGTGTACGAGTTGGCGTTCACCGTGTGGTGCACGAACGCACCGTGTACCTGTACGTACTTCGGGGGCTCGACGCGCAGCGACTCGTCGGCCCCCCACGCCGCCCGGCTCATGATGGTGGGGCGCACGGCCGATCCCGGCGAGGCCGGGTCGGCGTCGGCGTCGGGCTCCGCGTCGAGGCTCACCTCGGAGTTCATGACGCTCGGCGGTGGGTCGGCGCCGGGTTCGACCAGGTCGAGCCGCACGTCGCTGAGGGCCTGCGGGTCCGCGGCGTCTGCGCGCACCTGGATCGCGTCCGAGGGTGCCACCACCAGCGGATCGGTCCCCCGCCGCTCGCGGGCCGCCTCGGCAGTGCCGGGGTCGGGTGCGTGGTCGTCGGCCGAGGGCAGCTCGTACCACTGCGACCACGTGCCGTCGCTGCGGGTGCGCACCCACGCCCGGAGCTCGCCCTCGCCCAGCCAGGTGACTCCGGCCAGCTCGAACGGGTCCACCTCGATCTCGTCGGTGAACACGATCGGCTGGGTGGCCCGAAGCGCGCCGCTGGGCGAACCCGGCATCGACGGCATGGCCGGCAGGCTGCCGAAGCCACCCGGGCGGGCGCTCAGCGCGACCGTCTGCCAGCCACCGGAGGACTCCGCGACCTCGACCTCGGTCGGACCAGTGGGATCGCTCGTGGCGGACGGCTCCGGGGGCGGTGCCGTCTCGTCCGGCAGCGTGGTGTCGGGTGGGGTCGCCGTGCCGACGATTCCATCCGGTGTGGCGGAGGCTGGCGGCGTGGCAGACACGGAGGGCGCGGCCGTCACGGTCGGTTCGGCTGGGTCGGGGGCCCCGCGCTCGGGCGTGCCGAGGGCCTTCGACTGGCCGGCCGATGTCTGGGCGCCGTCCGCGGTGGCCGCGTACGAGGACGGGGCGACCAGCACGACGAGACTCATGGCGATGGTCAGCGTCCGACCGAAGACGTGCGACCCCATGCCGATCAACCCCGTAGAGAATCTCCCCGATAAAACTCTTGAGCACCATCAGTCTCACGCGCCACATGAGTGTACGCAACCCGATCGGAAACTTCGGAGAAAGCCCGTTCTGTCCCAAGCGTGGCGACTTGGAGGCAAAGTCGCCACGAACTAGCGTTCCGGTCAACGTGCTGGTCACATTGGCGTGGTTCACCGAACGAGGGCCGCTCATCGACGATGCGGCGCTCGGTGTCGATGCTCGTCTCGAACGGTATCTGATCGGTCGGTCCGGGCCGGGCTGGCACCGGGTCAGCGCGGGCGGACCCGGGTGGGGCATCCGCGTCGCGACCGCCGGCTCCGGGCGTTGGAACTGGTCACAGGCCGATCGCGACGAGTCGCTCACCGCGGTGGGAATCGGCCTGCCGGTGGGCGTCGCGCCCGCGGCGCTCCGGGACGGCCTGCTCGGGCTGGCCCGCACCTCCTGGGACGAGCGTCGGGAGATCCGTCACGTGGTGCCGCCGTTCGGGCTCCTCGCCGCGGACGAACGTCGCGGCGAATTCCGCGTTCATCAGGACTGGATGGGAATGGCCCGCCTGTACGTGTACCGCACCCAGGGTGTCGTGGCGTTCGCCAATCGCCCACTGGTCCTGCCTTATGCCTTCGGCGACGAGCTGTGCGCGGATCCAGAGGGCTGGGCGCATTTCGTCGGTGGCGACGCATTCTGTGGACGGACCACTCCGGTGCGCGGCGTGCGGCAGATCAGTGCGGGCGTCACCGTCAGCGGACGCCGCCAGGCCGACGGCCGCTGGGCCGTGACGATGCGGGCGGATCCCCAGGTCGACGACCTCGTGGCCGAGGCGGCCGGCGCGCCGGCCGCCGCCGACCTTGACGTCACTGCCGAAGGCATCCGCCGGTCCAGCGAGAGCCTGCGCATGCTGTGGCCGGGGCCGATCCCGTTCGGCCTGTCGGGTGGCAAGGACTCCAGGCTCGTGGCCGCGGCGTTCCTCGACGCCGGTGTCATCCCCCACTTCTCTACCCGCAAGAGCACCACTGCCGAGGCCGAGACCGCGACGATGCTGCTCGAGCTCGCTCGCGCTGCCCGCGGGATCGACATCCCGCACACCGTCACCGCGCCCTTCACCCCGGCCGCGATCGCCGCACACCCCCTGCGCGAGCGGGCTGACCAGCTGCTGCGCCGCTACGACTGCGAGTTCCCGGCCGCGTACGTCCTGCGTCCTCCGGTGGGCCAGACCTGGCTGGCGGACCTTCCGGCGCCCACGGTGGGCGGAGCGGCCGGCGAGATCGCCACCGGCAAGTGGATCCCGGGCGCCTGGCTCCACGACGATGTCGGCCCGTCCGAGGTCGTCACGGCGCTGCGCACGGCGGTGGGCAAGCGTCCCGGGCGGCCGTGGTCGACTCCGCGCCTCGACCGGCACGTCGACGTTCTCGCCCACGACCTGCGGGAGCGCGGCGAGCGTCTCGGCCTCCGCGGGTCGCAGGTGCTGCACTGGGCCTACCTCGTCACCCGGATGCGTCGCTGGAGCAGCGCGAGCCACCTCGTGTACCAGGTCACGCCGTTGCTCACGCCGGAGTTCATCCGGGCCGGCTTCGGCATGTGCCTGGCCGACAAACGGGCGGCGCTGACCCACCGGCGGCTCACCGAGCGGCTGATGCCGGAGTGGTCCGGCATTCCGTGGGTCGGCAATGCCGCGGGTCTGCGACCTGCGCAGATTCCCCGGGTGTGGGACGGCGACGGCGCCGACGTACTCGACCAGCTGCTGGCCGAGCCGGCCGACGACCTCACCGACCTGGTCGACCGTGCGCAGGTGCGGGCCAGCCTCGCCCGCGCGCGGACGGGCTCGGGCTCGGCGTCGGACGACGGCGTCCTGCAGGTGTTCACCGTGCTCGGTTGCGGCGCGGCCCTGTTACGCGAGCTGAGCCTGGAGAGCCGGGCCGCGCAGGTCCGGCCGGTCGTCGAGGTGGTGCCGCCGCGGCCACGCCTCGTGCGACGGATCGCCCGGGCGTTGCCCGAGCCGGTCAAGCACGTGCTCAGGCCGGTCCGAGACGCCGCGCGATCGCGCCGCCGGAGCCGAGGTCAGGCCGGCCCGAGCAGCTCGTCGTAGACCTGGCGGAGCACGTCGGCCTGCCGCTCCCAGGTGAACGTGGCCCGCAGCTCCGGGTCGGAAACGGCCTGCTGGTACGACGAGAGGTCGTCGATGACCTTGCTGACCGCGGCGGCGAGGCCCTCGGCGTCCTCGGACGGGAACGTCTGGCCGATGCCGTGCTCGCGGACGAACGCGCCGAGGACCTGGAGGTCAGTGACCACCAGCGGAAGCCCGGCGTGGAGGTACTCGAACAGCTTGTTCGGCAGCGCCATCTCATGGTTGGGGATGCCGCCGTGCATCGGGTGGACGCCGATGTCGGCAGTGCTGAGGAACGCGACGACGTCGTCGGAGCCGACCGGGTCGACGAAGTGGACGCGGTCGGCCACCCCGGCCTGCTCGGCGTCGACCCGCAGCCCG